>JBLMYK010000062.1:0-3831 GCA_050258235.1 Gemmatimonadota bacterium | reverse complement strand
CGCGCGTTCAGCAGCGCGCTCTGCTCGTCGGCAAGGCCGCGCTGCGCATCGAGCCAGGCCTCGTAGAAAGCGTCCGGGTTCTTCAGCGTCAGTTCTGTTTTCATTGCACCCCCAGCACGGTCCGCAACGCATGTTCGAGGTCACCCGCCGAGGCATCGTCGATCAGCCCCGCCAGGTGCAGGTCGGGCCGCACGATCGCGATGTCTTCGCTGCCGGCGCCGACGTGGTCGGCCAGGCGTCCGTCCGGATCGATCACCGTGGGAAAGGTGCTCGTGCTTCCCTCTTCCGCGCGCACGCAGAAGAAGCGGACCGGGTAGCGCTCCTCGAGCATTTCGAATTCCTGCGCCCGCAGCGCGTCGAGCTCGCCGAAGATCAGCGCCAGCAGCGCATGGTCGGCCTGCAGCAGCAGCGCGACCAGGTCGCCGCGCGATCCGTCCGGAAGCCACAGCACGACGTTCTGCACGTGACCGCCCCCGCCGGTGCCGATGTTCAGCGGCGAATCGGCGTACCGGGTCGGCGTCGACAGGCGCCCGGTGTTGACGAACGCGCGCGCAAAGGGATATTCGCGCGCCAGCGAGATCACCGCGTCGCGCAGCAGGCGCTCGTTCTTCGTCGGCGGGGACAGGAAGCGCGTGGTGCGGTTGGTGATGCGGATATTGTCCTGCGCGGCAAAGCGCCGCTCGGCGTCGTAGCTGTCGAGCAGTCGCTCCGGCGCGCGGCCCTGCAGCACGAGCACGAGCTTCCATACCAGGTTGTCGGCGTCCTGCACGCCGCTGTTGCCGCCGCGCGCTCCGAACGGGCTCATCGCATGTGCGGCGTCGCCCGCGAACAGCACGCGGCCGGCACGGAACGTGTCGAGGCACTGGCTGCGGTACGCGTACGGGCCGACCCAGACCAGCTCGTACTCGACGTCCGGGCCGAACTGCCGCCGCAGCCGGTCGTGCACGACGTCCGGCCGCGCGGTCGCATCGGGATCGGCGTCGGGCGCCATCTGGTAGTCGAGGCGCCAGATGTGGTCGGCCATCAGGTGCTGCCACACCGCGCGGTTCTCGTTGAAGGGTGCCTCGATCCAGGTCCAGCGCTCGGTCGGCGGCACGTGCTTGAAGCGCACGTCCGAGATGCACCAGCGGTCGAGGATGCGGCTCGCCTGCGCGCCCACGCCGAGCAGCCGCGGCACCGCGCTGTGGCTGCCGCTGCAGTCGATCACCCACTGCGCCTCGGTCTCGTAGCGCCCGGCGGGCGTGTCGACGATCAGCCGCACGTGATCGCGCGCGAGCGCCAGGTCGACGAGCTTGTTCTTCCAGCGCAGTTCGACCACGCCGAGCTCGTAGATGCGGTCGACCAGGTACCACTCCAGATAGAACTGCTGCAGGTTGATGAACGGCGGCTGCAGCGAAACGTCGTGCGTGCGCGCCTTCTTCAGGTCGAACGAATACACCTCGTCGGTGCCTGCGAACGTGCGGCCGATCGACCATTGCACGCCCTTGGCCAGCATGCGCGGATAGACGCCGAGGCGGTGGAAGATCTCGAGGCTCTTCTGCGCGTAGCAGATGCCGCGGCTGGAGAATCCGCGCACGCCGACGGTGTCGTCCTCGTCCAGCACCACCGCGGGAATGCCGCGCAGCGCCAGATCGCAGGCGGCCGTGAGTCCCGTCAGGCCGGCGCCGATGATCACCACCGCGTGCCGGCCCAGCTTGCCGCGCAGCTCGGCCGGTTCGACGAAGGGATAGACCGGCAGCTCGTAGGCGCCATCGGTCACGGCATTCGCGACGCGCGTCAGCGGCGCGGCAATCGGGTCGTCGGGCATGGCGTGACAGGGCTGCGGCGGTCGATGACGGCGCAAGCGTAGCCGCGCGCGCCCCGGAGTCAAGCTGCGGCGGCTACGCGATCCCGAGCGCGCGGGCGCGCGCCAGCGCGAGTGAATGCACGATGCGCGTGGCCGGCACCGCGATCCCGGCCAGGTCCGCCAGCTCGATCACCGCGCCGACCAGGGCCGCCAGCTCCAGCGGGCGGCGCTGCTCCAGGTCCTGCAGCATGGAGATCTTCGCCGCACCGAGCTGGCGCGCCAGTCCGATGCGCTGCTCCACCGTCATCTGCATCGGATGGCCGTAGTGCGCCGACACGGCCATGCCCTCGCGCATCACCGCGCGGATCACGTCGAGCACGTCCTCGTCCGCGCAGATCTGGTTCATCAGGTAGCCGGTCAGCGCGGCGACCGGATTGAACGACAGATTGCCGAGCAGCTTGGTCCACACGTCGAGGCGGATGCGGGTCGACGCCACCGCTTCGAATCCGGCGGCGTTCAGCGCGCCGCAGACCGTGTCGAGGCGCGCGGAGCGCGAGTTGTCGGGCTCGCCGAGGATCAGCTTTCGCCCGCCGGTGTGATGCGCCTCGCCGGGCGCGCGGACCTCGGCCGCGACGTGCACCACGCAGCCGACGATGTGGCGGCAGTCGAGCGCGGCGAACATCGTGCCGTCGGGATCGAGCGCGCGCACGCGCATGCCGTCGTGCGGCCCGCCTTCGCGGAAGAAATACCACCACGGCAAGCCGTTGATGGCGGGTACCACGGTCGTGTGCTCCGCGAGCAGCGTCCGCATGCGCGGCAGCATCGCCGCGATCGCGTGCGCCTTCAGCGCGATCACGACCAGGTCCTGCGCGCCGAAGTCGGCCGGTTCGCTGCTCGCCGCCAGCCGGAAATTGCCCGAGCGCTGATCGACGTGATCGACCAGTGTCAGTCCGCGCGCGCGGATCGCGTCCAGATGCGCGCCGCGCGCGATCAGACACACTTCGTGACCGGTCGCGGCGAGCTTGGCGCCGAGCACGGCGCCGATCGAGCCGGCGCCGACGATGCAGACTTTCATGAGGCAGATCCGTGATTGTCGGTCGGCGCGCTGCGCATTCTCACTCGCCGAAGGCCTGTTCGATGCGCCGCTTGTCCCAGCCGGGTGCCAGCATCTCGATGAACGAATAGACGAAGCCGCGCAGGTAGGCGCCGCGCTTGACCGCCAGCCGCGCGATGTTCTTGCCGAACAGATGGCTGCAGGGCAGCACGATCAGCGGCTCGTGCGCGGGATCGACGGCGATCCCGGCAATGATGCCCACGCCCATGCCGGCGCGCACGTAGGTCTTGATCACATCGGCGTCGATCGCCTCGAGCACGATTGACGGCTCGATGCCGGCGGCGGCGAAGGCGGCATCGAGGCGCGTGCGACCGGCGAAGTGCGCCTCGTAGGTCACGATCGGATGGCGCGCCAGGTCCTTCAGCGTCAGCTTGCCGGGCGTGGTCTGAAGCTTAGCCAGCGGGTGTCCCGGCGGCACCACCGCCACGTGCGTCCATTCATAGATGTCGATGCACGCCAGTCCGGGCGTCTCGGCCAGCGACTCGGTCGCAAGGCCGACGTCGGCCTGCCCGTTGACCAGCATCTGCGCGATCTGCGGCGGGTTGCCCTGCAGCATCTTCAGCCGCACCTGCGGAAACCTGCGCGCGAACTGCTGCACCACTGCGGGCAGTACGTAGCGCGCCTGCGTGTGCGTGGTCGCCACGCGCAGCGTGCCGGACGGCGCGCCGGCGTAGTCGCGCGCCAGTTTCTTCAGGTTGTCGACCTCCTGCATGATCGCCTCGGCCGCCAGCAGGATCTGCTGGCCGGGCGGAGTCAGCCCCAGGATGCGCTTGCCCTGGCGCGCGAAGATCGGCACGCCGAGCTCGCCCTCCAGTTCGATGATCGCCTTCGAGATTCCCGGCTGCGACGTGTGCAGCGCGCGCGCCGCCGCGGTGATGTTGAACTTCTGGCGCGCCGCTTCGCGCAAAAAGCGGAACTGCTGCAGGTTCAT
>JBLMYK010000061.1:0-40022 GCA_050258235.1 Gemmatimonadota bacterium | reverse complement strand
CCACGCAGCCCTTGCGGATGCCGGACAGCACGCCGACCGCTTCCTCCAGTTCGTACGGATGAATGTTGTGCCCGCCGCGGATGATGAGATCCTTGGCGCGCCCGGTGACGTAGAGCTCGCGGTCGGCCAGGTAGCCGAGATCCCCGCTGTCCAGCCAGTCGCCGTCGAACAGTTCGGCCGTTGCCTCCGCATTGTTAAAGTAGCCGCACGTTGCCGACGGACCGCGAAACTCGACGCGTCCCTGCATGCGTTCCGGCAGCGAGCGCCCCGGTGCATCGACGATGCGGATCTCGTATCCCGGCAGCACGCGCCCGTTGGCCACGACCGGGTGCGCGCGTGGATCGCTGGCCGGCACCGGCACCGCACGTCCCGACCGTGCCAGCACGTCGCGGTCGATGTGGTCGATCAGCACCCCGCGCCGCCGCGGCGGGAAGGCCAGATCGAGCGAGCATTCGGCCAGTCCGTAGACCGGCGCCAGCGTGCGCGGATCGAAGCCGTGGCGCGCAAAGCGCTGCGCGAACCGCTGCAGCGTGGCGGCGCTGACCGCCTCGGCGCCGTTGAAGGTCCAGCGCAGCGACGACAGGTCGAGTCCTTCGAACTCGGCCTCATCGATGCGGCTGGCGACGAGTTCGTACGCGAAGTTCGGCGCGGCCGTGATGGTGGCGCGATGGCGGTGCACCGCCCACAGCCAGCGCGCGGGCCGCGCCAGAAAAGCCTGCGGCGCCATCAGCACAAGCTGCAGTCCGTAGTAAAGGCTCCCCATCCACGCGCCGATCAGGCCCATGTCGTGATAGAGGGGCAGCCACGACATGAAGATATCGCTCGACGTCGCGCCGGCCGCGGCGCCCATCGCGCGCAGATTCGCGAGCACGTTGGTGTGCGTGAGCATCACGCCCTTCGGATTGCCGGTGCTGCCCGACGTGTATTGCAGGAAGGCGATGTCGCCGGCTGCGATCGAAGCCTGCGGGCAGAACTGTTCTGCTCCGAGAAGTTGGTCCGGCGTGACCACGTGCCGCAGCGACGGCACGGTTCCCTTCAGCAGCCGCGCAAGCAGGCGCGCCTCGGGCAGCGACACCAGCAGCGTCGCATTGCAGTTGGCCAGCGTCCGCGCCTGCCGCCGCATGTGATCCTCGAGCTGCGCGAGGCGAAACGGCGGGTAGATCGGCACCGGGACAGCACCGGCCATCAGGATGCCGTAGAACACCGCGAAGAAGTCCAGCCCGGTCGCCAGCATCAGGCCGCACATCTGCCCCGGGCGCAGACCGTGCGCCACCAGACCACCGGCGACGCGGCGCGCGCTGGCGTCGAGTTCGCCGTAGGTGAGCGTCTCGCTGTGTTCGTCCGAAGCCAGGAACGTGATGTGACGCCGGTCGGGGTGCCGCGCTACATGCCATGCCAGCACGTCGAGCAGCGTCTGGGCCTCGAACGGGACGCCGGCGACCGGCACGACCGCGGACGGCGCGACGACGTCCGTCGCGAGCGGCGCACCGCCGCGCCAAGGTGCGCGCTTCTGCGCCGCACGCAGCGCCGCCTGCAGATCCGCCGGCGTCGCCGCCTGCATCAGCGCATCGTCGGGCAGGCGCATGCCGAACTCGCGCTCGATGCGCAGGCCGAGCTCGACGCGAGCGAGACTGTCGATCCCCAGATCGGCGTCGAGTCTGGACTCGAGCCGGACCGGCATCGGCACGCCGCGCGTCTGTTCATGCAGCGCGGCGATCAACGCCAGCAATCGGGCCGCAATCTCGCCGTCCGGCGCCCGTTGCGCGACGGGTGCGGATGCAAGCGGGCTCGATTGGAGCAACATGCAAGGACGAGCAGCATTCCTCGTCAGCAATCAGGACATTGCCGCACGAAACCGCGTGAACCGCACTGATAGCGGTCAAGCCGCGGAACCCGGCTCGACGTAACGTGTCGACGTGAGGTAAGCGGCAGGCGTCGCCGAGTCTCGGTATGTTGACTCGGCTCCAACCCGGATCGAGGCTGAACCGATGGCCCGCACACGACGGTACATCGCCGCGGCAGCGTTGATGCTGTGCGGCCTGGCGCTCGCGGCGACGCCAGAAGCGCCGCGTCGCGTGCTGCAGGTCGAGATCGACGGCATCATCGGCCCGCAGACGGCCGATCTGGTCACGCGGTCGATCGACCGTGCGGCGGCCCAGGGCATGAAAGCCGTGATCCTGCGGATGGACACGCCGGGCGGCCTCGACACCTCGATGCGCGAGATCATCAAGGCGATCCTCGCCGCGCCATTGCCGGTGATCACCTACGTTGCGCCACAGGGCGCGCGCGCGGCGAGCGCCGGCACCTACATCCTGTATGCGAGCCATATCGCCGCGATGGCGCCGGCGACCAACCTCGGCGCGGCGACCCCGGTGTCGATCGGCATCGGCGGCGAGCAACCGCGTCCGCTGGAGAAGGGCTCCCCCGCGGAGAAGGAAAAATCGAATTCGGACAAGGGTGCGAAGTCGGGATCCTCCGCACCCGACGAATCGATTCCGGTCGACGCGATGACCGCCAAGGCGGTCAACGATGCGGCGGCATATATCCGCAGTCTCGCGCAGCTGCGCGGCCGCAATGCCGACTTTGCCGAGCAGGCGGTGCGGCGTGCGCGCAGCATGGCGGCCCAGGAGGCGCTGAAAGCAGGCGTGATCGACCTGATTGCGCCGGACGTACCGAGCCTGCTGAACGCGATCGATGGCCGCACGGTGGTCATCGGCGCCGGCAAGGTCGTGCTGGATACCGCCGGCGCGCAGGTCGAAACGCTTTCTCCCGACTGGCGCTACCGCCTGCTGGCGCTGCTGTCGAACCCGACCGTGGCCGTGCTGCTGATGATGATCGGCATCTACGGCCTGTTCTACGAGTTCACCAGCCCGGGGTTCGTGCTCCCCGGCGTGGCCGGCGCAATCTGCCTGCTGCTGGCGCTATATGCGTTCCACCTTATGCCGGTGAACTGGGCCGGCGTCGGCCTGATCGCGCTCGGCATGGGGCTGCTGATCGCAGAGGCGTTCATCGGCAGCTTCGGCGTGCTGGGCGTGGGCGGCGTCATCGCGCTGGTGCTGGGCGGCGTGCTGCTGATCGACGTCGACCTGCCCGGCTATGGCGTGCCACTGTGGTTCATCTTCGGCATGGCGGCGACCAGCGCGCTCTTCGTCTTCGGCGTCTCGGCACTGGTCGCGCGCTCGCGCCGGCGGCCGGTGGTCGCCGGGCGCGAAGAAATGGTCGGTGCGAGCGGCGAAGTGGTGGACGCGAGCGACGGCGAAACCTGGGCGCGCGTGCACGGCGAGATCTGGCGCGTGCGCGCCGAGCATCCGTTGCGGGTCGGCTCGCGCGTCAGGGTGCACTCCGTCGACGGGCTCACGCTGGTGGTGCGGCCGGAACATTCCTAGGAGAAGTTAATGGTGATACCCGATCTTCCGTTCGGACTGGCCACGATCGTCATCCTGATTGCGGTGCTGGTGGTGAGCTCACTGCGCGTGCTGTTTGAATTCGAGCGCGGCGTGATCTTTCTGCTCGGCCGCTTCTGGCGCGTCAAGGGGCCGGGGCTGATCATCGTCGTGCCGGGAATCCAGAAGATGCAGCGCGTCGACCTGCGCATCGTCACGATGGACGTGCCGGCGCAGGACGTGATCACGCGCGACAACGTGTCGGTCAAGGTCAACGCGGTGGTCTACTTCCGCGTGGTCGATCCGCAGAAGGCCGTGATCCAGGTCGAGAAATACCTGGTCGCCACCAGCCAGCTCGCGCAGACCACGCTGCGCGCGGTGCTCGGCAAGCACGAACTCGACGAACTGCTCGCCGAGCGGGAGCGGCTCAACCTCGACGTGCAGCGCATTCTCGACGCCCAGACCGATGCGTGGGGCATCAAGGTGACCAACGTCGAGATCAAGCACGTTGACCTGAACGAAACCATGGTGCGTGCGATCGCACGCCAGGCCGAGGCCGAGCGCGAGCGGCGCGCCAAGGTGATCCACGCCGAGGGCGAAAAGCAGGCCAGTGCCACGCTGCTCGAAGCTGCACAGATGCTGGCGCAGCAGCCCGAGGCAATGCAACTCAGGTACCTGCAGACGCTGACCCAGGTCGCCGGCGACAAGAGCTCGACCATCGTGTTCCCGGTGCCGAGCGCCCTGCTTGACACGCTGTTCACGCGCCGGCCCGAGTCGGGTTCGCCGTAGCGAAGGCCGGTCATGAGCGCGCGGCTGTCGTTGCGGTCGGAGCCCGACCTGCAGGACAAGGTCGCGTTCCTGCGCGCGCCGCCCAGTTACACACCCCCGGCCGCGCGGGTCGCCGTGTGCGAAACGCACATGTCGTACGTGTTCCTGACCGACTCCGAGGCGTACAAGCTGAAGAAGCCGGTGCGCTATCCGTTCCTCGACTTCAGCACGCTGGCGGCGCGCAAATCGAGCTGCGAGGCCGAAGTCGCTCTGAACCGGCGCCTGGCAGCCGATGTCTATCTCGGCGTCGTCGCGCTCACGCAGTTACGCGATGGCCGGCTGCGCGTCGGCGGCGCAGGAACGCCCGTCGATTGGCTCGTCCACATGCGCCGCCTGCCCGCCGAGCGGATGCTCGACCGGCTGATCGTCGAGCGGCGGCTGGCTGCAGCAGATCTCGCACCGCTGGCCGCCAGGCTGGCCGATTTCTACGCCGGCGCGCCGCCGGTCGGCATCGACCGGCAGAAGTACATCGACGGCCTGGTGCTGGAACACCGGCTGAACATGGACCTGCTCAGTCAGCCGCGCTTCGAACTGGACCGCGACACACTGGCATCGGTCGATGCGACGCTGCGCAGCTTCATCGCCAGCAACCGTGCCTGCCTGGATGCGCGCGTCGCCGCCGGCCGCGTGATCGACGGCCACGGCGACCTGCGGCCGGAACACGTGTGCCTGACCGATCCGCCGCGCGTGATCGACTGCCTGGAGTTCAATCGCGACCTGCGCCTGGTCGATTGGGCCGACGAGATCGCGTTCCTCGGCCTCGAGTGCACGCTGCTCGGTGCGCCCTGGGTCGGCGCCGCGCTGCGCGAACCGATCGCGGCGCGGCTCGCCGACCGCGTTCCGCCCGCGTTGACTGACTTCTACACCGCGCTGCGCGCCTGCCTGCGCGCACGGCTGGCGGTCGCGCATCTGCTCGAGCCCGATCCGCGCGACGGCGCGCGCTGGCTGCCGCGTGCGCGCGCTTACCTGCGAATGGCACGGGCTGCGTCCGAGAAATTGCGAACGAGCGTCGTGCTCTGAGTCCTAACACCTCGCGCGCCGAATGCCTGGCCACCGATCGCGCCTCCGCTGGCCCGCAGGTCCGGCAACCGATCAGTTCGACTTGATACTGATGCCACGCTGGCGGACCAGCTTGCCCCAGCGCTCGTACTCGTCGCGGATATACGCTGCGAACTCTTCTGGGCTGCTGCCTCCGGGCTCGGCGCCGCTGGCGACCCACTGCTCGACAACGTCGGGCGACTTCAGGATGCGGGAAATCTCTTCGTTCAGACGGCGAATGATCCATTCTGGCGTGCCAAGCGGCACCATAATGCCCATCCAGCCCTTGCCTTCGATCCCGGGCAGGCCCGCCTCGGAGAAGGTCGGCACGTCCGGCAACGCCGCCAAGCGCTGCCGCGACGCTACGGCCAGTGCGCGCAGGCGCCCGGATTGCAGATGTGGCGCCAGCACCGGGTAATAGGCAAACGAGGTGGCGATCTGGCCAGAGATTAGGTCCGGAATTTCCAGAGCTTGCGACTTGTAGGGCACTTCCAGCAGCTTGATTTCGGCCGCCTGTTCGACCGCGGAGGCCACCAACTGCTGGAGGCTGCCGGGCCCCGCCGACGCATATGTGACCTGCCCCGGAGCAGCGCGCGCCATCGCGATCACGTCCCCGAGCGTGCGCACGGGCAATGTTGAGCTGACGGCAAAGATCAATGGGCCAGCCGCCACGGTCGTCACCGGAGCGAACGCGCGCATGCCGGCAAACGACGGGTCCGGCGCCAGCACGTCGCTCACCAGGAGCAGGCTACCGTTCATGATCAGGGTGTGCCCGTCCGGGGCGCTGCGTGCGACTTCACGCGCTGCAATGCTGCCGAGCGCGCCGGGCCGGTTGTCGATCACGACAGGCTGTCCCAGCGCTTGGGCCAGCCTCGGTCCGATTACACGCGCCCGAATGTCCGGAGCGCTTCCCGCGGCACCGGGTACGACAAAGCGGATCGGTTTCGTAGGAAAGGGCACTGGGGCAGCTAGCGCGGCGCCCGTGGCAAGCAGCAGTGCGGCGACCAATCCAGCGAATCCCCTCATCACTGTGCACTCCTTTGCAAAGCAGCGCAGTACCCACAGTTCCATTACAGCGCCGAAAACGGTCGCTGTCGTGAGGTTGCAGCCCCATATCGACGCCGACGGCGCATCGCGTCCTGGGGGTCCGCCCCCAAGGGCGGGCGTTCAGTGCAGCGATGACTGGCCGTAACCGGCATTCCGCGCACGCACGATCGCCTGCGCCCGATTGCTGACGCCAGCCTTCGCGAATATGTGGGTGATGTGATTGCCAACCGTCTTCGCGCTCAGTTGCAGCCGCATCGCGATCTCATCGTTGTCGAGGCCGCAGGCGATCAGTTCGAGCACCTGCCGTTCCCGCCCTGTCAGACCCTCGAATGCGTCGCCGCCCCCCGTTTTGCCCGGCACGAAACGGCGAAACTCGGCAACGAGTTGGTGCCAAGCCGGCTCGTCGGGCAGCAGGATGTGATTGACGCTGTCCAGTGACACGAATTCCGCATTCGGAATCAGCGCCGCGGTGCGCTTGCCCTCCTCGTACGGATTGCGCGTCTCATGTCGCGAGTGCAGCACGAGGGTCGGGCAGCGCACCTGGCGCGCGAGCGCTTGCACGTCGATCTGCTCCATCATCGCCAGAAAGCGGGCGGCATTTCGGCCCGTGCAGCACAGGCGCATTCTGTCGGTGAACCAGTGCCACTGCTCCTTGGTCGCACCCGGCACCAGCAACGACGCGAAAACCTGGCGGAACGTTGCTTCTTCGCTGCCCCAGCCGATCTCGGCGAGCTTGCGCAAAGTCGCCGCGCGCTCGATCTGCTCCGGTGCCGGATCACCGCGCATGAGCGCACCTCGACAGTACGATCCCCACAGGAAGAGCCGGCTGACCCTCTGGGGATGGCGCGCGGCGTAGGCAATCGCCACCGCCGCGCCGAACGAATTGCCTACCATGGCGAAGCTTTCGAGTCCCGCGTCCTCGATGGCGACTTCGACATCCCTGACGATGGCATCGAACGACAGATCCTCGACGTCCCAGTCCGACATGCCGACGCCGCGCGGATCGATCCTCATCAGCGTATGCCGGTGGGTAAACTCGGTGATCCAGTGCCGCGACACCGGGCTTTGCCAGTCGTACTCGATGTGCGATAACCACGTCGGCGTGCGCACCAGCGCCGGCCCCTTGCCGGCCACGGCCCACGCGATGCGCGCGCCGTCGAAACTGGTGACAAAATGGATCGACTGGCGCATCCCGTTCATGTCTGCTGGACCCTCGGAGTTCGTGCGAAAACTCTATCACCACGAGCGCACGCATCGCCATATGCGATTGCCCCGGCGACCGTCGTTCAACGGACATGAATTCCGCGCTTATTCGTGCCAAGCGGTCGCCTGCGCGGGCCTGTTTGCGCGTTGCGAGCGAAGCCTGCGCGCGGCTAGCTGCGCGCAGCGAAGCCGAGGTGAAGTGACTCGATCGCCTGCGCCAGCAGCGGCGCGCAACTCACGATCTCGACGCGCGCCCGCGCAGCCGCATCGAGGCGGAACGGCGGCACGCTGTCGCTGACCAGCGTGCCCGCCAGCGCGGGATGAACGATCGCGGCATTGGCGCCTTCGTTGAACAGGCCGTGCGCGGCGAGCGCGAACACGCGTTGCGCGCCGTGAGCGAGGCAGGTTTCAGCCGCGCGCACCATCGTGCCCCCGGTGCTGATCAGGTCGTCGAACAGAAGCACCGTCGCGCCTCGTACGTCGCCGGCGAGCAGCGAGCCCGACACCACGCCCGCGCTGCGACGCTTCTCCAGATACGCGGAGCCGACCGGCCTCCCGACGTGGCTCTCGAGCGCCTCGCGGAAGAGCTGCGCGCGTTTGACACCACCCGGGTCGGGCGACACGACCGCCAGCGCACCCTCCGCTGCGAGCGCGGCGGCACGTTCGATGAACAGCGTGGCCGCGTCCAGATGCAGCGTCGGAATCCGGAACGCGTTCTGCAACGCGACCACGTTGTGCACTTCCAGCGCGACCACCGCATCGATGCCGATCGTCTCGAAGAGCTGCGCGACATAGCGTGTCGTCACCGGATCACGCGGCTTGGTCACCCGGTCCTTGCGCGCGTACGCGAGGTACGGCACCACCGCGGTGACGCGGGCCGCGCCGTGATCGCGCAGCGCGCCTGCGAAGAACAGCAGCCGGATCAGCTTGTCGTTCGCGCTCGCCGCCGCATCGCCGTGCATGCCCTGGATCACGTACACGTCGGCGCCGCGCACGTCGACCAGCGGGCGCGCCTTGTGCTCGCCGTCCTCGAACTCGCGCTCCTCGTGCGGATCGAGGGCACGGCCGAGCGCGGCGGCGATCCGGCCGCCCAATTCGCGTGTCGCGTTCAGCGCAAACAGCCTCAACTGCACATCCCTCATCTATGCATCACGAACGTAGCGCGGCGGCCGGCACGCCAGTTGCGTGCGGTCAACCCGGCGTACGCGCGCACCGCTACGTTGATTTTGAGCGCATCATGTCCCGATGACGATGCCCGCGCCCAATCCGTCCGCCAGCGCACTGCTGACCGACCTGTACGAACTCACCATGCTGCAGGCGTACGCGTCGGCCGGAATGGACGACGTGGCGGTGTTCGAGTTCTTCGTGCGCAAGCTGCCGGCACAGCGGAATTTCCTGATGGCGGCCGGGCTGGCGCAGGTCGTCGACCACCTGCAGGGCCTGCGCTTCACGCCGGAGGACATTGCCTGGCTGAAGACGACCGGATTGTTTCGCGACGATTTCCTCGCCTCGCTCGAGGCGCTGCGGTTCAGCGGCGACGTGCACGCGGTGCCGGAGGGCACGATCGTCTTTGAAAACGAGCCCCTGCTGCGGATCTCGGCCCGGATGCCGGAGGCGCAACTGGTGGAAAGCCGGGTGATGAACCTGCTGCACTACGAAACCACGGTCGCCACCAAGGCCGCGCGCTGCGTGATCGCCGCGGCGGGCCGGCCGCTGATCGACTTCGGCCTGCGGCGCGCGCACGGCGCCGAGGCCGGACTGCTGTCGGCGCGCGCCAGCTACCTCGCGGGCTTCGCCGGGAGTGCGACCGCGCTGGCGGGGCGCTGCTACGGCATCCCGGTATTCGGCACGATGGCGCATTCGTTCGTGCAGGCGAGCGAGGACGAGGCGGACGCGTTCCTGCAATTCGCGCGCGCGCAGCCTTCCAATGCAACGCTGCTGATCGATACCTACGACACGGAAGAGGCGGCGCGCAAGGTCGTGCGCATCGCGGCCCAGCTGGCGCGCGAGGGAATTTCCGTCCGCGGCGTGCGCATCGACAGCGGCGACCTGGCCGAGCACGCGCGCCGCGTGCGGCGCATCCTGGACGAAGGCGGCCTCAAGCACGCGCAGATCTTCGCCAGCGGCAACCTCGACGAATTCCGCCTGAGCGAGATCGTCGCGCAGGATGCGCCGATCGATGCATTCGGCGTCGGCACGCGGATGAACACGTCGGCGGACGCGCCGTTCCTCGACTGCGCGTACAAGCTCGCCGAGTACGCAGGCGAAGGACGGCGCAAGCGCTCCGAGGGCAAGGCGACATGGCCGGGACGCAAGCAGGTCTTTCGCAGCTGCGATGCGCAGGGACGATTCGAGCGCGACGTGCTGACGCTCGAGACGGACCCGCAGGGCGGCACGCCGCTGCTGCTGCCGGTGATGCGCGCCGGCCGGCTGGTCGCACCATTGCCCACACTTGCCGAATCGCGCACGCATGCGCGCGCGCAACTCGATGCGCTGCCTGCCGCACTGCGCTCGCTGTTGCCGGCGCGGGCGCGCTATGAAGCGGCGGTTGCGCCGGCGCTGCGTGCGCTCGCCGACGAGGTCGATCGCCACACGCGCGGCGCGTCGACATGATTGACTCGGGTCAAGCGCAACCGATGGCGCGCGAGTAGGTTGAAATCGATCGCACAGCATCAACATCTGCATCGAGGCACACGGACCATGACGAAGAAACGCAGGACACGCGGGAACACACGCGACGCCGCGCCGATCGCCGAGCCCACGGTCGACATCGATACGACGCGCGTCGTGCAGCACCCCGACGGCTACTACTGGAGCAGCGAAGACGGCCGGCGCGAAACGGGGCCGTTTCCGACATTCGAAGAAGCGCTGACCGACATGATGCGCGCGGAGGAGTCGGAAACCGAGCCGGCCGAGACGTTGCAGGAAGCCGAGTCCGAGATCGGCATCGCGGACTGGATCGACCCCGAAACGCGCGAACCGGCCGAAGAGGAACGGCCGCGTCTCGAGGATCACTGAGACATGCGCACGGGCGCGGCGAATCTTCCGTTCGCCGCCCTGCAGCCGCGTCAGGTCCGTGGGCGCGTGAGTTCTTCCTTTTCGAGCGCCACCCCGTAGGGGCCGATGCGGGTGGTTTCGGTCAGCTCTTCCGCCAGCAGTTCCGTCACGTCGTCGACGCTCAGCACGCCGATCAGTGCGCCCTGCTCGTCCACCACCGGCAGGCGACGCACGCCCCTGGCGCGCATCCGCTCGATCGCGTCGTGGACCTGTTCGTCTTCCTTTGCGGTGACAAGGCCGCGGCGCATCAGGTCGCCCGCCGTCAGTGAATCCGGGTCGAGCCTCTGCGCGATCACCTCGACCGTCAGATCGCGGTCGGTCACGATGCCGACCGGCAGCAGCTTGCCGTTGCGCCGGTCGACCACGACGAGATCGCCGACGTGATGGCGCCGCATCAGCTGCGCCAGTTCGACTACGCCCGTGGTCCGCTCGCAGTAAACCACTTCACGCGTGCAAAGTTCGCCAATGCGCATCGTTCGCCTCCGCAGAGCAGTGGACACCCGGTGTCATACTGGCCCCGTCGAAGCCGGTGAAATTGACAAATACCAACGGCGCGCGCGTTTGCGAGCCGGCCACATCCGGCGCATGCTGTCTCGACCCTCGATGACCGTTGCCACCCCAGGCGGCCCGCCCGTGAATGCCGCGCGCGGACCGCGCACACGCCGATGAGCGTCACCGTGCATGGCGCATCCTGTGGATGGCCAGCCCGCTTCCAACCGCTATCGGCGCAAACACCACGCACATGGGTCCGCTGACCGACGAATCGCTCGGCGCCGAACTGCGGCGCGCTGCGCGCGAAACACCCGAACGCCCGTTCATCCGCATGCGGCAGGGTGAATGGAGCTATCGCACGCTGGACGAAGAAAGCAATCGCCTCGCCGCCGGACTGCGGCGTCTCGGCGTCGGGCGTGGGGAGCATGTGAGCCTGCTGCTGCCGAACTGCATCGAGTTCGTCGCGCTGTGGTTCGCGCTGGCCAAGCTGGGCGCAGTCGCGGCGCCGGTCAACACGGCTTTCCGCGCCACGGTGCTCGCCGATGCGGTCAACCTCGTGCGCAGCCGCCTGATCGTGGCGCACGCTGATCTGGCATCTCGCCTCGCGGAGGTTTCCCGGCGATTGGAACATGTCGCGCAGGTCGTCATGATCGGCGGCGGCGGCAACCCCGGCGTCACGATCGCGCAACCGGTGCTTCCCTATGCGCAGCTGCGCGCCGCGCCGCCGATCGACGTCGCGCTGCCGCCGGTGCGCGCTTCCGAGCTCTGTCTGCTGCTGTACACGTCGGGAACGACCGGGCGCTCGAAGGCGGCGATGATTCCGCACCGCTTCGTGCTCGAACACGCGCGGCTCGCGATCCGGGGCCTGAGGCTCAATTCCGACGACGTGCTGTACTGCCCGTACCCGCTGTTCCACCTCGACGCGACCGTGATGACCGTGGTGCCGGCACTGCTGCTGCGCGCGGTGGCCGCGATCGGCGAGCGCTTCAGCGCCTCGCTCTACTGGGACGAAGTGCGCGCGCTGCAAGCCACGGTGTTCGACTTCATGGGCGCGACGCTGACGATGCTGTGGAAGCAACCGCCGTCGAACCGCGACCGCGACCACTGCGCACGGCTCGGCTGGGGTGTGCCGCTGCCACATTGGGCGCCGCAATTCGAAGCGCGCTTCGGCTGCCGGCTCGTCGAACTGTACGGCTTGACCGAGGCCGGCGCGATGATCTTCACGCCGCTCGACGAGCCGCGGCGTCCCGGCTCCTGCGGCAAGCCGATCGGTCCGTTCGCAATCAGCCTGCAGGACGAAGACGGCTTCGAAGTCCCGGTCGGAGCGGCGGGCGAGCTGTGCATCCGCCCGCTCGAGCCGTCGCTGATCATGGATGGCTATTACGGAATGCCGGAAGCGAGCCTGGCGGCGTTTCGCCATTTGTGGTTTCACACCGGCGACCTGCTGAAGCGCGACGCCGACGGTTTCCTTTACTTCGTCGGCCGGCGCAAGGACATGGTGCGACGGCGTGGAGAGAACATCGCCGCAGCCGAGGTGGAGCAGCTCATCGAGTCCCACCCCGATGTGATCGAATGCGCGGTGTTCGGCGTGCCGAGCGAGATGACCGAGGAAGACGTGATGGCCGCCGTCGTGCTGCGACCCGGCGCGCAGCTCGGCCCCGCGCAGCTGGCCGGTTACTGCGAGCGCACGATGGCGCGCTTCATGGTGCCGCGTTACCTGCGCTTCATGGCGGCGCTGCCGAGGACGCCGACCGACAAGGTCGAGAAGTTCCGTCTTCAACAGGACGGCATCACCGCCGACACCTGGGACCGCGAACGCGCGGATGCGAAATCCAATCCACCGACGAAAGCAACGCCATGAGCCATGCCACCCTGACCACCGACGGTGCGATCAGCATCGTCACGCTGAACCGGCCCGGCCGCCTGAACGCGATCAGCGGCGCGCTGATGATCGATCTGCACCAGGCCCTCGTCGCCGCGCAGTCCGATGCCGGCACGCGCGCGATCGTGCTGACCGGCGCGGGACGTGCGTTCTGCGCCGGCGACGACCTGAAGGAGTTCGACCAGCAGGCGCAAGACGCCGCTTCGATCGCGGAGCACGTCGACCGCATCCAGGGCATCACGCGCAACATCATGTTCGGCGACAAGCTGGTGATCGGCGCCGCGCACGGCTATGCGGTCGGCGGCGGGCTGGAATGGATGCTCAACTGCGACCTCGTGGTCGCGGCGGACGACCTGGTCGCGTTCTTTCCCGAGATGGCGCTCGGACACTTCGTCACCGGCGGCGTCACGCACCTGCTGCCGCAGGCGGTCGGGCACCAGCGCGCGATGGAGCTTTTCGTGCTGGGAGAGCGGCACGACGCCCACGCGCTGCAGCGGCTCGGCCTCGTCAATCGTGTGAC
Organism: Gemmatimonadota bacterium; assembly: GCA_050258235.1. GTDB lineage: Bacteria > Pseudomonadota > Gammaproteobacteria > Burkholderiales > Burkholderiaceae_F > JAKOQB01. The sequence goes on along the minus strand of JBLMYK010000061.1, from coordinate 26,572 downwards.
GACCGTGGCCGACATGCTGCCGACCGCGCTCGAGCTCGCGCGTGCGGTCGCCTCGCGCTCGCCCGGCGCGCTCGCGCGGCTGAAGCGCGCGCTGACCACGCAGGGAAACGACCGCCTCGCAGCGGCGCTGGAGCTCGAACGCCACGCTGCCGCAGCGATGTTCGCGGATCCCGACACGCAGCAGCGCGTGCGCGGGTTTGCCGGTTCACGACTGTGACGAACAGCGGGCAGCCCACGGCGCGGTTCGAACGCGATTGGCCGGGTTCAAGCCTGCATCGCGGCGGTCCGAAAGTGCGCGAAAGTGCGCACGAGGGTGCCGCGCTGAAGGCGCGATCGCAACAGCGCGTGCCGCAACGGGGCGACCCCGATCGACGCGTCAGTAGAACGACGCAACCGAAAGCGCAGCGAACCGCATCGCTACTCGCAGCAACCGGCAAACCGAGATGCCCGCACGCGGGACCGCGGCCTCAGGCCGGCTGTGGCAGTTCCGCCGGGCGAGCCGAAGGGACCTCCGCGAACAGGGCTTTCAGGTCCTGATCGGCGAGGGTTTCCTTCTCCAGCAGCAGCTGCGCACCGCGTTCGAGCTGCGCGCGCCGCTGGGTGAGAATCTGCAGGCTCTTGTTGAGCGCGGCGTCGATCAGCGCGCGGGTGGCAAGATCGATTTCGCGCGCGGTCTGTTCGGAGTATGCGTGGCGCGGCGGCATCAGCGCTTCAACCTCGAGGAAACGTGACCGCTCGGTTTCGTAGACGACCGCGCCCAGCGCCTTGTCCATGCCGTATCGCGTGACGATCGCGCGCGCGATTTCGCTGACCTTGGTCAGATCGTCGGCCGCGCCGGTCGACAGTTCCTCGAACACGAGCTGTTCGGCGGCGCGCCCGCCCAGCAGCACGGCCATCTTGTCTTCCAGCTCGGCGCGCGTCATCAGGTAACGGTCTTCCGTCGGCCGCTGCATCGTGTAGCCGAGCGCGCCGATGCCGCGCGGGATGATCGACACCTTGTGCACCGGGTCGGTTCCCGGCAGCGCCATCGCGACCAGCGCATGACCCATCTCGTGATGTGCGACCACCGCGCGCTCCTTCGGGTTCAGGATGCGCGTGCGCTTTTCCAGGCCGGCAACGATGCGCTCAATCGCCACCGTGAAGTCGTCCAGTTCCACCGCGTCGTGCGCGCGGCGGGTAGCTTGCATCGCCGCTTCGTTGACGAGGTTCGCCAGGTCGGCGCCCGAGAATCCCGGCGTCAGCGCCGCGATGCGATCGAGATCCAGATCGGACGCAACCTTGATCTTGCGGATGTGCACCTTCAGGATCTGCGCGCGGCCGATGCGGTCCGGCCGGTCGACCAGCACCTGGCGGTCGAAACGCCCCGCACGCAGCAGCGCCGGGTCGAGGATCTCCGGCCGGTTGGTGGCCGCCAGCAGCACCAGGCCCACGCGCGGATCGAAGCCGTCCAGCTCGGCAAGCAGCTGGTTGAGCGTCTGCTCCTTCTCGTCGTGGCCGCCGAGGCCTACCGCACCACGCGCGCGGCCGAGCGCATCGATCTCGTCGATGAAGATGATCGCGGGCGCCTTCTTGCGCCCCTCCTCGAACAGGTCGCGCACGCGCGCCGCACCGACGCCGACGAACATCTCGACGAACTCGGAGCCGTTGATCGAGAAGAACGGCACGCCGGCCTCGCCGGCCACCGCGCGCGCGAGCAGCGTCTTGCCGGTGCCCGGCGGTCCGACCAGCAGCACGCCCTTCGGAATGCGCGCGCCGAGCCGGCCGTACTTGCCCGGGTCCTTCAGAAACCCGACCACTTCGCGCAGTTCCTCCTTGGCTTCGTCGACGCCGGCAACGTCGTCGAACGTGACCTTGACGTCGTGCTCCACGTAGACCTTCGCCCGGCTCTTGCCGATCGACAGCAGTCCGGCGCCGAGTCCGCCGCGTTCCTGCATGCGGCGGATGAAGAAGAACCAGATCCCGACGAAGATCAAGGTCGGCACGACCCAGCCGAGCAGGTCTTTCAGGAACGTGCTTTCGACGACCCCGGTGAACTTGACGTTGTACTTTTCCAGGTCGTGTGCCAGCTCGGGATCGACGCGCGTCGTGACGAACTGGGTCCGGCCATCCGCGGTCGGCGACTTCAGCTTGCCCTGGATCACGTTGGTGCCGATCGCGATTTCCGCGACGTTGCCCTGCTTCAGCTGGGCGATGAACTCGCTGTAGGGCAGCGGTTCGACCGTGCGGTAGCTCACCCACAGGTTCTGCAGGAAGAGCACCGCCAGGATCGCGAAGATCAGGTACGCGACATTTATGTGCGTCTTCTTTTCCATGAACGCACCCGCGGTTCGAGTGACGCCGGCGCGGCGGGAACTGTGACGCGCCGCAATGTTCTTATCTGCAAATCACGTTACACCCTTCCCGCCTGGGCAACCGCCCGGATTCATGGCATTCGGCAAAGGCCCGCGCAAAATCGCGGCACCATCGCCGGGCCCCGGATCCGGCGGCTGTGCGTGCAGATCGACAGAAGGTTGGATGCGGTTGCCCCGACGGAGTTTCACTACTCAAATGAAGATGGACTGGAAGAATTCCCGCACCGGCTACGGCCTGCCGTCGGTTGCCTTCCACTGGCTGATGCTGGCCCTGCTGTTGGCGGTATCCGCGACGATGGAGCTGCGCGGGATCTTTCCGCGCGGCAGCGACCAGCGCACCGTGATGATGAGCTGGCACTACATGCTCGGCCTGACCGTGTTCGCGCTGGTTTGGTTGCGCCTGCTGCTGCGGTCGATCGGCGACCATCCGGAGGTGGATCCGCCTCCGCCGCCATGGCAGGCCGCGCTCGCCCGTGTCACGCAGTGGGTGCTGTACGGCTTGATGATCGCGTTGCCCGTGCTCGGATGGCTGGCGGCCAGCGCGAAGGGCGCCCCGTTATCGTTCTTCGGCGCCGACGTGCCGCCGCTGATCGGCAAGAGCGAGGCGGCCGGCAAGTGGCTGAAGGAAGTCCACGCAACCCTCGCGACGACCGGCTACTTCGTGGTCGGATTGCACGCCGCCGCAGCGCTCTACCACCACTACATGAGGCGCGACAACACGCTCAGGCTGATGCTGTTGAGCCGCTGAGCGCATTCCCGCGCCGCCGAATCGCGTGATGGCCACACGCACGCGCCGAGCCAACGACGCCGATCGGCCGGCGCCTCGTGCGCAATCGCGCGGCACGCGCGCCGCAGCGCTCGCGTATGCCGCGCGTGGCTGGTCGGTGATTCCGGTCGAACCGCGCGGCAAACATCCCAGGGTGGCCTGGCTCGAATTCCAGCATCGCATCGCTGCCCCGGAAGAAATCGATGGCTGGTTCCGCAAATGGCCTGACGCGAACATCGGCATCGTGACGGGCCGGATTTCGCGGCTCGCGGTGATCGATGTCGATGCGCAGCACGACGGGCTGCGCAGCCTGGCGGCGCTGGAAGCCGAACATGGCGCGTTGCCGCGCACGGTCGAGGCGTTGACCGGCGGCGGCGGCCGGCACCTGTACTTCGATCACGCCGACCCGGTCCTGCACAACCGGGTCGGCATCCTGCCCGGCATCGACCTGCGCGGCGAAGGCGGCTGCGTGGTCGCGCCGCCTTCCGTACACCCGAACGGACAACACTACGCATGGGCATCCGGCCGTGCACCTGACGAGGTGCCCATCGCGCGCCTGCCGGGATGGTTCTTCGACAGCACGCGGGCGACCGTACACGCGGCGCGCGGCCTACCGCACTGGCGCAACCTGGTCCGGCAAGGTGTGGCCGAGGGGGAACGCAACTCGACGCTGGCGTCGCTGACCGGGCACCTGTTGTGGCACGGCATCGACCCTGAAGTCGCGCTCGAACTGCTGCTCGCGTGGAACCAGGTGCGTTGCCGTCCGCCGCTGCCCGACGAGGAGGTCGCGAGCGTCGTGCAGAGCATTGCGCGGCTGCACGAGCGCAACCTCGGCGCCACGGACGGCGGGCGCGCACCGGAGCGATGATCCCGATCCGATCGCTGCTGGACAGAATCCGCTGGGATCCGGCGTTCGGCCGCGGCAACTTCACGCTCGGCTATTACGACCGCGTCCGGCAAGGCGTCGTGCACGTTCCGCTTGCGCGCATCCAGATCGATGACGGCAACCACTTCTCGTTTGTCGCCCTCGAAGACGACGGCTCGGCGCACGACGTGCCGTTCCATCGCGTGCGCGAGGTCTACCGCGACGGCGAGCTGGTCTGGCAGCGGCTGCCCCGGCAATCGCCGCCCTGATCGGCTTCGCGCTGGGCGCTGCGATCGAAACCGTCCGGTCCCCATTGAAACCGGGCGGGCGCATCTGTACGAACGACGATCGCGCCGAACAGTTCACGTTCGAACTGCGGCCGGGGAAACACGGTCACAACGACATTGCACTTCATGCATGCACGGTCGCTGCGTGCACGCAAGCCGAAATTGACCCGGGTCACGCCGGACGCGCACGCGGCACCGATGCTCGGTCCTGACCGGAGTCATCTGCTGCGATCCGGCGGCGACTATGTTTTCAAACAGGAAGACGCAAGAGGAAAGCCATGAAAACCGATCGCGGAAGCTGGCGCCCGCTGCGGCGGGAAGAACTGCGGGACGAGCTCGTGCACGACAGCTACAAGTCGAAGCGCAAGCTGCCCGAGCCGACGCGCTGCCCGGAATGCGGCGCGGTCTATCAGGCCGGCCGCTGGCAGTGGGGCACCGCGCCGGCGGATGCGCACGAGGAACTGTGTCCGGCGTGCCACCGGATACGGGACAAGTTCCCGGCCGGGCACGTCACGCTTAGAGGCGGTTTCTTCGGCACGCACCGCGACGAGATCCTGCACCTGGCGCGCAATCGCGAAGTCCACGAGAAGTCGGAGCACCCGCTCGAACGCATCATGGCAATCGAGGACGTGGCGGACGGCGTGCTGATCACGACCACCGACACGCACCTGGCGCGCGACATCGGCGAGGCAGTCCATGACGCCTACAAGGGCGACCTCGAATATCACTACAACAAGGAGGAGAACCTGTTGCGCGTCCAGTGGGTTCGCTGAGCTGGCCCACTGTCCCGGCAAACCTCGCCATGCGGCGGCAGCGACTGGCCGTGATCGGATTCGGAAGACTGGGAAGCGCCTGCGTCCGCGCGCTGCGCGACTGCGCCGATATCGAACTCGGAGGTGTGGTGCGGCGCGCCGGTGCCTCCGCCCGGCTGCCGGCTCCATTCGCGACGGTGCCGGTGGCGACCCACCTGCGCGACCTCGGCCGCATCGACGCAGCCCTGCTGTGCGTGCCCCCGACGGAGGCGACTGCCATGGCGCGCGACATCCTGCAGCTGCACGAAGCGCTGGTCGAATGCGCGATCCTCGCGGGCGCCGCCGCGACGGCGCACTACGAAGCGATCGCCACGGCGGCGCGCAACCACGGCGTCGCTGCAATCGTCGGCGCCGGCTGGGATCCGGGGATGCTGCCGTTGCTGCGGCAGGCATTCGAGCTGCTGATTCCGCGCGGCGCAACGACGGCCACCACGCGTCCCGCGGTCAGCCTGCATCACACCGAAGCCGTGCGCAACATCGGGGGAGTCGTCGATGCGCTGGTGGCTGAGTTCCACGACGCGGAGCAGGGCCTGACGCGCTACGTCTACGCCGAGCTTGCCCGGGGCATCGTGCCGGCCCAGGTACAGGCCGCGCTCGACGCCGATCCGCTGTTTGCCGGCGAACGCACGTTGCTGTTCCCGGTCGCAAGCGTGGCGGACCTCGAGCAGGAAGGGCACGGCATCCTGCTCGAACGCCGCGGGACCGCTGCGCGGCCGGGAGCGCATCAGAACATCTTGTTTGAGGCCCGTTTCGACGCGGCAAATTTCGCGGCCCAGGTCATGCTCGATGCAGCCCGGCAGTTGCCCGAATTGAAGCCGGGCCTGCGCCGGTATTCGCTGCGCGCCGGCGCGCCGCCGTGACGCGGCGCGATGCGGCGCGATCAGGCACCGACGGGGCTCCGATTCACATGCAGCACTTGCCCGAATGGAAGGTGAAACAGATGCAAGTCCCACTTCAGATCACGATGCGAGAAATCGATCGCTCGGAAGCGCTTGAAGCGGACATCCGCAGGCATGCCGCCAAGCTGGAGCAGTTCCATGCCCGCATCACCAGCTGCCGGGTATCGGTCGAAGAGACACGCAAGCACCACCAGCAGGGGCGCGAATTCACGGTAAGGATCGATCTGCGCGTTCCCGGCGAGGAGATCGTGGTGACGCGCGACCACCACGAAGACGCGTTCGTCGCGGTACGCGACGCGTTCGACTCGGCCCGACGCCAGCTGGAGGAGACCGCGCGCGAAATGCGCGGTGACACCAAACTCCATCAGGCGCCCCAGCACGGGACCGTCGCCCGCGTGTTCAAGGACGACGGCTGCGGGTTCATCGTCACGGCCGACGGACGCGAGCTGTATTTCAGCCGCGAGAACGTCGTACGCCCGCCCTTCGACAATCTGCAGCCGGGAACCGCGGTGCAGTTCATCGAGGAGATGGCGGCCGAAGGCCCGCAGGCGAAGCGCGTCAGCGCCGGCAAACACAAGATGGGCTAGCCCTTCACGCGGACGAAGCACCGTTCAGCGCGGCGCTTCGCCCTTGCGTACCCACAGTCCGCGCTCTTCGCAGTGGAGCAGTTCGGATCCGCTGCGCACCCACTGGCCGACCGGATATGCGACGTCGTTGAAATAGCAGGCGCCGCTTTCCAGTTCGAGATCGAGCGAGAACTCCTCGTCCTCGTCGAGGATCGGCGAGGTCCTCTTCTCGGGATCCGGGGCGCCAACGTCTGGCAGGTGGGGCGACGGACACATGAGTCAGTTGACCACCTTCAGTTCCGCCGGATGGAGTGCTTTCGCCGGCGCGTGCTCGTGGATCTGCAGCTGCAGGCTGTGCGGCTCGAACTCCTCGGCGCGGCTGAGCCGGTCGCGGTTGACGATGCGTACGTTGCGGCGGCTGACCTCGATGAATCCGCGCGAGGCGAGCGAGGTGAACGCGCGGCTCACGGTTTCGATCGACAGCCCCAGGTAACTCGCGATGTCGGCACGCGTCATCGTCAGCCGGAACATGCGCGCCGAGAATCCGAAGCGTGCCATCCGCTGCCCGAGATCGTGCAGGAAACGCGCCAGCCGCGCCTCGGCGCCCAGCGCGCCCATTGCGCGCATGGCCTGGTAGTTGCGCAACAGTTCGGCACTGACCGCCTTGAGGAACGCGTCCTCGAGCACCGGGCAGGCGAGCGCCAGTTCGACCAGGTCGTGATGGGGGACCACCGCGACATTGGCCTCTTCCAGCGCGGTCACCGTGACCGGATAGCGGCCGAGCTGACTGGCGTCCAGCCCGATCAAATCACCGCGCATCGGAAACGCGACGATCTGCTGCGTGCCGTCCGCCTCGTTCAGCGTGCTCTTGAAGCTGCCAGAAAGCACGAGATAGAGGTTCTCGAACGGCTGCCCGGACAGCAGCAGCGACTGCCCGCGGTGCACGCGCCGGTTGGTGAACGTGTGGTCCATGGCCGTGGACTTCTCCACGGAAGGGTGCCCCAGCAGCCGCAGCACGTCGGCCAGCGTCGATCGGGCGCCGATCAGCGGCAGGCCGATTCTCGCCGTCACGGTTGATGCATCGGCAATCGCTTCGCCGCTGCGGTTTGGAAGCTCGATGCCATATGGGTTCAACATGACTTTCTCCGTTGTGCTTCCTCTTCGGCACCCAGGTCCCCGGCGAGCCGCACCCGCGGCCCACCCTCTGGGAATGCCGTGTATCTGCATGTGGTCGGCCGGCCGCAGCGCTCGAAGCCGTTGCGCCCCGCGACCGGACGCGGCCTGAATTCCTCTTCATCGGGGTCGCGACCGCGGATCGCTTCGCGCGATCCGTCTGCCATCGCCGTCCGTTTCGTCGTCGTCATCGTCTCTCGCCTTCGCGTCGACCGCTCACCGTCGCGCCCGGCGCGGCCGGACGATCAGCAGCGGCGTATTGCCGCTGGCGGCCACGCGCATCGCAACCGAGCCCAGCACCGCCGCCTTGAGGGCGCCATAGCCGTGCGAGCCCAGCAGGGTCAGGTCCGCGCTCTTGCGTGCAAAGGCGGCGATCTCGTCGCCCGCGATCCCGATCAATCTTGCCTCGGAAAAAGGCACCTGCGCGCGGCGCATCAGCTTGCGTGCCGGCTCGAATGCCGCCTCGTAGGCCGCGTCGCGCATCGCATCGATCTGCTCCGGCGTGTACACCGTCGCGGTGGCGCCGGTCATGTCGCCCGCCAGCGGCATCACGAAATCCGATGCGACATGAATCAGCGTGAACGCCGGCTCGGCACCGAACATCTCGCGATGGCGCAGCGCGTACTTGACGGCCTCCAGGCCGAGCCGGCTGCCATCCAGCGCGATCACCACCCGCAGCGATTCGCGCTTCGGCGCCGCCTTGCCCCGCAGCAGGAGCACCGGGACGTGCGTCTTCATCAGCACCGCGTAGGCGACCGACCCGAGCAGCACGCGTTTGAACTCCGAGCGACCGTGCGATCCCATCACGATCAGGTCTGCGCCATGTCGGCCCGCTTCCTGCGCGATCGCATCGCCGGGACTGCCTACGGCGACAACGACTCTTGCGTCGAGACCGGCGGCTTTCAGCTGTGCAAGCGGCCGCTTCGCGATCTTGTCGGTACGCTCCTGGTAGATCCCGCGCGTCGCTGCCCGGCCGATGATGCGCTCGGCCTGCGCCGAGATCGGCAACTGCACATTGACCAGCGAGATTTCCGGTGAAGTTCCGATCAGCGTGGAACGACCGGCAACGAACTCGACCGCAGCCTCGCTCAGCGGGCTGCCGTCGATTGGGATCAGGATTTTCATTTACACCCCCGCCGAGAGCATCCGGCGGGGTCGGGCAGGCGCTTCTTTCTTTTACCTGAATCCGCCGTGAACCCTCACAACGAATTTCACTCTCTTCGCGCGGAAAGTGTGCGCCGAGGCAATCCGACTGTTGATCCCAATCAACCGGCCCGCGATCCGCATTCTTCCGTGTTACGGCTCGCGGTGCGCGTCGTGCAGGGCACTCAGGAATAACCCTAGCTGAGCTTCCGGCAGCGCGTCGATTCCCGCCGCGCCCGCTCGGCCGCTGCCGCCGAATCGCCGGCACAGAACATCGGCACCGCGCGGATCGGCGAGCGGCGCACGCAGGCTGACCGTGTAGCTGCCATCCGGCATCGACTTGAGCACCGCATGCATGCGGTCAGGGTCCGCATTCGCAAGCTGGTGCGCAAAGGTGCCGATCACGCGGCGGCTCCAGGGCGCGTCCGGCAGTATGTAGACGGCGCAGCCCGCCGATGTGACGTGCGGCTCGATCTGCGCGGCCGACGCGAGATCGCCCGCGCGGCGTGCCGCGAGCTCGCGCACGATCGGATCGACCGCGGCGAATTCGACCGGATCCGCGTATGGACGCAGTCGCAGATACAACTCCCGCGGATGGATCAGCACATCGGCGACGTCGTCGCCGTAGCTGTTGTAGTTGATCGCCTCGCCGAGTTCGCGCAGCCGCTGGGTGCGCGCGGCATCGAGCCCGGCCTGGCTCGCGCGCGACTTTGCCGCGCGACCGAGGTTGTCGCCGAAAGCGGCGGCGATCGCCCACTCGGAGAAGCGGCCGCCGAGATGACGGTCGACGATCAGGCTGGTGCAGACATCGGGCGCGGTGTCGATATGCGCTTCGAAGCACGGATGCGCCGGCACGTCGCCGGCAAAGTGATGATCGAACCAGCGCACGCGGGCGCCCTGCTGCAGCACGCGGTCGAGCTCGGCGCGATTGCGCGCGAGCGAGACGTCCAGCACCGTGATCTGCGACTGCGCGTCGGCATCGACGCGGGCGAGCAGTTCGATCTCGCGCTTCAGCCCGGTCACGATCTCCGACTCTGCCGGCTGCGCCAGGCGCAACTGATGCAGCGCGCAGATGCCGTCGGCGTCGCCATTGAACACGTCGATGATTCGCACCCTCAGTTCTCCTCTGCGAGCCGTGCCGCCGCCTCGCCGCAGCGCGCCTCGAAGATCGATGCGTCGGCGTCGGTGGCAATCGTGAATGTGTCGGCGCGCTCGTCGTCTGCCACCGGCTCGTGCGTGGCCATCTGGCGCTCCAGCACCGCGACGGTGGCGTCCGACGCGTCGGTGTCGTGCGCGGCCCTCTGCGCGAGGCGCGCGCGCAGCGCGGCGGGCGACGCGACGCACTCGATCAGCGCGAAGCGCGCGCCGAGGTCACGCGCCAGCGCGCGAAACTCGTCGCGCTCGGCGCGCTTGAGGAACGCCGCATCCACGATCGCCGGGTAGCCGGCTGCGAAGATCGTGCGCGCCAGCTCGGCAAGCCGACCATACGTGCGGCGGTTCGCTTCCTGCGCGTACAGCGCGTCGAGTTCGCCGCCCGCCATGCGCGCCGTCTGGCCGATTCCGAACAGGCGTTTGCGTTCGACGTCCGAGCGCACGCGCACCGCGCCCAGCCGCTCGAGCAGATCGCCCGCCACCGTGGTCTTGCCCGCACCCGAAAGACCGAACGTGATGGCAAGCAGCGGTCGCTTCGCACCGCTCTGCAGCGTCTCGGCCAGGCGCACGCAGTGCGCGCAGCGCGCCAGTGCCGCCGCGCGCGCATCGGCGGCGAGTTGAGGCTGGTCGGCACGGATCAGTGCCACCTTGGCCCGCACCAGCGCGCGATACACCGCGTAGAAGCGCAGCAGCTGCAGGCCGCCGTAGTCGCCGCTCGCCTGCAGATACCGATCGAGCAGGCGCCACGCGAAGCGCGGCATGCCGTGATCGAACAGATCCATGAAGACGAACGCGACGTCGCTCGCCACGTCGATCCAGTGCAGCTGCGGATTGAACTCGATCGCGTCGAACAGCGTGGGCCGTCCGTCGAGTAGCACGATGTTGCCCAGGTGCAGATCGCCGTGGCACTCGCGGATGAAGCCGTCTACCGCCCGCTGCACCATCGCCGGCCGGCGGCGCTCGAACTCATGCGCGGTCCAGGCGGCAAGGCGCGACAGGGACGCATCGGCAGCGGCCGGCAGCGCCCGCGCTCGCAGCTGGGTGAAGTTCTCGCGTGCCCAGTGCAGAACGCGCTCCGGGGTGCCGTAATCCGACTCCGGCGTCGCGCGCGCAGCGACCGCATGCAGCTCGGCGATCGACTGCGCCAGACGATCGATCTCCGCCGCCTGCAGCGCGCCGCGCCGCGCGCGCACGTCAAGCAGCGCATCGTTGTCGAAGCGCCGCATCTGCACCGCGTAGTCGATCGCCTCGCCGTCGCCAGCGACGCGCGGCTGACCCGGACTGCCGGTGATCGGCACGACCCCGAGATACAGGTCCGGCGCGGTGCGCCGGTTCAGACGCACTTCCTCTTCGCAGTAGAAGCGCCGCCGCTCGAGCGTGGAGAAATCGACGAAACCGAGATCAACCGGCTTCTTGACCTTGTACGCATAAGCGCCGGCCAGCAGCACCGACGAAATGTGCGTCTCGATCAGCTCGATCCGCTCGGCCGGATGTGGATACGCCGCCGGCCGCATCAGCGCGGAAACCAGCTCGGCGTGGCGGGCCACGGCGTCGTTCATCAGATCACGCGCATCCGATCGGACGAGGTGCGGCCGCTTGCTTGACGGCCGTCAATGCCGCCCGATGCGACGGGCCTAGGTTGGAATTGCAGCATGAGAATGAAAGGAGTGCCGATGAAACTCCCGCTGCAGGTCACGTTCCAGGACCTCACCCCGAGCCCGGCGCTCGAAACCGCAGTGCGCGAGCGCGCCGCCAAGCTGGACCATTTCCACCCGCACCTGCTGAGCTGCCGCGTGGTCGTCAGCCACGAAACTCGGCGCCGCAAGCAGGGTAACGAATTCTCGGTCCGCTTCGACATCAAGGCCAAGGGCCACGAGATCGCGATCACCCGCACCGCCGACGAGGACCCGTTCGTCGCGCTGCGCGATGCGTTCGATGCCGCCAAGCGCCAGCTGGAGGAGCTGGCGCGCGCACAGCGCGGAGAAGTGAAGACGCATAGCCGCTGATGCCGCCCGCCTACGCCAGTTGGGCGGCGTCGAGCAGCGCCCGTGTGTACGCGTGCTGCGGACGGGCGAACAGCGCCAGCGCCTCGCCCTCCTCGACGATCGCGCCGTTCTTCATCACGAGAACGCGGTGGCACATCGCGCGCATCAGCGCCAGATCGTGGCTGATGAAGATGTAGCTGATCCCGTAGTGCGCCTGCAGGTCCGCCAGCACCGTCAGCACCTGCTGCTGCACCGACACGTCGAGCGCCGAGGTCGGCTCGTCGAGCACCAGCACCTCGGGCCGCAGGATCACCGCGCGCGCGATCGCGATGCGCTGGCGCTGGCCGCCGGAAAACTCGTGCGGATAGCGCCCGAGCAGGTTGTCGAGTCCCGCGTCCTCGCGCAGCCCGACCTCGGCCAGCATGTCGACGATGCGGCTCCGGCGCTGCTCCACGCCCAGTTCGGGCATGTGCAGCGCGAGACCTTCGCCGACGATCTGCTCGATCGTCATGCGTGGGCTGAGGGACGCGAACGGGTCCTGGAACACCACCTGCATCCGCCGCCGCATCGACTGCAGGGTGGCGCGGTCGGCGTTGTCGACGCGCATGTCGCCGACGCGCACCTCGCCGCCGGCGATCGGCTGCAGCGCCAGCAGCGCCATCCCGAGCGTGGTCTTGCCGGATCCCGACTCGCCGACGATGCCGAGCGTCTCGCCGCGCCGCAGCTCCAGCGTCGCCGATCGCACGGCCTCGAAGACGTGCTTGCCGAACCACCCGCGCCGGGTAGTGAAATGCACGTCGACCCCGCGGCTGCTGACGAGCGTCGGCGCGTCGGCCGGCAGCGGCTGCACCGCGCGCTGCGGCCGGCTGTTGATCAGCTTCAGTGTGTACGGGTGGCGCGGGCGTTCGAACACCTCGCGCGTGGCCCCCTGCTCCACCAGCCGGCCCTTCTCCATCACGCCGACGCGGTGCGTGAAGCGCCGCACCAGGTTCAGGTCGTGCGTAATGAACAGCAGCGCCATGCCCATCTCGCGCTGCAACTCATCGAGCAGCGCGAGGATCTGCGCCTGGATCGTCACGTCGAGCGCGGTAGTCGGCTCGTCTGCGATCAGCAGCTTGGGCCGGCACGCGAGCGCCATTGCGATCATCGCGCGCTGGCGCTGCCCTCCCGACAGCTGGTGCGGATAATCGTCGATGCGCCGCTCGGGCTCCGGAATCCCGGTCTTGCCGAGCAGTTCGATCGCCCGCGCGCGCGCCGCGTTGGGGCGCATGCCCTCGTGCAGCTCGAGCACCTCGCCGATCTGGTTGCCGACGGTGTACAGCGGATTCAGCGCCGTCATCGGCTCCTGGAAGATCATCGCGATGTCGCGCCCGCGCAGCCCGCGCATTTCACGCTCGCTCTTCGCGAGCAGGTCATCGCCGCCGAAGTGGATTGCCCCTGTCGTCGTCGCCGCGTCGACCAGCCGCAGGATCGACAGCGCGGTGATCGATTTGCCCGATCCGCTTTCGCCGACCAGTGCGAACTTCTCGCCGGGCGCGATCGTGAACGACACGTCGTCGACCACGCAGGCGTCGCCGAAGCTCACCCGCAGCCGCTCGACGGCCAGCAAATCCGCGCTCATCGGGCTGACCTCTCGCTGCGCTCGAGGGATTCGCGCTTCGGACGGCCGGGCGCGCTCATCGGGCTAACCTCTCGCTGCGCTCGAGGGATTCGCGCTTCGGACGGCCGGGCGCGCTCATGACTTCCTCGTGTCGAAGGCGTCGCGCAGCGCATCGCCGATGAAGGTGAGCAGCGCCATCGTCACCACCAGAAGCACGAAGGTCGGCACGATGATCCACCACGAGTCAAGGTTGTTCTTGCCCTGCCGCAGCAGGTCGCCGAGCGAAGGCACCGAAGCCGGCACGCCGAGGCCGAGGAAGTCGAGCGAGGTCAGCGCCAGGATCGCGCCGCTCATGCGGAACGGCAGGAAGGTGATCACCGGCGTCATCGAGTTCGGCAGCACGTGGCGCCAGACGATCTGCCAGTTCGACAGCCCGAGCGCGCGCGCCGCCTTGACGAACTCGAGGTTGCGGTTGCGCAGGAACTCGGCGCGCACATAGTCCGACAGGCCGATCCAGCCCCACAGCGACAGCAGCACCAGAAGAAGCAGCAGCGACGGCGCGAAGATCGACGCGAAGATGATCAGCAGGTACAGCTCGGGAATCGAGTTCCAGACCTCGATCAGGCGCTGCACGCTCAGGTCGAGCCGCCCGCCGAAATAGCCCTGCAACGCGCCCATCAGCACGCCGAGCGCGGTGCCGAAGACGGTGAGCGCGAGCGCGAAATAGATGCTGACGCGGAAACCGTAGATCAGGCGCGCCAGCAAGTCGCGCCCGACCTCGTCGGTGCCGAGCAGGCGCCTTTCGCCCGGCGGCGCCGGGTTGGGCGGCTTCTGGAAGTAGTCGAGCGAATTGGCCGAATGTGGATTCAGCGTGCGCAGCGCCCAGTTGCCCGGCCGGCTGAAGCGCTCGACGATCAGCGGATCGGTCCAGTCGGTCGGCGTGTGGAAGTCGCCGCCGAAAGTGACCTCGGGCGGATTGTCGAATACCGGGAAATACCAGTGCCCCTCGTACTTCGCAACCAGCGGCCGATCGTTGCTGATGAACTCGGCGAACGTGGCCACGAACAGCATGGCGAGAAATATCCACAGCGACACGTAGCCGATCCGGTTGCGCTTGAAGCGCGCCCACGCGCGCTGGTTCGGCGAGCGGGCGCGCGCGTTCACGGCCGAGCCGGTCGCGACGACCGCGCTCATCTGTCCCTCTTCGCGCTTCGCGCTGTCCCCCCAAGGGGGCCGAGGCCCGCGGCTCCGAAAGCGCCTGCGCGCTTTTGGACGGGCCGAGGAGGCGGCGCGTCTCGCGACGCCGCGGCCTGCAAGGCCGAGCGCCTTCGGAGCGGCCGTGCGGCGCTCATTTCGCCACGCTCTCGAACTGCACGCGCGGATCGACCACCACGTACAGCAGGTCGCTGACCAGCTTGACCACCAGCCCGATCAGCGTGAACAGGTACAGCGAGCCCAGCACGACCGGGTAGTCGCGCCGGATCACCGACTCGTACGACAGCAGGCCGAGGCCGTCGAGCGAAAACAGCGTTTCGATCAGCAGCGAGCCGGTGAAGAATGCGCCGACGAACGCGGCCGGGAAACCGGTGACGAGCGGGATCAGCGCATTGCGGAAGATGTGCTTGTACAGCACGCGCTGCTGCGACAGGCCCTTGGCGCGCGCCACCAGCACGTACTGCTTGCGGATCTCCTCGACGAACGTGTTCTTGGTCAGCATCGTGACGGTGGCAAAGCTGCCGATGGTCAGGCAGATCAGCGGCAGCGTCAGGTGCCAGAAGTAATCGGCAATGCGCGCGGGCCACGCGAGATCCGCCCAGTTGTCGGACACCAGCCCGCGCAGCGGGAACCAGTCGAGGAAGGTGCCGCCGGCGAACAGGACGATCAGCAGCACGCCGAGCACGAAGCCCGGGATCGCATAGCCGACCAGCACCGCCATCGTCGTTACGGCATCGAAGCGCGAGCCTTCGCGCACTGCCTTGGCCACCCCCAATGGGATCGAGATCAGGTACGAAATCAGGAACGTCCAAAGTCCGAGCGAGATCGACACCGGCAGCTTTTCCTTGATCAGGTCCCACACGTCCTTGTTGCGCAGGAAGCTGCGGCCGAGATCGAAGCGCGCGAAAGACTCGAGCATCTCGACGTAGCGCACGTGCACCGGCTTGTCGAAACCGTACAGCTTCTTCAGTTCCTCGATCTGCTGCTTGTCGACGTCACGGCTCGCCTTGTATGCGCCGCCGGCTCCGATGCGCGCTTCCGCCATCAGCGTCTCGATCGGGCCGCCGGGAACGAACTGGATCACGACGAACGTGACCGTCAGAGCACCGAGCAGCGTCGGCACCATCAGCAGGATGCGCTTGAGGATGTAGGCGAGCATCAGTTCGGCGCTGTGTCGTGCCCGCCGAAGCGGGCACCCAAAAGGGGCGGCCGCACTGGATTCCCGCTTGCGCGGGAATGACTGGCAAAGTTGGTCATCGCTTTTCGAGCTCCTTGCTCCACCATGTCGCCAGCGGCCATGGCAGCTGCGAGTCGACGTCGGGCGGCAGGTCGGCGGTGAAGTACCTGGCACGGACCGCCGGGATGCCGAACTTGTTCCAGTACGAGATCGCCTCGAAGTCCGAGTACAGCTCGGGCACCTGCCACCAGTCCCACATCACGACTCGGTCGAGCGCGCGGCACGCGTCGCGAAACTCCTCCAGCGTCGTGGCCCGGTTCATCGCATCGAGAATGTAGTCGACCGCCGCGCTCTTGACGCCGCGGAAGTTGTTGTTGCCCTTCTCGTCGGCCGACTTGGAGCCGTACAGCGTCACGTAGTCGGCGACCGACGGCAGCGTGAACGCAGGCTCGACGATCGTGATCATGTCGAAGTCGTAGTCCTCGAGCCGGCGGTTGTACAGCGCGAAGTCCACGTTGCGCACTGTCAGCTTGATGCCGAGCTTATCGAGATTGTGCTGCCAGGGTTCCTCGCGACCGGTCGAGTCGCCCGGCGCGAGGTACTCGAACTCGAACCGCTCGCCCTTGGCGTTGCGCAGCACGCCCTGTGCGTCCAGCTTCCAGCCCGCGGCCTCGAGCAGCGCGCGCGCGTGCAGCAGGTTGGCGCGCAGCCGCTTCGGGTCGCCGCCGGTGCTCGGCGGACGGAACGGCGGACCGAAGACCTGCGGCGGCAGTTCGCTGCGAAACGGCTCGAGCAGCTTCAATTCCCCCGGCGACGGCAGCCCCTGCGCGGCGAACTCGGAATTGTTGAACACGCTGTACGCGCGCTTGTACAGCCGGTAGCGGTTGATCGTGTCGTAGTCGTAGGTCCAGTTCAGCGCCTCGCGCACGCGGATGTCCTGGAAGATCGGACGGCGCAGGTTCAGCTCGTACGCCTGCAGGCCCTGGCCGGTCGCCACCGGGAACGCCTTCTTGATGATGCGGCCCTCGTCCCACAGCCGGCCCCGGTGCTGGCGCGTCCAGATGCGCGCGCTGTAGACGCGCACGAGGTCGAATTCGCCCGCCTTGAACGCCTCGGTCGCCACCGCCTCGTCCTGGTAGTAGCGATAGACGACGCGATCGAAGTTGTAGAAGCCCCGCCGCACCGGCAGATCGCGCGCCCAGTAGTCCGGATTGCGCCGGAACTCGATGCGACGCCCCGCGTGCGCCTCGGCAATCGTGTAGGGGCCGCTGGTAAGCGGATATTCGCTGACGATCTCGTCGAAGCGCGTGTGCGTGCCGTCGGGCTTCAGCCCCCACTTGTGCGAGAACACCTGCAGCAGCCCGACCTTGAACAACGTGTCGCTGCTGCGCTCGCGCAGGTCGAAGCGGATGGTGCGGTCGTCGACGATGACCACCTTCTCGACGCCGGCCAGTGAAGTCTGGTAGGTCGGCGACGCGTACTTGCCGATCTGCATGTCGAAGCTGTACTTGACGTCCTCGGACAGCACCGGATCGCCGTTGGAAAAGCGCGCGCGCGGATCGAGCCGGAACGTGATCGACGACTTGTCGGGCGCGACCAGCATCTCCGCCGCGAGCAGCCCGTACATCGTGCGCGGCTCGTCGGCGGACAGCGTCGCCAGCGTCTCGAGCATGAAGATGCCGATGCCGGCCGGCGCGTTGCCCTTGACCGTGAACAGGTTGAACTTGTCGAAGCTCGTGCGCCGGTCCGGATTGCGCAGGTTGAGCGAGCCGCCCTTCGGCGCGTCCGGATTCACGTAATCGAAGTTCTTGAAATCGCGCGGGTACTTCGGTTCGCCGAATGCCGCGTACGCGTGCACCCATTGCCCGACCGCGGCGCTTGCCGCCCAAGGCGGAAGCGCCAGCAGCAGGAACAGCGAAAGAAGCGCACGCATCGGCAGGGTCCGGTCTGAAGCGGGCGGATCATCGCCCGCCTCGCCCCTGCGCACAAGCGGGGCGCGGCTTCACGGCGGCAACATGCCCGCGCATGACCGCGTGCTGCGTCCGGCGCAGGTGGTGACGTGAGCCGGACCGCAGCGCCGCGCAAGCGAACGCTGCGTCAGTCAGGCGGCGCAGCGGCAGACGACGAGGCTTACGCCCGCCAGCGGCGCTATGCCGGCACCTGGCGAATGCGCATCAGCGAACGCAGGCTCGGGGCCGGCGCTACTCCGCCTTCGAGATAGACGCACAGCAATTTGAGGCTGCGCGTTCGCCGGCACGCCGCACGCAGCGCGAGCAGCAGCGGCACGGCGACCAGTCCGCCCCCGAAACCCCACAGCCAGCCCCACAGCATCACCGACAGGAACACCGACAACGGGCTCAGTCGGAGTCGCTGGCCGATCACCCAGGGCGTGACGAGGTTGCTCTCGACCGCGTGCAGCAGGATGAACACCGCCGGCGGAGCAAGCATTCCGACCCCGAGCCCGAACGTCATGCCCCCGGCCAGCGTCAGCACGATCGCGATCGCCAGCGGCCCGAAATACGGCACGAAGTTGAGCAGCGCGGTCATCACGCCCCACAGCGCCGGATTCGGCAGACCGATCAGATGCAGAAGCAAGGCCGTGGCGAATCCGAGCGCGGCGTTCACCAGGCTCATCGTCCCGAGATAGATACCGATCTCGCGCTGGGCCTGGCGCACCCCGCCGAGCAGCAACGCGCGCGCGCGCCGGCGCGGCAGCGCCTCGACCGTGCGCGACACGAGCCAGTATTCGGAGGTGAGAAAGAAGTAAAGGAGGATCACGGTGGCCGCCGCCGACAGGGAAAACGACACCAGGCGGCCGATCACGGCGCGGGTGATCGTCAGTCCCTCCGTTGCGATGCGTTCCGAGATCGGGTCGGGAGCGGCCGGCGCTTTCGCCGCGGCGTGCTTGTTCGGTCGCGGCACCGCAGATGGATCCGGATCGACCGCTGCGCGCATGCGCGACGCCGCTTCCCCCATCTGCCTGAGCGTCACCGGCGCTCGCTCGACCCATTCGGTCGCCGGCCCCGCAAGCAAAGCACCCGACAGCGTGACCGCACCCAGCAGGGACGCGACCACGATGGCGGAACCGATCGGCGGCGGAATGCCCAGCCGACGCAGACGTCGCACCGGTCCGACCAGCAGGAATGTCAGGGCGATCGCAATCGCCAGCGGCAGCAGCAGAGGCTTCGCCCAATGCAGCAGCCAGGCCAGCGCCGCGACCGCGACCACGGCCATCGCCCAACGGCCAGAAGCCAACGCGATCACTGCACGGCGTGGAGATCCGGCAGCGCAGGGATCGGTCATGGCCCGCTTCGCGGCGCTCGCGCGCAGCAACCATCCGGCGGCGCAGTCACGCGGTTGACGTCCGGCATCGCGGACGCGAGGACAGCCGTCCGCACGCGCGGTGCCGTGCCACCGCGCCGCAGACGCGGCGACGATGCCCGGGCCGCCGCGCTGTCAGCCATTCACTTCGTAACCTGAAGCTGGTTGTCGACGCTGACGACGCCGTCGACGCGCTGGGCGATCTGCGTGGCGCGCTCGCGCGCGTCGGTGCTTGGCGCGACGCCATGCAGGCTGACCCGCCCGTCATTGGTGTCGACGTCGATCTTCAGTGCACTGAGCGCCGGGTCGCGCACCAGTTCGGCACTCACGCTGGCCGTGATCGCCGCGTCCTTGACCTTGTTCCCGGCAGCGTCGATCGCCTTGCCGGCATCGGCGCTGGCCGTGTCGACACCCTTCTTCACTTCGGCCGCAGCCTGGTCCGCCTGCTTGCCGACTTTCGAGATCGCCGAGTCGACCTTCTGACCGACCGTGCGGTTCTCGGTGCGGTTCTCCTGGCCGGAGTCGCAGCCGGCAACGGTCATGACCGCCGCAATCGCCAGCGAAACGGGGATGACCGAAAAGCGCTGAATCCTCATGATGATCTCCTTTCATCCGAGTCGAACAATGTTGGAACCTTCGACGCGCACACGCTCGCCCACGGTGAGTCCGCCCAGTTGCGCCACCGTAATCACGCGCGAACTGCCGTCGTCGAGTCGCACCGTCACGTCGAACGCGGCAGCTGCTTCGCGCGACCGGTTCTTCTCGATGTTGTTGCCGACCACTGCGCCGCCAACCGCGCCGGCCACGGTCGCCGCGGTGCGGCCATTGCCGCCGCCGAACTGGTTGCCGATCACGGCACCGAGGACACCGCCAATCACTGCGCCCGCACCCGTGGTGCCGCGCTCAGCCGGAATTTCGGTGATGCGCGTGACGCGCCCGTAGCGTGCGTACACACCGGTATCGGCGCCGCTCACCACGCCGCCGGAGGGATACGCGGCACCGGCGGAGCCGGTGGGTGCAGCGCACGCTGCCAGCAAGACGGTGCATGCTGCAGCGACCGTTTGACCAAGCCAGTATCTGGATTTCAGAGTCTTCATGATCCATCTCCCATTTGAGTGGCCGCGGCCGACACGCCAAACCGAGGCGTTCCAGGCGCTTGCCGCGCGACCGCAGGCGGACGGGCCGGCGATCGCTCATATGCCACGCAGGATCCCGATCAGGAAACTGACGACCGCCAGGACGATGAACAGCACGAAAAGGATCTTGGCAATGCTGACCGCGCCGCTGGCAATGCCGGTGAACCCAAACAGCGCCGCCACCAGTGCGATGACGAAGAAGACCGCGGCGTAGTAGAGCATTGCTCCCTCCCTTGCCTGGCGGCGAGACCGTGACGGCCGCGCCTGGACGCAACGATGTGCTGCGATGAGGCCAGATTAGGCAGCCGCTGCGTCGCTCGCCATGGAACAAGCCGCCGCCGGTGCGTCGGTTGATGGCTTGAATCGCTGTAGGACGCCGCTGACAACGCGCGTCTCGACACCACGAAAGATTGCTTGCAGCTCGGCTCCGCGGGCGATCCCGCGATCGACCGCCGCGCCGAAGAGCGGGCTTGTCTAGCCGGCTGCAGGCGCCGGCGCGCGTTCGACCTGCACCAGGCAGTCGTAGAAAGTCGGCGCGCGGCCGATGTCGGTCAGGCGGGGGCTCGTGACTTCGTTGGCGTTGCGACCGTCGCGCGCGAGCTTCTTCCACCAGATCGACAGCGCGACGACGACGCCGGGACGCGCGCGATCGGTCACGCGGGCGGCGAGTTCGAACGACCCGCGCTCGTTGAACACGCGCACGCGATCGCCATCGGCGATCCGGCGCGCGGCCGCGTCGTGCGGGTGGATCTCCAGATGCGGCTCGCCCTCGGTGTCGCGCAGGCTCCGCACGTTGACGAAGGTGCTGTTGAGGAAATTGCGTGCCGGCGGCGAGATCATCGCGAGCGGAAACCGTTGCGCCAGAGGAGGATTGCTGACCGGCCCTTCGTGCGGCGGCACGTAGCCGGGCAGCGGATCGACGCCCTGGTCGGCGAGCCGCTGCGACCAGAACTCGCACTTGCCGCTCGGCGTGGGAAAGCGGCCATCGGCGAACGGGGCGTAGACCGTCGGCACGTCGACCCGCTGCCAGCCCTGCGCCTTCGCGATCTCCCAGTCGTAGTTTGCCGTCGCGCCGCTGCGGCGAAACGCGCGCGCGGCGATCTCGTCGTCGCTTTCGGCAAAGCACGCGTCGGTGAACCCCATCTTCGCCGCCAGCCGGCGGAAGATCTCGGTGTTGGGGGCCGCCTCGCCGAGCGGATCGATCGCGGCGTTGTTGGCCACCACGTACAGGTGTCCATACGGCTTGACCACGTCGACGTGTTCCAGCTGTGTGGTCGCGGGCAGAACGTAGTCGGCGTAGTCGGCGGTATCCGTCAGGAAATGCTCGAGCACGACGGTGAACAGGTCCTCGCGCGCAAAGCCTTGCGCGACGGCGCGGCTGTTCGGCGCCACGGCGACCGGGTTGCTGTCGTAGACGATCAGCGCATCGATCGGCGGATCCGCATGCAGCAGGTCGTGCCCGATCGTCGCCATGTTGACCGTGCGCGGCGCGCGGCCGGCGAGCAGTTCGGGGTGGTACAGGTGCTCGGCATCGAAATGGAATTCGCCGCTGGTCGACAGCAGCACTCCACCGGCAGGATCGCGCCAGTGGCCGGCGAGCGCGGGCAGGCAGGCGACCGCGCGCACCGCATTGCCGCCGCCGGCCGCCCGCTGCATGCCGTAATTCAGCCGGATCGCCGCCGGGCGGATGTGCCAGTAATCGCGCGCGAGCTGTTCGATCTCCCGCGCGGTGATGCCGCACAGCCGCGCGACGCGCTGCGGATCGAACTCGCGGGCGCGCGCCGCGAGCGGCTCGAAGCCCAGCGTGTGGCGCCCGATGTAGTCACGGTCGAGCGAGCCCTCGCGGATCAGCACGTGCATGATGCCGAGCGCGAGCGCGCCATCGGTGCCCGGCAGCAGCGCGATGTGCTGGTGGCACTTCTCCGCCGTCAGGGAGCGGTACGGGTCGATCGCGATCAGCTTCGCGCCCTTGCGCTTGGCCTCCTGCGCGAAGCTCCACAGGTGCAGGTTCGACGCGATCGCGTTGGTGCCCCAGAACACGATCAGCTTCGCGTCGGCGAATGCCTCCATCGCCGGGCCGGTGCGCGTGCCGAGCGTGAAGTGCATCGCCTCGGCGCCGGCGGCGGCGCAGATGGTGCGGTCAAGGAAGCTTGCGCCGAGCTTGTGGAAGAACCGGTGCGCCATCGACTCGCCCTGCACCAGCCCCATCGTGCCCGCGTACGAGTACGGCACGATCCGCTGCGGGTCGACCGCGGCGATGGCCTTCAGCTTCGCGGCGATGTCATCGAGCGCTTCGTCCCATGACACGCGCGCGAACCGGCCCTCGCCCTTCCTGCCGATCCGCTTCAGCGGATGCAGCACGCGGTCGGGGTGATAGGTGCGCTCGAGGTACCGGCTGACCTTCGTGCACAGCGTGCCGCGCGTGGTCGGATGGTCGGGGTCGCCGGCGATCCTGATCGCAACGCGTCTGCCGTTGTCGTTGCGCACCGTGACCTGCATCGCGCAGGTGTCGGGGCAGTCGTGCGGGCAGGCGGCGCGGACGACCGCAATGTCCGGTTCGTTGCTTTCGTCGGGAGTCACGCAGGCATGCTAGCACCGGCTCTCGACGAGACGGCGCCAGCACGCGCGAGCAGCGGGCTCGCCTCGACCTGCGTCTGCGACAGCATCTGCCGCGCGACGCCGAGCAGGCGCGTCGCCATTGCAGGATCCGCGGCCTGCCGCGCTTCGCCGGCGAACAGCGCCAGTTCGCCGCGGGCGATCTTGTGCATGCTGTGGACCGGTGCGTCGATCAGCCGCTCGATCCACGGCGCGCTTGCCGCGCGCAGTGCGTCCCAGTCCTGCAGCAGCGCCATCACCCGGCAATACGCGACCGTCATGTCGAGGTTGTCGGTGGGAATCGCGCGCACGTCGTAGGCGGCCTGCGCCCGCGCGAGTGCAGCGAGCGCCTCGTCGCGCCTGCCGTCGATCGCGGCGACCTGCGCCGCCAGAGAGGCATGCCCGAAGCGGCGCACGCTGGTCGCGCCATGCTGCTCCATGACCGCGCGACCTTCGTCGAGCCAGCGGCGCGCCGCTGCGAGATCACCGGTGCCGAGCGCACATTTCGTCAGGCCTTCGAGCAGGAAGAGGCGCGACAGGTGCGCGTCCTGCGGAAGCCGATCGAGCACCGCGAGCAGATCCGCGCGCCCGGTCTCGAAGCTGCCCTCGGCCAGCAGGATTCCGGCGCGCATCACGCGGATCTGGTCGGGGGTCGGCGTGGTCGCCTCGCTCGACAGCTCGCGGTCGGCCAGCGCCGTGTCGATCTGCAGGCGCGCGCCGCGCCGGTCGCCGTAGCCGAGCAGGAAATAGGCAAGGGTGACGCGTGCTCCGGCCAGGCTGATCGAGCGCAGCTCCGGATACTTCTCGAAGATCGCGACCGCGCGGCGAATATCCGCCAGTCCGTCTTCATAGCGTCCCGCGGCGCGCAGACATTCGGCGCGCTCCAGCAATGCGCGCGCGGTTTCCGAATTGTCGGGGCCAAGCAGGCGGTCGTATTCGGAGATCGCGCGCAGCAGCACGTCGGCGCCCCGTTGGGGCTGCGCGCACACCTTCAGGGCCGCACCCCAGGCGGCCAGGGTGTCCGCCAGCAGCACGCCCGCGGATCCGGTGTGTTCGAGAACGCGGACCGCCGCTTCGGCGGTGCGCGCCGCGCGTGCCGGGTCGTGATTGATCCCGAAGAATGCGTCGTAGTAAAGCGTGCGTGCGTATTCCACGCTGTACGGTGCCCGGTCCTGCAGAATCTGCCGCGCCCGCGCCGTCATGCGCACGGCCTCATCCTGTCGACCGACGAAGTGCAATGCCCACGCCAGATCGAGTTCGGCCCGCAGGGTGGCCGGCGCATCGGGCCCGTCGAGCTCGCGCGCCGCTGCCACGCTGCGCCTATGGAGCTCGACCGCCTGGTCGTAAAGCTGAAGGCCTTCGTGCAACTCGCCGAACAGGTGCAGCAGGAACGCGCGTGTCTTCGGCGCGGCGTCCTGCAGGTCGTCGATGCGCGCCACGCCGCGCGACAGCAGTTCGCGCGCGTTCATGTCGCGCAGCTTCAGCGCCGACAGACGCTGCGACGCGCTGCTGCGGAACAGTCCGGCCAGGAAGTCACGCACTGCCGACGCATCGGCGGTTTCGCGGCGCGCGGCATCCCGCTCGCGCGCCGCGACGCGCGCCTGCCACAGCGCGGCGCCCGCGCCGGCCGCGATCGCGGCCAGCACCGCGGCCTGTGCCACCGCGCCCGCCGGCACCGCGACCACGATGGCAGCCGCGACAGCGGTTTGCAGCTTGTGCCGGCGCACGAAGCGGATGGCCCGATAGGCAAGCGAATCGGGCCGCGCCTGCACTGGTTCGCCGCGGAGGTGGCGTTCGATGTCCTGCACGAAGGCATCGACGGTCGGGTAGCGCTCGGCGACCGACTTCTTCAGCGCCTTGTTCAGGATTGCATCCAGATCGCCCTTCAGCTGCGACTGCATGCTGCGTTCCGCCACCGCGGCACTGAGCGGTGGCGCCTGCAGCGCGGCGATCGCGCTTTCGAGTTCGGCGGCGCTCGCGCGCTTGAGCCGGTACGGCCGCGCCCCGGTCAGCACTTCGTACAGCACCACGGCGAGGCTGTAGACATCGCTCGCGGTGCCGATCGGCTCGCCGCGGATCTGCTCTGGGCTCGCATAGTCGAGCGTCAGCGCGCGGCCGGCGAGCTGCGTCAGCTGCGTCTCCTGCGTGCGGTCGCCCTCCATCAGCTTGGCGATGCCGAAGTCGAGCAGCCGCACCTGCGCATCGCGCGTCACCAGGATGTTGCTTGGCTTCAGATCGCGGTGCACGACCAGGCGTGAATGTGCATATGCGACGGCGCGCGCGACCTGCAGGATCAGCTGCAGGCGGTCGCGGAGCGGCAGGTTCTGCTCGCGGCAGTACGCGTCGATCGGGCGGCCCTCCACGTATTCGAGGGCGAGATATGGCCGCCCCTGCGCATCGACTCCGGCGTCGTACAGGCGCGCGATGTTGGGGTGTTCCAGCGCGGACAGGATGTCGCGCTCGCGCGCCAGCCGCTCCTCGAAGGCTGCACCCCACGCAGCGTAGGGCAGCTTCAACGCGACCTTCCGCTTCAGCTGGCCGTCTGCGCGCTCGGCCAGCCAGACCGCGCCCATGCCGCCGGTCCCGAGTTCCGACAGCAGCCGATAGGGGCCGAGGAGATCGCCTGCCTGCGCGATGTCCCTGCGCACGCCAACGCGGCCGAGCTGCGGGGGCGACTTCAGCACGTCGGCCGTTTCGTTCGCTGCGTGTGCCGCCAGCAGCTTGCGCACCAGCGGCGCCAGGTCCGGCCGCCGCGCCCCCAGGCCGCCGAGCCACGCCTCGCGCGCGTCTACGTCGAGGTCGAGCGCCTCGTCCAGCAGCGGCGACACCGACTGCCACTGGTCAACGGTGATGGTCATCGAGAAGGATGGCGGATGTTCTGGCTCTGTCAGTGCCCGAGCACGCGCAGCAGAGCATGCAGCAGAGCGGCCGGAATGATCAAGAACAGTCCGGAGACGGCCGCGGACAGGATGATCAGCAGGTAGACGGCGAAGCCGCCGAGAACGAAGCACAACCCGTAGGCGCCGATCAGCAGCGCACGCAGCGACGCAGGCAGGCTCGCGAACCAGCCGGCGCCGACCGGCTGCGCGTGTGCGCCCATCTTCGCCAGCTCCGTTTCACGCGCAGACAGCGGCGGGAAGATCGGCACCACCGACGCGCTGAGGATCGACCCTCCGGCGGCCGAGCCCATGCCGGCCACGGCGAGATGCGACGCCCAAGGCGGCAACTGCCGCGGCGTCCCAGAGCGCGCGATCGCCGCGAGCGCGCCGGCGAGCGCATCTGGGTCGCGCGTCAAACGCACCGCCGCCGCGTCGGCCATGTACTTGCGGCTCCTCCAGGCGAGCGAGATCAGCGGCGCGAGCACGAACGTGCCCACCAGACCGGCGACGAATCCGGCGAACATCACCGGTCCCATCAGCGGCATCTGTGCCCACTCGCGCCAGGTCAGCCGGTCGCTGCCGTGCTTCGTTGCCGGAGCGCCATCGGCGGACGAGTCCTCGTCGCGCATCGGATCGCTCAGCTGCTCCAT
>JBLMYK010000060.1:0-2967 GCA_050258235.1 Gemmatimonadota bacterium | reverse complement strand
CCGGAGTTGCCGTACGATGCGCCGCTGCGCGTCGATCCGCGGCTTGCCGGTAGCGCAGGCGACCCGGCGGCAGACTGACTTTCCTCATGACCACGGCAGCAACTCCGAGCGCGGCTCCTGCGGGCAGCACACCGCGGCTGCAGCTGCGCGGAATCCGCAAGGTCTATCCGAACGTGGTCGCGAACGACGGCATCGACCTGGCGATCATGCCGGGCGAGATCCATGCCGTGCTCGGCGAGAACGGCGCCGGCAAATCGACGCTGATGAAGATCATCTACGGCGTCACGCGGCCGGACGAGGGCGAGGTCTTCTGGGAAAGGCAGCGGATCCACGTCGAAAGCCCGGCGCATGCGCGCGCGATCGGCATCGGCATGGTGTTCCAGCAGTTCTCGCTGTTCGAGACCCTGACCGTCGCCGAGAACGTCGCGCTCGGCATCGAGCATGCGCCGGCGATGAACGAACTGGCCGCGCGCGTGCGCAGCGTGTCGGAGAGCTACGGCATACCGGTCGATCCGCACCGGCGCGTGCACGCGCTGTCGGTCGGCGAGCGGCAACGCGTCGAGATCGTGCGCTGCCTGCTGCAGCGGCCGCGCCTGCTGATCATGGACGAGCCCACCGCGGTGCTGACGCCGCAGGCGGTGCGGCGGCTGTTCGACACCTTGCGCAAGCTGGCAGCCGAGGGCTGCTCGATCCTGTACATCAGCCACAAGCTCGACGAGATCCGGGAACTGTGCGATGTCGCGACGATCCTGCGCGCGGGGCGCGTCACCGGCACCTGCATCCCGGCGCGCGAATCGCCGCAGACGATGGCGCGCATGATGATCGGGCGCGACCTGCCGCAGTGCCGCCACGACGCGGCGCGCGCCGGCGGCGCAGCCCTGCTGCGCGTGGCCGGACTGTCGCTGGCGAGCGAAGACCCTTACGGCGTCGATCTGAAGGACATCCATCTCGACGTGCACGCCGGCGAGATCGCCGGCATCGCCGGCATTTCCGGCAACGGCCAGCAGGAACTGCTGCGCGCGCTGTCGGGCGAGCAGCCGCTGAAAGACCCGCGCGCGGTGCAGATAGGCGGCGTCGACGCCGGGCGCCTGTCGCCGGGCGAGCGGCGCGAACTGGGGCTCGGGTTCGTGCCGGAAGAGCGCCTCGGGCGGGCGACCGTGGCCGGGCTCTCGCTTGCGTACAACGCGCTGCTGACCGCGCATCGCCGCGGCATGGTCCGGCACGGATTGATCGACACCGGCGCGATGGAGCGTTTTGCGAGCGACGCGATTGCGCGCTTCGACGTGCGCGGCGAGGTCCGCATGCAGGCGCAGCGGCTGTCGGGCGGCAACCTGCAGAAGTTCGTCGTCGGGCGCGAGATCCTGCAGCAGCCGCGCGTGCTCGTCGTCGCACAGCCGACCGCGGGTGTCGACGTCGGCGCCGCAGCGTTCATCCGCCAGGCGCTGATCGACCTGCGCAACGCCGGCGCCGCGGTGCTGGTGATCTCGGAGGAGCTCGAGGAACTGTTCGAGATCTGCGACCGCATCGGGGTGATCTTCAACGGCCGGCTGTCGCCGGTGAGGCCGGTCGCGCAGACGAACGTGGACGAGATTGGCCTGTGGATGAGCGGCGTGTGGCCCGACGCGCAGGCGGGCGACGCGGCGCAGGCGGTGCACGATGCTTGAACTGCAGGCGCGCCCGCAGGCATCGGCCACGATGCGCTATGCGTCGCCGCTGATCGCCGCCGCACTGACGGTGATCGGCGGCTTCGTGGTGTTCCTGCTGCTCGGCCGCGATCCGGTGCAGGGCTTCGCGGTCTTCTTCCTGCGGCCGCTCGACAGCCTGTACGGCGTTGCCGAACTGCTGCTGAAGGCCACGCCGCTGGCGCTGATCGCGATCGGGCTCGCGGTCGGCTTCCGCGCCAACGTGTGGAATATCGGCGCCGAGGGTCAGTTCGTGCTCGGAGCGATCGCCGCCAGCGGCGTGGCGCTTTATCTGCCCGGAACCGAGAGCCGATGGGTCGTGCTGACGCTGATGCTGCTGGCTGGCGCCATCGGCGGCATGCTGTGGGCCGCAATCCCGGCGCTGCTGAAGACGCGCTTCAATGCGAGCGAGATCCTCGTGTCGCTGATGCTGGTGTACATCGCGAAGCTGTTCGTCTCTTGGCTGGTGTTCGGCCCGTGGAAGGACCCGGAGGGTTTCAACTTTCCGCAGACGCGGATGTTTGCCGACAGCGCGCTGCTGCCGGTGCTGATCCAGGGCACGCGGCTGAATCTGTCCTTCCCGCTGATGCTGGCCGCGCTCGCCGCCGGCCACGTGTTCATGCAGCGCAGCTTCGTCGGATTCCAGACGCTGGTCGCGGGCGAGTCCGAAGCTGCCGCGCGTTATGCCGGGTTCTCCGCGCGGCGCGCAGTGTGGATCGGCCTGCTGGCGGGCGGCGCGGCCTCCGGCATGGCCGGCATGGCCGAGGTCGCCGGTCCGATGGGACAGCTGACCGCGAACGTGTCATCCAATTATGGGTTCGCCGCGATCATCGTCGCGTTCGTGGGCCGGCTGCACCCGGTCGGCATCCTGCTCGCCAGCCTGCTGATGTCGCTGCTGTACCTCGGCGGCGAGCAGGCTCAGCAGGTACTGAACCTGCCGTCGTCGATCTCGAACGTGTTCCAGGGAATGCTCCTGTTCTTCCTGCTCGGCACCGATGTGCTGATCAACTACCGGCTGCGGCGCCGGGCCGTGGCCTAGGTTGCATGATGGAACAAGGCCTGCTCACCTCGATCGTGATGGCAACCATCCTGTCCGGCACGCCGCTGGCGATCGCCGCGCTCGGCGAACTGGTGGTCGAGCGCGCCGGCGTGCTGAACCTCGGGGCCGAGGGCACGATGGCGATCGGCGCGATCGCCGCGTTCGCGGTCGCGCTGCATACCGGCAGCGCGACGCTGGGCGTGCTGGCGGGCATGGCGGCCGGCGCCGCAATGGCGCTGATCTTCG
>JBLMYK010000059.1:0-5772 GCA_050258235.1 Gemmatimonadota bacterium | reverse complement strand
CCAGTTCGATGATCGCCTTCGAGATTCCCGGCTGCGACGTGTGCAGCGCGCGCGCCGCCGCGGTGATGTTGAACTTCTGGCGCGCCGCTTCGCGCAAAAAGCGGAACTGCTGCAGGTTCATCGGAATCGGCTCGCCGGATCGCCCGGCAGATTCAGGCCGGGCAGTATATCCAGCAGGCTGACCGTGGGGCGCTCGGCGCGATTGCATGCAATCACGTACGGCGCGATGCTTGATCGCCTATGCCCTCCGAAACGCCCGACCGCGCAAAGCTTCCGCCATCGGCGGCTCGCCCCCGGCGCGGACTGCTCGCCAAGTACGTGACCTACGCCGCGCTGCTCGTCAGCGCGCTGTTGGTGACGAGTGGCGTGATCGGCGGTTACTTCTCCTGGCGCGAAACCGCTGCCACGCAAGGTGCTCTGTTGTCCGGCCACGCGGAAGCGGTCGCGGTCCGCATCGCCAATTTCGTCGCCTCGATCGAGCAGCCGATTGCGTGGACCGCAGACAGTGCGACGCTGGACTCCGAGACCGATCCTGCGCAGGTCCGGCTTGCGCTGATCGAGCTGCTGCGTCGGGTGCCGGCGATCGGCGAATTACGCTGGCTTGATACGCAAGGACGCGAGCGCGTTCTGGTATCACGCCTGGCGCTGGACGCCCTCGACAGCGGACGCGATTTTTCGACCGACGCACGCTTCGGCGCCGCGGTCGCGAGCGGACGTTACGTCAGCCCCGTGTATTTCGTGAAAGGAACCGAGCCTCATCTGTCGCTGGCAATCGCTGGCCGGCGTCCCGGCAGCGGCGTGCTGATTGCCGAAGTGAATCTGAAGTTCGTGTGGGACGTGATAGGACGCGAACGCGCCGGCGGTCCGGGTCTCGCCTATGTCGTCGACGCCGGCGGCCAGCTCGTCTCGCATCCGGACATCAGCCTGGTGCTGCGCCGGGCCGACTTCTCGACGCTCGAACAGGTGCGCGGCGTGCTGGCCGGTCGAGCGACCGCCTCGGATACAACACAGATCGTCAGCGACTTTGGCGGCACATCGGTGCTCGCGGCGGCAGCGCCCGTGGAAGGACTGGGCTGGACCGTGCTGGTCGAGCAACAGGCGCGCGACGCGCTTGCTCCCGTGTACCGCAGCGTCTGGCGCACGCTGATCCTCGTGCTCGTCGGCCTGGCCGTTTCGATCGCCGCCAGCGTCGCGCTGGCGCGGCGGATGGTGCATCCCATCCGCGCGCTCGAGCGCGGCGCCGAGCGGATCGGCAGCGGTGCGCTGGATCAGCGCATCGACGTGCGCACCGGCGACGAACTGGAAGCGCTCGCCGATCAGTTCAACCGGATGGCCGCGCGCCTGCAGGACATCTACGCAACGCTGGAAACCCGGATCGCCGAACGCACCCGCCAGCTCGCGGCCGCCAATCAGTACAAGTCGCGATTTCTTGCCGCGGCCAGCCACGACCTCCGCCAGCCGCTGCACGCGCTCGCGCTGTTCGCCGGTCAGCTCCGGCAAGCAGCCGCCGATGCGCCGGCGTGCGCGGCGCTCGCGCAGCGGATCGACGCATCGGTGATTGCGTTGCAGGAACTGCTGGACGCGCTGCTCGATCTGTCGAAAGCCGAAGCCGGTGCGATCGTCCCCGAGCGAACCGCGTTCGCCCTTCAACCGCTGCTGCAGCGGCTATCCGCGCATTTCACTGCGACGGCCGAAGCAAAGGGACTGGCGTTGCGCGTCGTCCCGACGTCGCTGTGGGTTGACTCCGATCCCCGCCTGCTGGAGCGGATCCTGCTCAACTTTGTCGCGAACGCGGTGCGTTACACGGACGAGGGACGCATCGCGATCGGCTGTCGGCGGCGCGGGACTCACGCCGAGATCATCGTCGCCGACACCGGCATCGGCATCGCAGAAGAACATCTTTCGCGCATATTCGACGAATTCCATCAGGTTCGCGACCGCGCAGACGGGCGCGGCGGACTCGGGCTCGGTCTTTCGATCGTGCAGAGGTTGGCCCAGCTACTGAATCATCCGTTGAGCGTCTGGTCATCGCCCGGCCGCGGTTCCGTGTTTGGCGTACGGGTGCCGATCGCGCCGGCCCATGCGACGCAGCCCGACGCCGTGGCGGGCGGCGACCGCGAACTCGCTGGACGCTGCGCTCTCGTGATCGACGACGACGCCGACGCGCGCGAAGCGACGATGGAGGCCCTATCCCGCTGGGGCTGTTCAGTGACCGGCACAGGGGATCGCGATTCCGCGCTGCAGGCAAGCGCCGCCGCGCCGCCGGACATCATCTTGTGCGATCTGCACCTCGGCACCGAGAGCGGGCTCGATGTGCTCGATGCGCTGCGCGAGCGATGTGCCAGCGCGCCTGCCTGCGTCGTCGTCACGGCCGACCGCGCCGCCGAGGCAGCGAGTGCCGTCCGCGCACGCGGCTATGTGATGCTCCACAAGCCGGCTGCGGCCGCAAAGCTGCGCGCGCTGCTCGAGCAATTGCTCGCCGAGCGCGCAACGCTTTAGTCCGGCGTCTTCGACGCACCGATGCCCAGCCGTGCCGCCGCCAGCGCGGCCTGTGTCCGGCTTGTCACCTTCAGCGCGCGGAATACGGCCGTCACGTGTGCCTTCACCGTGCGCTCGGCAAGGCCCAGTTCGCGGCAGATCAGCTTGTTTGGCTTGCCTTGCGCGATCAGCCGCAACACGTCGCGCTGGCGCTCCGTCAGTCCAAGGCTTTCGATCGTGTCGACGCTGCGCCTGCGCGCCCGCGTCCGATCGCGCTGCGAGTCGGCGCAGACCGCCTGTGGCGGCACGTACTTGCCGCCCGCAAGAACCAGTTCGAGCGCCGGAAGCATCACATCGCTCGGCGACGATTTTGGAATGAATCCGGCAGCGCCGGCGTCCAGCGCCGCCAGCACTGCGGTGCGTTCCTCGCTGGCGGAGATCACAACCACCGGCACCGCTGGCAAGCGCCGGCGCCATTCGCGCAGCGCAGGAATCCCCGATAGTTGGTCTGGCAGATTCAGGTCGAGCAGGACCAGATCCAGCTCCGGCGTCTTCGCTGCGATCTCGAACGCCGCGATGCAGCGCGTCGCGATCAACACCTCCGCGTCCGGATCGAGGCGCCGGAGAACATGCTGCATCGCCTCGCCAACCAGCGGGTGATCGTCGACAACCAGGATCTTCACGTTTGCCCTTTCGGGCTAGCCCTCGTGGACGGGCGCAATTTAGCGCAACGAAATGCCACGCCTGCACCGCACCCGCCTCGTGCGCCTGTCTTGGGGAGTGGCGAGTGCCAATGCGGCCCCAAGGTCGGATTCACGTTGGACCCCCAAGTGCGAAGAATCCGCTGCGCAGTCACCGACCGAATGACGCTGAAACAAGGAGGCCATCCATGAATCCACTGCGCTCATCCAAGTACCTATCGCGAGTCACCGCGTACCTGACGCTTGCCGCCGCCGCAATGAGCAGCGCGGTAGCCGCTCCCATTTCCCTGGAAGCTAGCGTCGCCACCAAGGAACAGATCCGCTTTGACTTCGCTGATGGCAGCAAGCACTTCGTGGCAATGGTCCGGCGCGACGGCAAGGCGAGCGGCGGCGGGCCGCTCGACGGTGCCGCGGTCATCGAGTACGGGCGGCACGACATCGTGCCCGGTGTTGGGGGCGACCCGAGTGGTTATCTCGTCTTCAGTGCCGGCGAAGGCGATGTTGCATACGTCAAGTACCTGGTCCGCGCGGTCTACGTGCCGGGCGCTGACGGCAAGACGATCCTCCTCGACGGCGGCATCTGGGAGGTCGTCGGCAGCGCGGGCCGATTCAAGGGGCTGCGCGGCGCAGGCACGCTGCGTATCCGCCAGCTTTCGCCGACGGACCGCAAGTTCACCCTCGACGGCGAGATGGTGCAAGTGCGAGACTGAGTTGCAGCGGACCGTCCCGCCCGCGCCGGCCTGAGTAATAATGGCCGTCACGTTCGCGAAACCGCGGGAGTAGCCATGGAATCCAGGCACGCTTCACCGGTACGAACCGCGCCTCGGCGCATCTTCGTTTGGCTCGGTGCGAGCGTGCTGAGCCTCGCGGCACACACCGGCCTCGCCCAGCCGACCGCAGCCGATGGCGCCGCGACGAAGGTGATCTACGAGATTCCGACCAAGGCGAGCGCTCGGCCGGTGCTGCGCGCGGTCGAGGCTCATCTTGGTGCTCACGGCGCGATCACGATCGCGGTCGTCGCACATGGTCGCGGGGTCGAGGCCCTGCTCAGGGGAGCGAATGATGCTCAAGGGGTGCCGTACGCGCCGACACTGCACCGCCTCGCGCAGAAGGGGGTCGACTTCGCGGTTTGCGGCGCCTCGTTGAAGCAGCTCGGGATTGCGACCTCGCGCGTGGTCGCGGAGGGAAGGATCGTCCCAAGCGGCAGCGGCGAAATCGCCCGTCTGGTCGGCGCGGGCTACCAGCCGTTGAACTGACTCGCAGAGCCCCGAATGACCGGCTCACTCCTGCCGCTTCCGGTTGCGCTCAGGTACGCACTGGCGGGATTTGCGCTGTGCGTGTTGCTTACCTCTCTGGCCCTCGGGCCGAATCTGGCGAACGCGCAGACGACAGCGCATGCCGTGCGGGTCGGTGTGTTGTCCGACCGGACGCCGGCAGGCCCAGAGCGCGCTTTCTTCGACGCCTTTCGGTCTGCGCTGCGGCAACACGGCTGGGTCGAGGGCAGCAATCTGACGCTGATCGAGCGCTTTGCCGGCGACGACGTGCATCGGCTGCCGACCCTGGCGGCCGAACTCGTCGCCGCACGAGTCGATGTGATCTTCGCCACCACGTTGCCTGCTGCGCTGGCCGCGCAAGGATCAACGCGCGAGATCCCGATCGTGTTCAACGTCCTGTCCGACCCGGTCGAACAGGGCTTGATCGGAGCGCTCGCGCGTCCCGGCGGCAACGTGACTGGCATGGCCATCAACAGTTCGACCCTGATCCCGAAGCGGCTTCAGTTCCTGAAGGAAGCGATGCCTCAGTTGAAGCGGGTGGCGGTGCTGCTCGATCCGGATCAGGGCGACGCCTGCGAGGCCGCGTGGAGCGCGCTGCGCGAACCGGCGCAGGCTATGGGCGTCACGCTGGAACGTGTTCCGGCCGGAGGGACCGCGGATTACGCGCACGTGTTTTCCCTCATTGCGCGGCACCATCTGCAGGCGGTGCTGGTGCCGGCGACAACGCGCTTCTATAACGATGCGCGTACGATCGCGCGGCTGGCATCGATGCATCGGATCGTCGTGCTGCCGCCGATCGGGGACGTCGCCGAAGACGACGCCCTGCTCGTGTATGGTCCCCGTCAGGTCGACGCATACGAGCGCGCGGCAAGCTATATCGACCGCGTGCTGCGCGGTGCCGACCCGGCAACGCTGCCGGTGGAGCAGCCGACCCGCTATGAGCTCGTGCTGAACAAGCGCGTCGCGCGGGCGTTGGGCGTCAGGTTCCCGCGGGCGTTGTCCGTCCGTGCCGACCGCGTGATCGAATAGCGCGCCGCTGCGCGCGTCGCCTTCGCACAAATCATATCCGAACGCGCCCGCCGGCGGCAGGTGCCACATCCGCTAGATGATGAGCCTGTGCCGCGGTGCGACCCAATATGTTGTGGTCTTAATATAAATCAAAGACCACGCGATCCGAAATTTTTTTCTTTACCGGCGGCCGGAAGTTCCTATACTGAGCCGCTCCGAATTCGATGCAAACGCTGCACGCAACCGCACGGACAGCGACCAGAGGAGTCAGCCGCATGAAACTGGACAAGGCCCAGTTGCTGCTCGAAGAG
>JBLMYK010000058.1:0-4932 GCA_050258235.1 Gemmatimonadota bacterium | reverse complement strand
TTTCGTGAACCTTCCCCGCAGGGGCCGGCGCGCAGCGCCGCGCCCTGGATCGCGACCATCGTCAGGGCCGCGAGGAGATCGAGCGGTCTCATCGGTTACGCCCTCCCTCTTGGAGGGAGGTTGGGGGAGGGAGGAAGTGGTTGACCCTGCTCGCAAGAGTCTGGCGCCGGGCGCCACGCTCGATGTTCATTCAGTTCGTCGATCGCGTGCTCGACACCCGCACGCTCCTGCGCCAGGAAGCGCCGTACCGCGTCGTGCATCCCCGGATGCGCGAGCCAGTGCGCGGAGTACGTCGGCACCGGATCGAGCCCGCGCGCGATCTTGTGCGCGCCCTGCGCACCGCCCTCGAAGATCTGCAGGCGCCGCTCGATCGCGAATTCGATCATCTGGTAGTAGCAGCACTCGAAGTGCAGGCAGGGCACCTGCTCCAGCGCGCCCCAGTAGCGCCCATACAGGCGCGTTTGGTCGTACACGCCCAGCGCGGACGCGATCGGCTGTCCGTTGCGCAGCGCGACCACCATCATCAGGCGTTCCGGCATCGAGCGGCCGATGCGGAGGAAGAAATCGAGGTTCAGGTACGGTGTCGACCAGTGCGCAGCGTACGTTGCGCAATAGCAGCGGTGAAAGAACTTCCAGTCGGCGTCGGAGATCTCGGCGCCGGGCCTGCGCTGCAGCTCGACGCCGTGTTCGGCAACCTTGCGGCGCTCGGCCCGGATCTTCTTCCGTTTCGGTTGCAGCATGCGCGCGAGGAACTCGTCGAAATCGGCGTAGCCCGCATTGCGCCAGTGGAACTGCACGCCTTGCCGCAGCAGCAGGCCGCGCTGCTGCAGCAGCGCGGTGTGCGCCGCCGGCGCCAGCAGCACGTGCAGCGACGACAGCCCGCTTGCACGCGCGTGGGCGACCAGCGCGTCTGCAAGCCGCGCGCGCGCATCGTCATCGACCGCGATCAGCCGGCTGCCGCCGACGGGCGTGAACGGAACCGCGACCAGCCACTTCGGGTAATACGCGATGCCTCTCTTCTGGTATGCCTCCGCCCATGCCCAGTCGAAAACGTATTCACCGTAGGAATGCGCCTTCGCATAAAGCGGCGCGGCGGCAACGAGCCGGTCGGCGCGCCAGACCGTGAGATAGTGCGGCGACCAGCCGCTGGCAGCGGAAGCGGCGCCGCTTTCGTGCAGCGCGTGCAGGAAGTCGTAGTGCAGGAACGGATTGACGTCGGTGTCGGCCGCGAGCAGCCGCGTCCACGCATCGCGTCCGATCGCGGAGAGGTCGTCGACAAACTGCGTGCGATAATTCGCGCCCAACGTCAAGCACAAGTCCGATGAGTTCGCACGTCCGGGTCGCCGTCGCACAGATCAACTGCACGGTCGGCGATTTCGAAGGCAACAGCCGGCGGATTCTCGACATGGCGCGGCGCGCGGCCGATGCCCACGCCGACGTTCTCCTGACTCCGGAGCTTTCGCTCAGCGGTTACCCGCCCGAGGATCTGCTGCTGCGGCGGGCATTCTACGCAGCGAGCGACGAGGCACTGGAAAAACTGGCGGGGCAGTTGCTGCAGTGGCCCGAACTGCGCGTCGTGATCGGCCACCCGCTGCAGCGCGAGGGACGGCGCTTCAACGCCGCGTCGCTGCTGCACGGCGGCGCCGTGCACGGCACCTACTGCAAGCACGACCTGCCGAACTACGACGTCTTCGACGAACAGCGCTACTTCACACCGGACAACCGTCCGTTCGTGTTCGACATCAAGGGGACGCGGTTCGGCATCAACATCTGCGAGGATACGTGGTTCCCCTATGCGCCGGAGTGTGCTCGCTCGGCGGGCACGCAGGTGCTGCTGGTGCCGAACGGCTCGCCGTTCCATCTCGGCAAGCAGGCGCAGCGGCTCGACGTGATGCGTGCCAATGTGTCGGACAGCGGGCTGGCGCTCGTCTACGCGAATCTGGTCGGCGGGCAGGACGAGCTCGTCTTCGACGGTGCATCGTTCATCCTGGATGCGAGCGGCCAGCTCGCCCGGATGGCGCCGCAGTTCGAGGAGGCGCTGCTGGTCGGTGACTTCGTCGACGGCGTGCCGCAGGCGGGAGCCTGCGCCGACCTCGGTTCGATCGAAAGCCAGGCGTATCGCGCGCTGGTGCTCGGGGTGCACGACTACCTCGGCAAGAACGGGTTTCCCGGTGCGATCGTCGGCATGTCGGGCGGCGTCGATTCGGCGCTGACGCTGGCGATCGCCTGCGATGCGCTCGGCCACGAGAAGGTGCGGGCGGTGATGATGCCGTCGCAGTTCACCCGCGACATTTCGTGGCTCGACGCGCGCGAAATGGTCGCGCGGCTGAAGGTCCGCTATGACGAGCTGCCGATCAAGCCGGTGTTCGACGGCTTCCTCGCCACGCTGGCGAGGGAGTTCCGCGGAATGCCGTGGAACACCACGGAGGAGAACATCCAGGCGCGCATCCGAGGGACGCTGCTGATGGCGCTGTCGAACAAGTCGGGTTCGATCGTGCTGACCACCGGCAACAAGAGCGAGATGGCGGTCGGCTATGCGACGCTGTACGGCGACATGGCGGGCGGCTTCGCGGTGATCAAGGACATCCGCAAGACGCTGGTCTACGCTCTGGCACGCTATCGCAATTCAATCTCCGAGGTCATACCCGAACGCATCATCACGCGTCCGCCGAGCGCGGAGCTGAAGGCGGATCAGCTCGACCAGGACAGCCTGCCGGCGTATGACGTGCTCGACGGCATCATCCAGCGCTACATGGAGGAGGGGCAGAGCATCGAGGAGGTGATCGCCGCCGGCTACGCCGAGTCCGAGGTGCGGCGCGTGGTGCGGATGATCCGCGTCAACGAATACAAGCGGCGCCAGGCGCCGATCGGCATCCGGGTCACACACCGTGGCTTTGGGCGCGACTGGCGCTATCCGATCACGAACCGGTTCCGCGAGGACAACGGCGGTTAGAATTTGTCGCAATCGAGGGGGCCCACCATGAAACAGATCACCGCAGTCATCAAGCCGTTCAAGCTCGACGAGGTGCGCGAGGCGCTCGCCGACGTCGGCGTCACCGGCATGACCGTCACCGAGGTCAAGGGCTTCGGCCGGCAGAAGGGCCACACGGAGCTGTACCGCGGCGCCGAGTACGTGGTCGACTTCCTGCCCAAGGTCAAGATCGACGCGGTGGTGCCCGAGGCGATGGTCGAGCAGGCGGTCGAGGCGATCATGAAGGCCGCGCGCACCGGCAAGATCGGCGACGGCAAGATCTTCGTGCGCGACGTCGAGCAGGTGATCCGGATTCGCACCGGGGAAACCGGCAACGACGCGATCTGACCGTCAGGGCGACGGGCGCAGCAGCACGACCAGCGCGCCGCTGCCGCCGGCGGCCGGGCGCGCCTGGCAAAACGCGATCACCTCGTCACGCTGCGCGAGCCACGCGCGCACCTTGCCCTTCAGCACCGGCGCGCGATCCTTCGAACCCAGTCCCTTGCCGTGCACGATCCGCACGCAGCGCAGTCCGCGCTTGCCGGCATCGCGCAGGAATTCGACCAGCGCCGCACGCGCCTCATCGATCCGGTGGCCGTGCAGGTCCAGCTGATCCTGGATCGACCACTCGCCGCGGCGCAGCTTGCGCACCGTCTCCGGGCCGATGCCGGGACGGCGGAACGACAGCGACTCGTCGGTGTCGAGCAGCGAGTCGACGTCGATCTCGTCCGACACCGATGACTCGAGCACCTGTTGCTCGTCCAGCTCGCGCTGGCGCGGATGTGGTGGGTGCGGCTTTGGCGTGCGCACGTGACGGCCGTGGGGCTCGAGCGGCTGCACCCCGCCGATCTCGTCCATCGCCTGCATGAAATCGTGCGTGGAGCGCTCGGCGCGCTTGCGGCGCGCGACGATTGCCTGCGCCTCGCGCTCGTGCGCGCGTGCCCGCTCGGCGAGCTGCTCGCGCAGGTGCGCGAGCTCGCCCAGGTGCTTGAGGCGCGCGGACATCGGCCCGCCCGGAGTCAGGCGGCGACTGCGGCGCGCGCGGCTGCCGCCGGCTGCTTCTCTTCCTGTTGCTCGAGCCAGCGCTGCGCGTCGAGCGCGGCCATGCAGCCGGTGCCGGCCGACGTGACCGCCTGCCGGTATACGTGGTCCTGCACGTCGCCGGCGGCGAACACGCCCTCGATGCTCGTCATCGTCGCCATGCCGCTCGCGCCGCCCCTGGTGACGATGTAGTCGTTCGCCATTTCGAGCTGGCCCTTGAAGATCTCGGTGTTCGGCTGGTGGCCGATCGCGATGAAGCAGCCCTGCAGCGCGAGGTCGGACTTCGCGCCGGTCTTGCTGTTGCGCACGCGCACGCCGGTGACGCCGGAGTCGTTTCCGAGCACCTCGTCCAGCTCGTGCCAAAGGTGCAGCTCCGCCTTGCCGTCCTTGACCTTGGCCATCAGCTTGTCGACCAGGATCGGCTCGGCGCGGAACTTGTCGCGCCGGTGGATCACGTGCACCTTCTTCGCGATGTTCGCCAGATACAGCGCCTCCTCGACCGCGGTGTTGCCGCCGCCAACCACGCACACATCCTGGTTGCGATAGAAGAAGCCGTCGCAGGTCGCGCAGCCCGACACACCCTTGCCCATGAACGCCTGTTCGCTCGGCAGGCCGAGGTACTTGGCCGACGCGCCGGTGGAGATGATCAGCGCGTCGCAGGTGTATTCGCCACTGTCGCCGACCAGACGGAACGGCCGCTCCTTGAGACTGACCGTGTGGATCTGGTCGAACACGATCTCGGTGTCGAAGCGCTGCGCATGCTTCAGGAAGCGCTCCATCAGCTCCGGCCCCTGCACGCCGTCCGCATCGGCCGGCCAGTTGTCGACGTCTGTCGTCGTCATCAGCTGCCCGCCCTGCGCGAGCCCGGTGATCAGCATCGGCTTCAGGTTCGCGCGCGCCGCATAAACCGCGGCCGTGTA
>JBLMYK010000057.1:0-3226 GCA_050258235.1 Gemmatimonadota bacterium | reverse complement strand
GTCAGGATTCCGGCCGCCGCAGCGCGCGGTCGAACTGCGCGATGAACCAGCGCTCGGAGAATCCGCCGACAAAGCACAGCGCCAGATCGAACGCCGGACTGACGTTGCCCAGGTTGATCAGGCCGGACTGCAGGAAGAACGCGATCGGGATCGCGACCGACGACCCGATGAATACACGCGCGATCGTCGCTGCCCAGCTGCCGCGCAGCTCGGCTGCCTGCATTGCCGGCTCGAACCTCAGCAGGCTGAATGCGACGCTGAGCAAGCCGCCGAGAAACCCGAACAGGACGCCGTTGACCAGCATCATTGCCAGAGTGAGATCGACGTCCTCGTTCACGACCCACTCGAACCCGCCGACCAGTGCCCAACCACTGAAGAAGAGCACCGCTCCGATCAGGAGACCCGCCAGCACGCCGATCTGGCGGCGCGCGAGTTCGCTGCGGTACGTCCGGCTCTGCCGGGAAGCGTGCACGGCGCGCATCAGCGTCTGCAAGGCGGCGACCGAGGGTGCACCCTCCCCATCGGCGAGCTCCGCCGCCACTCCGCGCCTCCCTGCAGGCCACAGGGGATCGCCTTCGGCCCGGTACAGCGCGAACGTCGCCCGCAATTCGGATTCGCTCATCGCTGCGACCAGTTCGCGCTCGATCTGGTGCAGGCAGTCGTCGGCAACGAGCTGCGATCTGGCCGTGGCCGCCGCGCGCGCGCCCCGCAGAAGCGCATCGCAGCGATCTAACATGGCGTCGCTTTCGGTGGGCGGCGCCCCGGCGCGGTCACGCGCGGCCTGGATCGCGCGGGCGGCGTCGACCAGCGCCGCGCTCAGCCGCTGGCGCTCGGCATGGCGTCCCACCGCGACAGCGATGTCCGCCATAAAGCCCTGCCGCTTGCTCGGATCATCGCCCATCGTCACGCGCTTTCGTCGTCGGCCGCGGATTGCTCATCTGGCCATTAGCATAACGGCCGCACGCGCTGCACACGCAGGGTCGTGCGGACGCTGAAACGACGCGTGATCTTTACACTCGCATCCATGAAAGCCACCATCACCGAAATGTACCTTTACCCGGTCAAGGGCTGCCGCGGCTTCGGCGTGCGCGCCGCGCAGCTTCCTCCGACCGGCCTCGAGGTCGACGGCATCGGCGACCGTGAATGGGTGGTCGTCGACGCCGACGGCCGGTTCCTCAGCCAGCGCAAGCATCCTCGCATGGCATTGGTCGAAACCCGTTTTGCCGGGGACGCGCTGCGCCTGAAGGCCCCCGGCATGCTCGGCCTCGAAGTTCCGTTTGCTTCCGAAGGCGACGTGGTCGAGGTGCGCGTCTGGGATGACGAGGTCTCTGCCGTCACGCAGGGCGAGATCGCCGACGTCTGGTTCAGCAGCTTCCTTGGTGTTCCGGCACGACTGGTGCGCTTCGATCCTGAAGGGCGGCGGATCGCCAGCCGCCGATACACCGGCAGCCTCGACGTCCCGTACAAGTTCGCCGACGCGTTTCCGCTGCTGATCACGGGACGCGCCTCGCTCGCCGACCTGAATGCGCGCCTCGCCAGAATCGGCGAAACGGCCGTGACGATGACGCGCTTCCGCCCGAACATCGTCCTCGATGGCCTCGCGGAGTTCGAGGAAGACTACGTCCGCTCAATTCGGCGTGATGGGCTGGTGCTGCAGCCGGTCAAGCCGTGCGCGCGCTGCACGGTTCCCGGCGTCGACCCGATGACCGGCGAAGCGTCGACCGTCGTCCCCGACCTGCTCGCCACGTTCCGCGGCAAGGCCGATGGCGTGATGTTCGGTGTCAACGCGATCGCGCTGGAGGGCGCGGGCGCGACGCTCGCAGTCGGCGACGAATTCGAAGTCGAGCTGAACGTCTGATATGCGCCGACGCGCGCTGCTGCTCGCCCTGCTCGCGGCGCCGGCGCTGCGCGCGCAGGAGATCGAGGTGATCGCGCTGAGGCACCGCACGGCCGAGGAGGTGCTGCCGCATCTGCGTGCCTTTCTCGAGCCGGGCGGCGCGCTGACCGGACAGGGCTACCAGCTGTTCGTGCGCGCGTCGGCATCGAATGTGCGGCAACTTAAGCAGCTGCTCGCGACGCTCGACCGCGCGCCGCGGCAGCTCGTGATCACGGTGCGGCAGGATCGGGCGGAGGAGAGCGCGACGCGCATCGTTGGAGCGGACGGCTCGGTCACGTTGAGCACCCGGCACATCGGGGGCAGCGTGGGCGCGGCGGCGTCCGATGCTCGCACGGTCGGCACGGCCGGCGTGACGCAGACGATCCGCGTGCTGGAAGGCGGTCGAGCGTATGTCGCGATCGGCACATCGATCCCGCTCACGTTCCGCCGCTGGAGCGTCGAGGCGAACGGCGTGACCGAGGCGCGTGGCACCGTCTTCTATGAAGCCGTGACCGGATTTCACGTTCGGCCGCAACTCGCGGGCGACGTGGTGACCCTCGAGCTTGCGCCCGAGCAGGCCTCGTTCAGCGGCGGACCGCTCGAAAGCGCGCAGATTTCGACGACCGTGCGCGGAAGGCTGGGCGAGTGGATTGCGGTCGGCGGTGCCGACACGCGCGCGGATGGCGGCGCAGGCGGGATCGGATCCGCGACGAGCAGCACGCAATCGGTTCAGCGCGGCGTCTGGCTGAAGGTCGACGCCGTCGACAGCCCGCGATAGGTCCACGCCCGCCATGCGGCTTCGACCGGCCCCTGTCTGAAGCGCGCGATCCACGCGCGGCTGCCGACCAGCTGCGCCGCCGCGAGCGCGAGACCGAGCAGCGCCAGCTGCGCGCGGGTCAGCTCCGCGCCGAGTCCGAGTCCCCAGCCCGAGAGCAACAGACCCATCGCGACGGATTGCAGCAGGTAGTTGGTGAGCGGCATCCGGCCGGCCGGCGCGAGCCAGGCGATCAGGGGTCCGATGCGCGCGCGGTTGCGCACGA
This sequence comes from Gemmatimonadota bacterium, assembly GCA_050258235.1. Lineage (GTDB taxonomy): Bacteria > Pseudomonadota > Gammaproteobacteria > Burkholderiales > Burkholderiaceae_F > JAKOQB01. Next base: position 310 of record JBLMYK010000057.1, on the reverse strand, counting down.
AGAGGGCAACGTACAGGCCCGCGGCCAGTGAGCCGGCCAGCTGCAGCGCGTAGCCGATCGAACTCGGGTTGCCCGGTGCGTCGCGCATCGCGACGAAGTTCAGCCATGCGCCAAGCGCGGCGAAAGGCAGCGCTGCGAGGCCGATCCGGGTCGCCGCCTGCCAGACGCGGCGATGGCGATCCGGCCGCGTCAGCCATCCGAGACGGCCGGCCACCACTCCGAGCACGAAAAGCGCGATCACCTGCGGCGTGGCAAACCCCGCCATCGACAGCAATACGCTCGCGTAATCAATGCCGCGCGCGTCCAGCTG
>JBLMYK010000056.1:0-13432 GCA_050258235.1 Gemmatimonadota bacterium | reverse complement strand
GCTGCGGACGAGAGTGACTTCGACGCCTTCGGGCAGCCCGGACGGATTGTCGGGCGTGGGTGCAACGTCGGCGCTGGCGTCGGCCCAGCCCTGGCCGCGGTGCCAGTAGCGGATCTGCAGTGCGGTGACGTTCGACAGCAGTGCGGTTTCGGTGAGCGGCGCCTGTGCCAGCGACGCTGCGGTTCTGGCCGCGGCCGAGGCTCCGCGCGTCAGTTGCCCGTCCTTCAGTGAATAGACGACGCGTTCGATCGCCGTGGCCTGGTCGGAATCCACCGGCGCGAGACGGATGATCTCGAGCGCTGGCTGGCCGCCGCTGCTCTGCACGCTGATCGCGGCGACCGGCAGGCCGAGGTAGGTCGGATTGGCGACCTGCTCGAGGTCGAGCTCCATCTGGCCGAAGGCGGTCAGCATCGCACGGATCTCCTCGGCCTCCGGCTCCAGCCGCATCCGGGTCGCGGTCAGCGATTCGAGCCCGCGCCACGAGATCAACGATACGAGCGACAGCACGGTGATCGCGACGAGCAGCTCGATCAGCGTGAATCCGCGTGTCTTTGGCTGCACCGTCCGCCTCACTGATCGACCGGCAGCACCGACATCATTTCCGCATATCGGCGCACGCTGTCGCCATCGCGATAGAGCACGCGCAGCTCGACACGGCGGAAGAACGGGTTCGGCGTCGTCTTGACGGTCTGCTCGCAGCTGAAGGCGAGGCCTCCTTCGGGGCAGTCGGTCGTCGTCTGGCCCACCGTGAGCTGCGCGCGCGCCAGGCGCAGTTCGAGCAGGCGGTTTTCGGCAGTGATCGTCGCCAGCAGCATGCGACGCGATTCGACCGAATTGCCGGTCAGCGACAGTGCACCGCGCATCGCCGCGGCCAGCGCAACACCGATGATCACGAGTGCCACCAGGACTTCAAGCAGCGTGAAGCCGCGCGCTCGCCGGTTCATTGGGTGACGACGCGGCTGCGTCCGGCTGCATCGAAATCGACTGCGACGCGGCCGGCGTCGCTCACCAGCTCGAGGCGCCAGGCCGGCTGCACCCATTCGCGCGCGATCGCCAGGCGCACCGGCGGCGCACCCGCCGCCAGGATGATCTGGCTGGGCCTGGCCGAATCGCCCTCATAGATCGCCAGCTTCTCCAGCGGGCGCTCCCAGTTTCGCTCGCGCAGCACGTCGTCGGTCAGCAGATGGCGTTCGTCGCCCTGCATCGCGTAGAAGCGATAGCCGCGCAGGTCGGCCTCCCAGTAGACGCGCTCGCTGCTGATGCGCGCCTCGTCGGCCGCCACGCCGACGAGCTGGCCGATACGGCGCGCCTCGCGCAACAGTTGCTGCCTCGGGTCGGGGGTGGTATTGACCGTGACGACCGCCAGCAGGATGCCTGCCAGCACGATCACGACCATCAGTTCAAGGAGCGTGAAACCCCGCGACCTTGCTGGGGCGTCGGCTCCGTACATCGTGGCCTGCTTACAGGTTCCAGGAACCGATGTCGGCGTCGTAACCGTCGCCGCCGGCCTGGCCGTCGCGGCCGAAGCTGAACACGTCGACCTCGCCGTGCAGGCCGGGGTTGAGGTACTTGTACTCGCGTTTCCACGGGTCCGTCGGCACCGTGTTCCGCTCCAGGTAGCCGCCCTGGCGCCAGTTGGGCGGGATCGGCTCGGTCGTGGGCTTGGCGATCAGCGCCCGCAAGCCCTGCTCGGTCGTCGGGTAAAAGCCGTTGTCGATCCGGTACACCTTCAAGGCTTGCATGATCGCCGCGATGTCCTGCTTGGCCGCGCTCACCCGGGCATCGTCCGTGAAGCCGACGAACTTGGGCACGATCAGCGCGGCCAGAATGCCGAGGATCGCGATCACCACCATCAATTCGATCAGCGTGAAGCCGCGCTGTCGAACGTCATTGCGTCGGAGCTTTGGAGTCGGCATGGATCTTCCAGCGAAGCGCGCACCACCGGGCGGCACGGACGGCGAAGTCCGGGCAGATCAAATGCCGATTGGCCTGCGCAGGTTGCTTCGCATAATATCAATCGGCTCCCGGGCGGCATTGAACCTGGCGCGCGATGTCCTGCGTTAGATCATGCAACCCGGGCCCGAAGTTTCACCAACCGCGCAAACTCGGGCGACACTTTCACGACCGGCGCGCTCCGGCACATGACCATGCTGAAGAAGATTTCGACGTTGCTGACGCATCTCGTGATGCTGGCGCTCGTGTGCGCGATTGCGGCCTATTGGGTCCTGAAGATCGTCACCCCGGCACCGCCCGCGGCGCCGCCGCCGGTGGCCGTGGCCGCGCCGCGGGCTGCCGATCCGATCCTGGCAGCGCGCATGTTCGGCCTGGTGCAGACAGCGCCGTTGGCGGCCGCGTCGAACATCCAGCTCGGTGGAGTCTTCAGCGCGGGCAAGGATTCGTCGGCCATTCTGGCGGTCGATGGCAAGCCGGGCCGCGTCGTTCTGCTCGGACAGTCGGTCGCAGCCGGCATCAAGCTGGCCGAGGTCCGGCGCGATGGGGTGACACTGGACAACAACGGGGTGCGGCAGGATCTGCGGCTGCCGCTGCGAACGCCGGTCGCGATGGGCGGCCCGCCGCCGCCAGCGGGGTTCACGCGCGAAGGCAACACGCTGGCGGCACCCAGCGCCGGGGCTCCGAGCGCCCCGATGACCGGGTTGCGCGCGCCTTCGGTTCCACCGGCCGGATTTCCGGTTCCGGCCAATGTCCCGCCAGGCGGTTTCCCGACGACGACGCCGCCGCTGCGGCCGCTCCAGCCGCCGGTCCAGGAGCCGGCCGAATCAGCGTTGCCTCAGAACGCGCCCGGCGCGCATTTGTCTCCCACGCAGTAATCAGCGCGCCGCCGCCTGCGCGGGCAGCACGCCGCGGCGGACCTGGTCGAGTTCGATCGACTCGAACAGTGCGCGGAAATTGCCTTCGCCAAAACCCTCGTCACCCTTGCGCTGGATGATCTCGAAGAAGATCGGTCCGATCACGGTTTGGGTGAAGATCTGCAGCAGCAGCTCGTTCGGCGCCCCCTGATGGGTCGCGCCGTCGATCAGGATGCGCAGGCGGCGCAGGTCCGCCAGCCGCTCTCCGTGATTGGGTAGCCGTCGGTCGACGAGGTCGTAGTAGGTTTCGACCGTGTCCTGGAACATCACGCCGCCGGATCGCATTGCTTGCACCGTCGCATAGATGTCCTCGGTCGCCAGCGCGACATGCTGGATGCCCTCGCCGTGATACAGATCCAGGTATTCGGCGATCTGGCTCCTGTCGTCGGAGCTTTCGTTGATCGGGATGCGGATCCTGCCGCAGGGGCTCGTCATTGCCTTGCTCTTCAGCCCCGTCAGCTTGCCCTCGATATCGAAGTAGCGCACCTCCTTGAAGTTGAACAGCCGCTCGTAGAACTCCGCCCATTCCTTCATCCGGCCGCGATGCACGTTGTGCGTCAGGTGATCGATATTGGTGAGTCCATAGCCGCGCGGTGCGGCTTCCGCGCCGGGGAGCGCGGCGAAATCGACGTCGTAGATGCTGATGTCGCCGATCGCGCCGACGTTGCCGCCCTTGCCGCGCCAGCGATCGACGAAATAGATCAGGCTGTCGCCGATGCCCTTGATGGCGGGAATGTTCAGCTCCATCGGTCCCGACCGGGAATCGAAGCCCCACGCGCCGAGTTCGAGCGCGCGCTTGTACGCGTAGGCCGCGTCCTGGACCCGAAAGGCGATCGCGCAGATCGAGGGCCCGTGCAGGCGCGCGAAGCGCTGCGCAAAGGAATCGGGCTCGGCATTGATGATGAAGTTGACTTCGCCCTGCCGGTACAGGGTGACGTTCTTGTGCCGATGGCGCGCGACCGCGGCAAAACCCATCTGCTCGAACAGTCTGCCGAGGGCCGCCGGGTCGGGTGCCGCATATTCGATGAACTCGAAGCCGGCCGTCCCCATCGGGTTTTCCCAGGGAGTGAACTTCATGCGAGTCCTCTGGCGTCGGAAATGCTGCGGGTCATCCTAGCAGTCGCGGCCAGCGCAAGAATGTCACTGTCGGCAGGCACCGGGGCAGAAACGTGTGGTTGATTTGCGCGGCCCGGTCGCCATATGGGAAGTGCTGCAAACCCCGGACATCGATATGGCCGTTTCACCGAAAGAATCGACACACGAGCGGACCTGGCGCAATGTGTTCTTCTACTTCAGCGCACTGATGGGGGCGCTTGCGCTGGTCGACTTCGATGCCGGCCGTCTTGCGCACGGCATGGGGGACGCCGGGGTTGCCTGCCTGATGCTGTCGCTGATGACCCAGTTTCCGTTCGTCCGGGCGATCGTGCGCTCGGATGCCGGCACCAAATCGCGCGACGACCTGCTGCGCGAAGTCGAGAAGCTGCGCAATGCGCATCCGTGGGCCGATCGCTTGTCGGCCGCCGGCTGGCTGCTTCTGCTTGCGTCACTCGTGCTACGGGCGGCCGGGGTGAGCTGACCGCCGCTGTACTGCGTCCGGCCGCTGCGGCTGCATTCCAATCCCTGTTTTCTGCGCTTCATCGCGCTGCGCTCGTCCCCTCTCGAACGCATCCTTAAATTTCGCGTCGTAGGCCGCCGATAAAGGTGTGTCGTTTGCCGCGACCGCAGCAGATAATCGCCGCGCGCGACCCGCGAAAAGACAGATAGATGACGGAACCGAGTAACCAGCCGCCGGAGGCGGCGCAAGGCAGGACTGCAAGTGCGGGCCAGGCGGTCGGGCGGATGGCAGCGGCCGTGGCCGACCTGGCCCGTTCCCATGCGCCCGGAGCGAAACGCGCGGCGGCGAGATTCGGCGACTGGCTGGCGCGCATCGGGTGGGGCAAATTCATCCTGCTGTCGATCCTGCTGCTGATCCTGGGCGGAATCGCGACCTCGCTGTTTCTGGAGCGCTCTCCGGCCGTCGTGATCGAGCAGGGTGATCCAAGCGACCGCGTCAATGTGGTCGTATCGGTGACCCCCGACGGCATCAAGATTGCGCCGCCGGCCGTTCCAACTCCGCCCGCGCCGCCGACGCCGCCCGATGTGGACAAGAAAGGGGCGGGCTCGAACACCCGCCCGAAGGGCGCGGCGAACGTCGACGTCGATAGCAAGGGGGTGCGCATCCTGACCGAAAAGGACGGCAAGCGCGTGGCGGTCGTCATCGACGGCAAGGGAGTCCGGATCGAGGACGCGGCACCGGCGGCGGCAGGCGGGGACTCCGCGGCGGCCGAAGGGGTCACGATTCCCCCGCAGGATTTGCACGATGCGGAAAGGGCCGCCGCGGCGGTGGAGGCGGCGCGTGCTCGGGTCGAGCAGATCGTCAGCGAACAGATCAATCGCCAGGTGGCCAAGCGCACCCGCGCATACCAGCAGCATCGCAGCGACTGGATCATGACGTTCATCCTGCTGCTGATCACGACGATGATCATCGTGAAGGTCGTGCTCGGTTCGAAGCGCAAGGCGGAAACGCGCGCACAGGCGGCAACGGCGACGGCCGCCGAGGAGAGCCTGAAGCGGCAACTGGCCGAAGCGCAGCTGAAGATGATGCAGGCGCAGGTCGAGCCGCACTTCCTGTTCAACACGCTGGCGTCGGTCGACTACCTGATCGAGACCGACCCTGCACGTGCATCGACGATGCAGAAGAACCTGATCCAGTATCTGCGCGCCGCCTTGCCGCAGATGCGGGAAGGCTCGACGACGCTGGGCAAGGAGATCGCGCTGTGCCGTGCTTACCTGGAGATTCTGAGGGTTCGCATGGAAGACCGGTTGCAGTACGCGATCACGGTGCCGCAGGGACTGGCGTCGGCGAAGTTTCCGCCGATGATGCTGCAGTCGCTGGTGGAGAACTCGATCAAGCACGGCCTGGAGCCGAAGGCCGAAGGCGGCACGCTGACGATCAGCGCCGACATTGCCAACGGGAACCTGCGGGTGACGGTCGCTGACACGGGCCTCGGTTTCGCGGTCGGCACCAGGCCCGGCACCGGGGTGGGCCTGTCGAACCTTTACGAGCGTCTCGCGGCGCTGTACGCCGGCGCGGCAAAGCTCACGATCGAGGCCAACACCCCGTCAGGGACGATCTCGACGATCGAGGTGCCGTATGCGGTCGACATGGCCGACCAGCCTGCAGCGGCACCTGCGGCACAGCCGGCCTGAGCGGCGGCTCGGCTTTTACAATCCGCGCATGACCCGGGCCATCATTGCCGACGACGAGCGCCTGATGCGGGAGCAACTGCGCGCGCGCCTGAGCGAAGTCTGGCCCGACCTCGACATCGTCGCCGAAGCGAAGAACGGCCAGGAAGCCATCGATGCGGTGCGCGAGTTCCACCCAGACCTCGCCTTCCTCGACATCCGCATGCCCGGCATGACCGGCGTCGAGGCGGCGCGCGAGATCGGCGATGCATGCCACATCGTGTTCATCACCGCGTACAGCGAATACGCGGTCGAGGCCTTCGAACAGGGAGCGGTCGACTACGTGCTCAAGCCGGCCGATCGAGAGCGGCTCGAACTGACGGTGGCGCGGCTGCGCAAGCGGCTCGGCGAAAAGCCGGCCGATCTCAGCGCACTGCTGGCCAGGCTGGCGACGCAGCTCGACGGCATCGGGACGTCAGGCGCGGCCTCGTCGACCCAGCCGACGCATCTGCAATGGATCCAGGCCTCGATGGGCCAGCAGCTGCGCATGATCCCGGTGGCGGACGTGCTGTTCTTCACGTCGGACGAGAAGTACACGCGGGTGCAGACGGAGACCTACGAGGCCCTGATCCGCAAGCCGATCAAGGAACTCGTCGAGGAGCTCGATCCGGCCCAGTTCTGGCAGATCCATCGCTCGACGATCGTGAATATCAAGGCGGTCGCCGGCATCACGCGCGACTTTCGCGGCCGCCAGCTCGTGCAGCTGAAGAATCATGCGGAAAAGCTCGAGGTCAGCCGCAACTACACGCACCTTTTCAAGCAGATGTAGCGGGGCCGGCTAGAAGGTTTCGGTCCATGGGCGCAGCTCGACCTCCCAGGTCCATGCACTGCGCGGCTGGTTGACGATCTGCAGGTAGGCGGCGGCGATCGCGTCGGGATCGAGCAACCGGTCCGCGGTCGCTGCATCATCCGGGTGCCCCGGGCCCCTCACCGCGCCGTCGATCACGAAATGCGCGACGTGAATGCCCTGCGGCGCCAGTTCGCGCGCCAGACTCTGCGCGAGGCCGCGTAATGCGAACTTGCCCATCGCGAACGACGCCGAGCGCGGATAGCCCTTCACGCTTGCCGATGCACCGGTGAACAGCAGGCACCCGCTGCCGCGCGCCAGCATCCGGCGCGCGGCCTGCTGCGCTACCAGGAAGGCGCCGAAGGCGGTGACCTCGAGGCCACGGCGCACTTCGTCGGCGGGCAGCTCGGTGATCGGCCCGCGCGCCCGATGGCTCGGGTTGTACAGAACCACGTCCAGCGGCGGTAAAGCGGTGTCCAGCTGCGCAAACATCCTTTCGACGTCGGCCGCGTCGGTGGCATCGCAGGCGATTCGCAGTGCGCCCGGCAATTCCCCGGTGCGCGAAGCTGCGCGCCGCGACGCCAGCGCGAGTGCATAGCCTTCGCGCGCCAGCAGGCGCGCAAACGACGCGCTGATGCCGCTGCCCGCGCCGACGATCAATGCAGACTTCGCCATGGTTCACTCCCCGGATTTCGCCAGCAGCGTGTAGTGCTCGACCTGCGGCGGTTGCGCGAAGAACGGGCCGACGATCGCGCGCCAGGCGCTGAACGCGGGCGACTGGCGAAAGTCGATCGTGTGGTTTTCCAGCGTGTCCCAGAAGATCATCAGCAGGTAACGCTCCGGCGATTCGATGCCCTTGTTGATCTTGTAGCCGCGGAATCCCTTGGCCTTCGCGATCACGCCGGTCACGCCGCGCAGGACCGCTTCGTCGAACGCGGCCTGCTGGCCGGGATGGATCCGGATATCGGCAATCTCGAGAATCATTTTGTGCCCCCCGGTTAGGAGGGGTCATCGTAACGCCTGACCCGCGTTGCAATTGGGGCTTGCATGCCCGCGTGCCGGGACTACATTACGAGCCGCAGACGTCGCGAGGAGACCGCCATGACCGCTGATGCATCCGTGGGCAGCGTCGACAACCTGCCGCTGTTTCGCCAGTTCCAGACCCAGAAGATGGACAAGCTGCGCATGCTGGCACGGCGGCTGCGTTTCGAGCCCGGGCAGACAATCTTCCGGGAGGGGGACGCGAGCTCGCTGTTCTACGTGGTCGTGTCGGGGCATGTCGCGCTAGAGCTTGGCGGAGCGGGACCCGCGCTGCGCGTTCAGATCGTTGGTCCCGGCGACGAATTCGGCTGGTCGGCCCTGCTGCCGGGGCGTGGCAAGCATTTCCAGGCGCGCACGATGGACGCGGTCGAGGCTCTTGCGTTCGAGGGCAGCGAGCTGCTGGCCGTATGTCGAGAGGACCCGGCGTTCGGTTTCGAGCTGATGCAGCATCTGCTCGGGCTTGTCGCTGACAGGCTGGCGGCGACGCGCGTGCAGCTTTCGGACTTTTATTCACCGCACGCGAAACGCGCTGGCGCCTGACCGATAGCGGGTTGCTGCGGCCGGGACATTCCTTGCGGAGTACGTCCCGCGGCTACTGCGGCGGACACGCGCCGCCCTTGTCGAACACGATGCGCCAGATGCCAGGCGCCTCCTGCCGCCAGATCGACAGGAAGGAACCGATGCACTTGCCGCCCGGATCGAAGACCGGACCGGTGCTGAGCGCCAGCGTTCCCGAATCGAGCACCTGCACGGTCTGCGGCCGCCACGAAAAGGGAGCGCGGGGCGACTGATACAGGCGCTTCCATGCCTGCGCCACCGCCTGCTTGCCGCGCAGCGGAGTCTCTCCGCTGAAGAAGACAGCCTCCTCCGACAGAAAGGTCGTGAACGCGGCGTGATCCCGGTCAGCCATGGTCTGCGCAAACGCGCGCTCGGTGTCGGCGACCTGCTGCTCCAGCGCAGCGCGGCTCGCAGGCGGCGTAGGCGTCGCGCAGCCGCCGAGCAGCAGGGCCGCGGCGGCAAGTGTCATGGCGATGCGCATCATCTGTCTCCCCGATCGACCGCCTGAAGATACGTGATTCGACGCGGCTGCGCCGTACTAACCGCAAGACGCGCTACGGAATCGCTGTGTGCCGGGGAGCCGAGCGGGTCACTGGCGTGCCTGCTGGCGGAAGTAGGTGGCGCGGTCGATCGACTTCAACGTGAGGTCGACGACCTGTGCACCCCGCAGCAACGTCAACGGCACCTCGACGCCAGCGGCGCCGAGACCCCACACGGTTTGATACAACTGCGCCCGCGACGTGACCGGCTTGTCGCCGACCGCCAGCACGAGATCGCCCCGTTGTACACCGGCCCGGTCGGCCGGACTGTCGCTGCTGACACGCGTGACGATCAGGTAGCCGCTGACTTCCGCGGTCGCCAGTCCGAGCCACGGGCGCGGCGGCCCTTTGCGCTGGCCCTGTGCAATCAGGTCCGCAAGGACCGGCTTCACGAGATCGATCGGCACGAACATGTTGCCCGGCTCGGCCTCGTTCTGGCCCTCCGGGTCGACGTCGCGCACCAGCAGCGATCCGATGCCGACGAGCTCGAGATCGCGATTGATCAGAGCTGCGCCCGCCCAGGCGTCGACCGGTGGAGCAACGAACAGCGCCTCGTCGAGCAGGTATTCCCAGTTGGCGGTGAATTGCCGCTTGATGACCAGGCGCGTCAGCGCTGCACCCTTCGGCCCGTCGGATGTCAGCGTCATCAGCAGGTCGTTGGGCTTCAGCGTGTCCGAAGAACCCAGGGCGATCGGCTTCACGCCTAGCGGCGCGAGCGCCTCAAGCAGCGCCAAGCCGGTCGGTTGGTCGTAGGCGAGGACGCGTGCGGGTACGGTGCGGTTGTCGCTGGTCGTCAGCTCGACGTCCTGCGCCTCGATCACCAGGTAGCCGACGGTCAGCACGTGGTCGCGCTCGTCGATCACGACGCCCGAGCCGGTGCGTTCGCTCCCGAGCGCATCGTTCGAACGCGCATCGGGCAGCGCATGCGCGTGCACGCGCACCACTGCCTCGACAAGCGCATGGGCATGCGGTTCGTCCAGCGGCACGCGGGTCTGCGCCGCCGCGCTCGCCGCGAGCAAGGCAGCGCACGCGACAGCGATCGACAAGATTCGAAGAAAACCCTGCACTACCTGCTCTCCTGCCGCGCAAGCGCGACGAATTCACACCATACGCCGAATCGCGCGCTGCATTGCTGCTTCAGGCCGGATCGAGCGGCGCGCTCAGTCGAGTCCCCGGCACGATGATGCCGCCCCGGTCGCCGATCTTGACCGACCCATAGCGGGCCGCAAACGACGGGGGCAGTTCGCGCGCGCCCGGGCAGGCGAGCCACAACCGCAGCAGATGGCGCCGGCGAGCCGGATCGGGCCAGTCCACGAATGCGGTGCGGTCGTGCAGCAAGGTGTGGTTGTGCACGAACTGCATGTCGCCCGGTGCGAGCCGCATCGTCAGGCTCAGGCGCGGGTCGTTGGCAAGCGCGTCGAATGCGTCCAGCGCGGTGATATCGTCGTGCGACAGACGCGGCGCATCGGCGAAGCGTTGCGCGCTGTCGAAGTACTGGCGCTGATAGAAGACGGTCAGCGCATTCGCATGCCAGCTGAACACCGGAATCATGAAAAACGGCTGCTGGCCGGAGGGCACCTCGCCGCGGCGGTCGTGCGCCATCGGGATGAGCAGCCGCGCCAGCAGCTCGGGCCGCGTCGCGCGCAGCTCGTTGAAGATGGCCAGTGCGCTCACCAGCAACGAATCGCCGCCCGACTTTGCGTCGCGCAGGCAAAGCAGACCCACCACGTCGCACGAATCGGTGTGAAACGTCTGCCGCTCGTGCGTCTGGTAGATGCGCACGTTGGGATCGCTGCTGGAGAGCCCCAGGTCGCACACGTGACCGAGCACGTGCCCCTTGGCGTTCTGCGAGCGAGGGCGCCCCAGATGGCTGCCGAGACCGAGGAAGATCGTCGCCACCTCGCGCCGCGAGTAGCGCTCGATCGGCAGTCCGCGCAGCAGCGCGAAGCCGCGCCCGTGCAGCAGGTCGTGCCGCAGATCATCGAGCCGGCTGCTCAGCGCGGGCAACGGAAAATCCTCGCGTGCGAGCTGCGCGATGTCGAGGCCGCGTTCGAGCGCGCGGCGCATCGCTGCTTCCAGTTCGGCGACCTCGGCTGGCGCGAGGTGCACGATCCAGTCGGCGCGCGAAGCGAGTTCCGGTCCGCGCCACACCGCGGGACCGGATTGCAGCGGCGGCAGCGCACCGTCGTTCATGCGGCGACGGCGCCGCTGTGCGGCCGGCCGCGCGCGCGCATGAGCAGCCAGCCGGCGATCGAGAGATTGATCAGGTTCCAGCCGATGCCGTTGAGGAAGGCGGCCCGGTAGGAGCCGGTCAGATCGAAGACTGCCCCCGACAGCCAGCCGCCGAGCGCCATGCCTGCCAGTGTGGCCATCAGCACCGTGCCGACGCGCGCGCCGGCCTCCCGCGGCGGAAAGTATTCGCGCACGATGATCGCGTACGACGGCACGATGCCACCCTGGAACAGACCGAACAGCGCCGAGATCACGTACAGGGACGTCAGGCCATCGAATGGCAAGTACAGCAGCAGCGCAATGCATTGCAGCGCGGAACCGAGAAGCAGCGTGGCCAGCCCGCCGATGCGGTCTGCGATCCAGCCCGATGTGAGCCGACTGACGATGCCGAAGCCGAGCATCAGCGACAGCATCTGGGCTCCGCGCGCGGCGCCGTAGCCGAGATCCGCGCAGTAAGCGACGATATGGACCTGCGGCATCGACATCGCCACACAGCACGAGACGCCGGCGATGATCAGCAGCGCCTGCAGCGCGGTCGGGTGCAGCCCGAGCGGGCGCAGCGGAACCGCGCCCGCAGTCGCACCGGTCGGATCGTCGTGCAGCGGCGCACGCTGACGCAGCATCAGCGCGAGCGGCAGCATGGTGACGAGACAGAACACGCCGATCGCGATGTGCGCGTGACGCCAGCCGAAGTTGTCGATCAGCGTCTGCACCACCGGCGGCCACAGCGTGCCGGCGAAGTAGTTGCCGCTGGCGGCGATCGCGACGGCAAGCCCGCGCCGGCGCAGGAACCAATGTGAAGTGTCGGCGAGCAGTGGCCCGAACGTGGCCGACGCGCCGGCGAAGCCGATCAGCACGCCGTGCGCCAGCGTGAACTGCAGATGGCTCGCCGACAGGCCGGAGGCGATGTACCCCGCGGCCAGGGCGAAAACCGCTGCCAGCACCGGTGTCATCACGCCAGCACGGTCCGCCCAGCGTCCCATTGCCACGCCGCCGAGCGCAAATCCGATCATCAAGGCCGAGAACGGCGCTGATGCCGCCGCGCGCGTCAGCCCGAACTCGGCGGCCACCGCCGGCAGGGCAACGACAAACGACCACATGCCGACGCCGCCAAGGGTGGACAGCAGCACCGCGACGCCGAGGCGGCGCCAGGCTGTCGGCGAATCGACGAGGTCGGACGACGAATTCAAGGTTGGCTCGCGCAGGCCGCGAGCTTACCTCGCGCGTGCACGCGATCCGAGTCGGTGCAGCGCTGCGTCGAGGCGCGGGTGCGCGGCGTAGCGCGCGACGAATTCGCGCTCGCTGCGCCCGCCCTTGGCGCGGATCACGTCGGCCAGCGCGCGTCGCTCCGCGTCCGGCCATGCGGCGGGGTCGAGCATCGTCACGAGAGGTGCCCAGCGCCGCCAGGCGGTGGCCTCGTCGTCGCGGACGCCGCGCAGCGAAGCCACCCCGCAGCTGCGCAGCGCGTCGCTCACGCACTCGTCCAGCGCGCGCTCGCGATCGCCGGCCGCGCGACGCGACAGGGTTTGTCCGGCACGAAGTCCGAGCGCGGCCAGAGGGGGCAACGGGTGCGGATGCGCCGGATCCGCGTCGAGAAACACATGCCTGCGCGCCAGGGCGCGCAACGTGTCGGGTGCCGACCGGTAGCGCGGGTTGCGCTGCATCTTCGCGAGTTCTGCGCGCACCCGCCCGCGCGTGGCGGCGTCGCGTGGCCGGAACCCCAGCTTGTAATAGAACCACCACGCCCCGGATTCGATGCCTTCGTCATTGCCCTGGCCCAATTGGTAGGGCTCGATGCTGAACGAGGTGGTACCGAAGGTCGCGCGCAGCGCGGCCAGCAGGCGGGCAAACGTGAACGCCGCTTCGCCGCCGCGGAAGGTATCGAAGGTGTTGAACGAAATCGCCGCCGTGCGCCCGACCACGTCGGCCTGCAGGTAGCCGATCGGCACTCCGTTGCGCAGGGTCAGGCCGCCGTAGATCGCGGCGATCGTATGGCGCCGCTCCGGCGTGACGCCGATCAGTGCGAATGCGAGCCCATCACCATCGTCGACCAGCCAGGCGTCGCGCGCGTCCGCGTAGGAAAAGGCTTCCAGCGCGCGCGCCCGGGTGGCCATCGCTGCGCG
>JBLMYK010000055.1:0-2858 GCA_050258235.1 Gemmatimonadota bacterium | reverse complement strand
GGCGGTGCGGGTGCGCCGCGCGTCTTCGCGACCATCGCGCAACTCGCCGGCCGCGAGCCGGTCGCCACGCTGGCGCTGACCGACCGGCAGATCGACGGCGGAAGCGACGACAGGCTCGACGAGTTCGTGCAGCGATTGAAGGTCATCCCGCGGCGGCGTACTGCGCATGCGCCGCGCCGCACGCATGCCGCGCATGCGGCCGGATGAGGACGCAGCGAGGCTGTCATGACGAAGACGGTTCAGGAACGGATCGCGCGCGCACGCCGCATCGCCGCCAAGGTGCTGCTGCTGGCCGCTCTGCTGGTGATTGCGGAGGTCGCCGGCCAGGAAATCCAGTTGCCGCCCGCGCAGACCGACGTCGGCAAGCCGCTGATGCAGGCGCTGAAGGAGCGGCGCAGCGCCCGCAGCTTTGCCGAGCAGGCGTTGCCTCCGCAGGTGCTGTCGAACCTGCTGTGGGCGGCGTTCGGCGTCAACCGGCCCGACGGCCACCGCACCGCGCCGTCGGCAAAGAACTGGCAGGAGGTCGACGTCTATGTCGCGCTGCGCGACGGACTGTTCGTGTACGACGCGAAGACACATGCGCTGAAGCGCGTGGTGGCGAGGGACCTGCGTGCGCTGTCCGGCACGCAGGCGCACGCGCGCGAGGCGCCGCTCACGCTGATCTATGTCGCCGACGAGGGCCGCATGGGCGGTGCCAACGAGGAGACGCGCCGCACGTTCGCCGCCGCCGACACCGGATTCATCGCGCAGAACGTCTACCTTTTCTGTGCGTCCGAAGGGCTGGCGACCGTGGTGTTCGCGTCGATCGACCGCGACGCGTTTGCGCGCGCGGCCGGACTGCGGCCCGATCAGAAGATCACGCTGGCGCAGTCGGTCGGCTATCCGAAACGGTGAGGCATCGATGACGCCTGAAGAACTGTCGCGCTTCACCACTGACGTGACGAAGTACCCGCGCGATTTCTGCCTGGCGCGGGTGCGTGACATGGTGCGCATCCGCCGGCTCGAGGAGCGCTGCGCGGAGCTGTACGGCGCGGGCAAGATCCGCGGCTTCCTGCACCTGTACATCGGCGAGGAGGCGGTCGCCGCCGGAGTGATGCCGAACCTTGCGCCCGACGACGCGGTGGTCGCGACCTATCGCGAACACGGCCAGGCGCTGCTGCGCGGCGTGTCGATGAACACGATCATGGCCGAAATGTACGGCAAGCAGGAAGGCTGCTCGCGCGGCCGCGGCGGCTCGATGCACCTGTTCGATGCCGCCACGCGCTTCTACGGCGGCAACGCGATCGTTGGCGGCGGATTGCCGCTCGCGGTCGGACTCGCGCTCGCCGACAAGCTGTCCGGGCGCAGCGGACGCGTGACCGCATGCTTCTTCGGCGAAGGCGCGGTGGCGGAAGGCGTGTTCCACGAATCGCTGAACCTCGCGGCGCTATGGCGCCTGCCGGTGCTGTTCCTGTGCGAGAACAACCTGTATGCGATGGGAACGGCGCTGGCGCGCTCCGAGGCCGAGATCGACCTGACGAAAAAGGCCGCGAGCTACGGCATCCGCACCGCGCACATCAACGGCATGAACGTGCTTGCGGTGCACGAAGCGGCGAAGGCGGCCGCGGGGGCGGTGCGCGCCGACGGGCTGCCGTACTTCGTCGAGTTCCACACCTACCGCTTCCGAGCGCATTCGATGTTCGACGCCGAGCTGTACCGCGACAAGGCCGAGGTCGAGCGCTGGAAGCAGCACGGACCGGTCCATACCTTCACCGACCGCCTGAAAGCAGCCGGGATGATGGCCGAAGAGGACTTCGCCGCGATCGACCGCGAGGCGGTCGCCGAGGTCGATGCCGCCGTCGCTTTCGCCGAGGCCGGAACCTGGGAACCGGTCGAGCAGCTGACGCGCGACGTCACGACTCCCGCGGCGTGAAAGGAGCGAAAGATGAAACCGATCCTCGTCGTCTACGGAACCACCGAAGGACAAACGCGCAAGATCGCCGAGTTCATCGCCGAGCGGCTGCGCCAGGCCGGCAAAGCGGTCGATCTGGTCGACAGCACGTCGCCGGCCGCCGCGCAGGTCGCGCCGATCTATGCCGGCGCGTTCGTCGGCGGCTCGCTGCACCAGGGCAGGCACCAGGCGCCGCTCGCGCACTTCGTCAAGGGCAACGCCGCCTGGCTGAACACGATTCCCTCAGCGTTCTTCTCGGTCAGCCTGTCGATGGCGAGCCAGGACGAGGAATGGCGCGCCGAAGCGAAGCAGCTCGCCGACCAGTTCCTGAGCGACACGGGCCTGAAGGCCGGCATGGTGCGGCTGGTCGCCGGCGCGCTGAAATACACCGAGTACGACTTCTTCCGGCGCTGGATGATGAAGGCGATCGCGAAGAAGGCCGGCGGCAGCACCGACACTTCGCATGACACCGAATACACCGACTGGAACGACGTCGCGCGCTTCGTCGACGAATTCCTTGCGGCGACGCGAGGCGAAGAGCGCAAGGCGGCATGAGCATGGCGCACACGACCTATCGCGAGGCATTGCGCGCGGCCCATCGCGACGCGTTAACGCGCGATCCGCGCGTGTTCATCATGGGCGAGGACGTCGGCCGCTACGGCGGATCGTATGCGGTGACCAAGGGATTCCTGGAGGAGTTCGGTCCGGAACGCATCCGCGACACGCCGCTGTCGGAACTCGCGTTCGTCGGCGCCGGCATCGGCGCGGCGCTGGGCGGGATGCGCCCGATCGTCGAGGTAATGACGGTGAACTTCTCGCTGCTCGCGCTCGACCAGATCGTCAACAGCGCGGCGACGATCCGCCACATGTCGGGCGGGCAGTTCTCGATCCCGCTGGTGATCCGCATGGCCACCGGCGCCGGACGGCA
>JBLMYK010000054.1:0-3495 GCA_050258235.1 Gemmatimonadota bacterium | reverse complement strand
GTGACGCTGGCAACGGCGCTTGCGCTGTTCGCCTGCGTGCTGGGGCTGCTGCCTCGCGTGCTCGAAGGATCGCTGCCGCAGCTGTTCGTGCTGGAGATGCTGCCGGGCATCGCGCTCGGATTCCGCGTCGAGCCGCTCGGGATGCTGTTTGCGCTGATCGCCTCGGGGCTCTGGATCGTGAATTCGATCTACTCGATCGGCTACATGCGCGCCAACGACGAGCCGCGCCAGACGCGCTTCTATGTGTGCTTCGCGCTGTCGCTGGCGGCGACCATCGGCATCGCGTTCGCCTCGAACCTGCTGACCATGTTCCTGTTCTACGAGATTTTGACGCTCGTGACCTATCCCCTGGTCACCCACCACGGCGACCTCGAAGCGCGCGACGGCGGGCGCCGCTACCTCGCCTACCTGCTGGGCACCTCGATCGGCCTGCTGCTGCCGGCGATCATCGCCACCTGGGCGATCGCCGGGACGCTCGAGTTCACGCCCGGAGGCATCCTCGGCGGTGCGGTGTCGAACGCGGCGCTCGGGGGGTTGCTGGCGCTGTACATGTTCGGCATCGGCAAGGCAGCGCTGATGCCCGTGCATCGCTGGCTGCCCGCCGCGATGGTCGCTCCGACGCCGGTCTCGGCGCTGCTGCACGCGGTCGCGGTCGTCAAGGCGGGCGTGTTCGCGGCGGTGAAGGTCATCGTCTACGTGTTCGGCGTGGCGACGCTGGCGCATCTACGCGCCGCCGACTGGCTTCCGACGGCAGCTGGATTCACGATCATCGCCGCATCGATCGTCGCCTTGCGCTCGGACAATCTCAAGCGCCGACTCGCGTATTCGACCGTAAGTCAGCTCTCCTACGTGATTCTGGCGGCGGCGCTGCTCACGCCCCTGTCGGTGGTCGGTGCGGCAATGCACATAGCCGCGCACGCCGTGAGCAAGATCACGCTGTTCTTCGCTGCCGGCGCCATCTACACGGCTTCGGGCAAGACCGAGGTCAGCCAGCTCGACGGAATCGGACGGCGCATGCCGTGGACCATGCTCGCGTTCACCGTCGGCGCGCTGTCGCTGATCGGCATTCCGCCTGCCGCGGGATTCGTCAGCAAGTGGTTCATATTCGCAGCCGCCGCCGCGGCGGGGAAATTCGTGGCGCTGGCCGTGCTGGCGGTGAGTACTTTGCTCAATGCGGCCTATTTTCTGCCGATCGTCTATGCGGCGTTCTTCCGCGCGTTGCCTTCCGGAGAGGCGGCGCACGGCGAGGCGCCCTGGCCGATGATCGCGGCGATGGCAGTGACTTCGGCGCTGGTTCTCGGATTCGCGGCCTACGCCGGTGTGCTGCTCGCGCTCTCGCGCGCGCTGGGCGGGGGCTGATAAAGGGGGCGGGATGACCAAGCAGGTAAGACAGTACTGGCTCGACCGGAGCGAGAACGTCACCAAGCTGTACCGGGGACTTTGGGCGGTGGGCCTGCTGCTGCTGGCCGCCGATCTGGTGCTGCACCGGCACGAGGAGTTCGGCTGGGCGGCGTGGTTCGGCTTTTACGCGGTGTACGGATTTTGCGCCTGCGTCGCGTTGGTGCTCGCGGCCAAGGAGATTCTGCGGCGACTGGTGATGCGACCCGAGGACTACTATGACGATCGCTGAGTGGCCGGTCGGCCTCACGCTGATCGCGGGTGGACTGCTCGCCGCGGCGACGCGCGGACGGGTGCGCGACGCGATTTCGCTCGCGGCGCCGCTGCTCACGCTCGCACAGCTTGTCGTCCTGGGACACGGCGACTTCGCGCGGCTGCAGGTTCTGGGTTATACGCTGGCGCTGATGCACGTCGACCGGCTGAGCCTGCTGTTCGGTTACGTGTTCGCGATCGCCGCCCTGCTGAACGCGATCTACGGTCTTCACGTGCGGGACGGCGTCCAGCGCGCCGCCGCGCCGCTCTACGCAGGCAGCGCGGTTGCGGCGGTATTCGCCGGTGACCTTCTCACCCTGTTCGCCTTCTGGGAGCTGACGGCGGTCGCTTCGGTGTTCCTGATCTGGGCGCGCCGCACCGAGCGCTCCTTCGCGGCCGGAATGCGTTACCTCTCGGTGCAGCTGGTATCGGGCCTGCTGTTGCTCGCCGGCGCGCTTATGTACCAGGCGGGCACAGGTTCGCTCGTTTTCGGTTACCTCGGGCTTGCCGCGCCGGGTGGGGCTCTGATCCTGGCCGCATGCGGCCTCAAGATTTCGTTCCCATTGCTGCACAACTGGCTGCAGGACGCCTATCCGGAAGCGACCGAGACCGGCACTGTGGTTCTGTCCGCGTTCACGACCAAGCTCGGCATCTATGCGCTCGCGCGCGCTTTTCCGGGAACCGAAATGCTCGTCTGGGTGGGCGCCACCATGACCGCGTTCCCGATCTTCTACGCGGTAATCGAGAACGACCTGAGGCGGGTGCTCGCCTACAGCATGACCAACCAGCTCGGATTCATGGTGACGGGAATCGGGATCGGCACCGACCTCGCGCTGAACGGCGCAGTGGCGCACGCGTTCGCCGATATCCTGTTCAAGGCATTGCTGTTCATGTCGATGGGCGCGGTGCTGCTGCGCACGGGCACGGTGAAGGGGAGCGAACTCGGGGGGCTCTACAAGTCCATGCCCTGGACCACGGGCTTTTGCATCGTCGGCGCCGCGTCGATCTCGGCCTTTCCGCTGTTCAGCGGCTTCGTCACCAAGTCGATGATCATGGCCGCGGCGGCGGGCCAGGGCCATTGGGCAGTGTGGCTGGTGTTGCTGTTCGCCTCCGCGGGCGTGTTCCACCACGCCGGAATAAAGATCCCGTACTTCGCCTTCTTCGCACACGATTCGGGCATCCGCTGCAAGGAAGCACCCGCGAACATGCTCGTGGCGATGGCGCTCACTGCGGCGCTGTGCATCGGTATCGGCGTGTTCCCGGGCGCTTTGTACGCGTTGCTGCCGCGCGTGGTCGATTTCGTTCCGTACACGTCGTCCCACGTCCTGTCGCAGCTACAGCTGCTGGTGTTCTCGGCGCTTGCCTTCTCGGTCCTGATTCGGACCGGAATCTACCCGCCGGAGCTGCGCTCGGTGAATCTGGACAGCGACTGGGTATATCGCCGGCTCGGGCCGACGCTGCTGCGTGGAACGAGCGCTCTGATTGGGCTCGCGTGCGGCACGGTGCGTGGCGCGGCGTCGGCGACAGGAGCCAGCCTTTCGGCGTTCGTGCTGCGCCACCACCGAGCCGACGGCATGTTCGCGCGAACCCTGACGACGGGCAGCATGGTGTTCTGGGTCGCGGTCCTCTTGGCGGCGTACCTGGTCGTTTACTACGCCTGAAAGACGTCAGGAATGTAACCGCCGGGGTCCTTATCCTGCATCATGGTGTTTCCTTGCAACGCGTGAAAGCAGTGGTTAGAATCGCGTCAGCTCGCTGACGTGCACGGGGATCTGCCCCGGAGCGCCAACACAACAATTCGGGGGCGGGCGCAGTCACCACAGGGCTCCGGCCCGCACATCAAGC
>JBLMYK010000053.1:0-4007 GCA_050258235.1 Gemmatimonadota bacterium | reverse complement strand
AACGCGATGGAAATCGACACTGCCGCGCGCCATCGCGTGCCGTTGCTGATCGTCGTGGCCAACAACGGCGCGTGGCAGATCGAGGTGCATGACCAGACGCATACGCACGGCAAGGTGGTCGGCACCCGACTGCAGTTCGCCGATCACGCAGCAATGGCACGTGCGTTCGGCCTGTCCGGTGAGCGCGTCGAGCAGGCGGCCGACCTGCCGGCCGCGATCGGGCGTGCGCTGGCCGCCATCGCCAATGGCCGGCCCGCGTTGCTCGACGTACTCGTCACGACCGACGCGGTGTCGGCGGACGCGAAGTCCGGACTGGCGTGGGTTCCCGACCTGCAACCGCTGGCCGCATGGGACGAGGCGGAACGCGCCTGGCGCGCCCGCTAAAATTGCGCGATGAGCACGCACATGAATCTGCTTTCCTACGCGGGGGTGGCGCCCACGTTCAAGGGTCCGCCGGCGCAGTTCGCCCGCACCGCCGCGGTGATCGGACGCGCCACGATCGGAGCCGATGCCTGGCTCGACGACCACGCGGTGATTCGCGCCGACGGCCATTACGTGCGCGCCGGCACCGAGCTGATGCTCGGCACGCGCGCGACGGTCCATATCGCGCATGAGGTCTACCCGACATTGATCGGCGACCGGGTCACGGTCGGCGAGTACGGCGTGGTCCACGCCTGCACCGTCGGCGACGACTGCGTGATCGAGGACGGCGCCGTCGTGCTCGACGGCTGCGTGCTCGAAGCCGGCCTCGTGCTGGCTCCCGGCAGCATCGTGTTCCCGCGCACCACGCTCGCGGGCGGCTTCCTCTATTCGGGCCGCCCCGCGAAGCCGGAGCGGCGCCTGGAGGCCGGCGAACTCGGCGCGCGTCGCGAACGCTTGCGCGCTCGCATCCGCACGGTCGATCGCCCAACGCCGACGAGCGCGGCCATTCGCAACTTCGATGCGGACGTCTTCATCGCCAATACCGCGACCCTGCGCGGCCGGATTACGGCGGCGGCGCAGGCGCAGGTCTACTACGCGTGCGAACTCGACGCGGGCAGCGGCGAGATCGTCCTCGGCGCACGCAGCAACGTGCAGGACAATTCGCTGCTGCACGCCGGTGACGGCCGCATCGTGATCGGCGCCGACTCGACGATCGGGCACAACGTCAGGCTGGCCGCCTGCACGATCGGCGAGCGCAGCCTGATCGGAATAGGCGCCGTGGTGGCGGCGGGCACGATCGTCGGCGACGACGTCTTCCTTGCCGCCGGCGGCGAGACCGCCCCGGGCCAGGTGCTGGAAAGCGGCTTCTATGTCGGCTCTCCGGCGCGCCGGCTCGGCGACCTGGACGACGCCAAGCGCAAGATCATTGCCGACACGATCCCGACCTACTGCGAATACGCGCGCGAACTGATCCGCGTGCAGGCGGCCGCCGCCCGCACCGCCGCGTGAGCGACTCGCTGCTGAAGTTCCTGTTCCGGCGCGCGCCGGTGCGCGGCGGCATCGTGCGGCTGGACGCGGCGTGGAAGCAGATGATCGCGCACCACGAGTATCCGGCGCCGGTCACGCGCCTGCTCGGCGAGATGACGGCCGCGGTCGCGCTGCTCGCGACCAACATCAAGTTCAATGGCGCACTGGTGCTGCAGATCCACGGCGACGGACCGGTGAAGCTGCTGGTCGTCGAGTGCCAGCCCGACGTCGGGCTGCGCGCGACCGCCAAGCTGCGCGACGACGCGGAGATCGAATCCGCCGCCGGGCTGCAGTCGATGGTCAATCGCAGCGGGCACGGACGCTGCGCGATCACGCTCGATCCGCGCGATCCGCAACCGGGCCAACAGCCTTACCAGGGCGTGGTGCCGCTGGAGGGCGACACGATCGCGCAGGTGCTCGAGTCGTACATGCGCCGCTCCGAGCAGCTCGATACGCACCTGCGGCTTGCCGCGGATGGCGGGACTGCGGCAGGACTGCTGCTGCAGAAGCTGCCGCGCGAAGGCGGCCGCAGCCGGGCCGACGAGGACGCTGACGCCTGGAGCCGCGCGCTCGCGCTCGCGGGAACCCTCGGGGCAGCGGAGCTTCTCGCGCAATCGCCCGACACGCTGGCTCGACGCCTGTTCTGGCAGGAGTCGCTGGAGGCGTACGCGCCGATTACACCTCGTTTCCAATGCACCTGCTCGCGCGACCGCATCGGGCGTATGCTGATTTCGCTGGGGCGCGCCGAGGTGGAGTCGATCATCGCCGAACAGGGTCGCGTCGAAGTCGTCTGCGACTTCTGCAGCGCGAAACGCGTGTTCGACGCCGTCGATATCGCGCAGTTGTTCGCGACCGGCTCGGCAGCCGAGATCGACGACACCACGCGCCCCCACTGAACCGGAGGTCGTATGAGATCGCGATGGCTGCCGCTGCCGGCGTTGCTGCTGCTCGCCGGCTGCGCGACTACATTGCCGGATGGCAGCAGGATCGAGCGCCTGCCCGCCGATGCTGCGATCGTTGCTCCGACGCTCAGCCCGCAGGAGGCCCAGCGCCTGGCGCAACTGAATGCCCAGGTGCTCGCGGACCAGAATGCCGCGCTTGCGCGCGAGGCACGCGAAGAAGCGTGGCGCCGCGCGCAGCAGCAGTGGTACCTCGACGCCTATTACGGGCCCGCTTGGCATGGCTGGCACGACCGCTGGGGTGCATGGCATCCGCGCTGGTCGTTCGGGCTCGGCTGGTACGGCCCGTGGCCGTACTGACCGGACGGCAGCTGCTTCCGCGCCGAATCACCGCGCGTTACGGCGCCTGGAGCGCCATCTGCTCCATTTCGCGCCGCACGCGCGCCGCGAGCGCATCGGCGCCAATCTCGACATCGTCCCAGCGGACGCAGGCACCGGCTGCAACGTCGCGTGCGAGCCGCACCTTGTGCGCAAGCCCGAGCGGCAGGCCGCCGACGCGCAGCGAGTCGGCGGCCGGCATCAGGCGTCCGTACACGGTGTAGCCGCCCTCGCCGTCGAGCATCTCGCCGGCCTTCAGGTTTCGCTTGGCCGTGGCCACCACGTCGGCGCTGAACGCGGCCGGCGCGCCGGTCGGTTCGTTGCGCAAGCCGATGCTCGCCACGCTGATCCCGAGTTCCAGTCCGATCAGGTGAAACGGCTTGTACAGCGCCGAGTATCGGCCGCTGGGATCGGTGATCAGCCCGTACTCCCTGAAACAGCGCTCGACGTAATCGCTGCCGCCGGCAAAGGTCACGTACACGCCCCAGCGCAGGTCGCGGAACACCGGGCGACCGTCACGCTCGAGGCTCGAGATCACTTCGACCTGCCCACGATGCGCGAGCACGCCACCCTCCGACCGCGGACGCAGCACGCGTGGCAGGTCATCCACGCCACAGGGCGGAAAGCTCAAACCGTCCGGCGCTGCCAGTCCGGTTGCATTGGCCACCGCGCACATCTCGATCGCGCTCTTGGTGCCGTCGAGGAAACTGTTGAACATCTGCGCGTTCAGCCCGCCGAGCTTTGCGTTCTCGGGCGTGATGCCGTAGTAGCCCCACACCGTGTCGGGCGTCGACGCGTGATACTCGGGCAGATATTTGGTGCCCTTGCCCGCGGCGATCACCTCGAATCCGCAGGCACGTGCCCAGTCGACCATCTCGCAGATCAGTGCCGGCTGGTCGCCGTACGCAAGCGAGTAGACGATCCCGGCCTGCTGCGCTCGACGCGCGAGGAGCGGACCGGCCAGCGCGTCGGCCTCGACGTTCACCATCACGATGTGCTTGCGATGCTCGCAGCAGGCCAGCACGTGGCCGATCCCGGCTGCCGGCGAACCGGTGGCGTCGATCACGATGTCGACGTCCGGCTCGGCGATCATGCGCGCGCTGTCGTCGAAGAACCGCACCGAGCCGATCGCGGCGTCGGCCCAGCCGACGCGCTGGAGCGCTTCCTTCGCGCGCGCCGGGCTGAGGTCGGCGATCGCCGTGACGCGCACGCCCGGCGTGTGCCGCGTCTGCGAAAGGTACATCGATCCGAACTTGCCGGCGCCGATCAGGCCGACGCGCA
>JBLMYK010000052.1:0-25472 GCA_050258235.1 Gemmatimonadota bacterium | reverse complement strand
TTTCGTCGATCCTTTGCATCCTGCTGCTCGGCGTGGCGGCATTGTCCGCCCTGCAGCTGATGCAGCAGGGCGTCACGCTGCTGGTGTCGGCACTGGCCATCGTCTGGATCGCCGACACGGCTGCCTATTTCGCCGGCCATCGCTGGGGCAAGACCAAGCTTGCGCCCAGGACCAGTCCCGGCAAGACCTGGGCCGGGGTCGGCGGCGCGATGGTGGCGGTGCTGATGCTGGCGATGGTTCTCGCCTGGCTCGCGCCCGGATGGCCGATCTTCAGCACGCGTCTGTTGCAGCACCTGCACCCAGTTGTCGGTTTGCCCATCCTGTGCGGTCTGGTCGCGATCTCGATCGTGGGCGACCTCTTCGAAAGCCTCCTGAAGCGGCAGGCGGGCGTGAAGGACAGCGGAAAGTCGTTGCCCGGGCATGGTGGCGTACTGGACCGGATCGACGCATTGCTGCCGGTCCTGCCTGCAGCGGCGCTTCTGATGACAAAGTTCGACCTATGAGGCGCGTGACGATCCTCGGTGCGACCGGATCCATCGGCGCGAGCAGTCTGGACGTCATCGCCAGGCATCCCGATCGATTCGGTGTCTTCGCGCTGACGGCACAGAACAACGTCGAGGCGCTGGTCGATCTGTGCGCGCGCTTTCGTCCCGAAGTTGCCGTGATTGCCGATGCGACCAGGGCGGGCACGCTGCGCGACAGGATGCGCGCGCGCGACCTTGGCATCCGGACGCTCGCGGGTGCGGCAGCGCTGGAGGAGGTTGCCGCCGACAGCGGATGCGACACGGTGATCGCGGCGATCGTCGGCGCCGCAGGCCTGCTGCCGACGCTCGCCGCGGCGCGCAGCGGCAAGCGGCTGCTGCTGGCGAACAAGGAGGCTGCCGTATGTGCTGGACGGCTGCTGCTCGAATCGGTGCGGCGCGGACGGGCGGAGCTTCTGCCGCTCGACAGCGAGCACAGCGCACTGCATCAGTGCCTCGCTGGCGCGCGTGGCCGGCAAGGCGACGTGCGGCGGCTGATCCTGACCGCCTCGGGCGGTCCGTTTCGCGGTCGCCGCGATCTGGCGCGCGTCACGCCCGACGAGGCCTGCGCACATCCGAACTGGGTGATGGGCCGCAAGATCTCGGTCGATTCCGCGACGCTGATGAACAAGGGGCTGGAAGTCATCGAGGCAAACGTGCTGTTTGACATGCCGCCCGACCGGATCGACGTGGTCGTTCATCCGCAGAGCGTGGTGCACTCGATGGTCGAGTTTTCCGACGCGTCGGTGGTAGCGCAATGTGGCTCGCCGGACATGCGCACGCCGATCGCCTATGCGCTCGCGTATCCCGAACGCATCGACAGCGGATCCGCGTCGCTCGACTTCCTCGCGCTCGGTGCATTGACGTTCGAGGCTCCCGATCTGAATCGCTTTCCCTGCCTCGGGTTGGCGTACGCGGCCCTGCGTCGCGGAAGCGGAGCGCCGGCAATCCTGAATGCTGCGAATGAGGTCGCCGTTGCCGAGTTCCTTGCGGGTCGGCTGCCGTTCGCCCGGATCGCCGCGGTGATCGAAGAAACGCTGGCGCGCGCTTCGCAAGCGGAGCCCGCCAGCATCGACGACGTGCTCGCGCTCGACGGCGAAGGTAGGCGCGTCGCGCGCGACGTGGTCGAGCGGCTCGGCACTACGACCGGCGCATAGGGGAGGAGAAGTGGTGCTGCTGACCACCGTCATCGCGTTCGTCGTGACTCTCGGCGTACTGATCCTCGTGCACGAGTTCGGCCACTACTGGGTGGCGCGCCGCTGCGGAGTCAAGGTGCTGCGCTTTTCCATCGGCTTCGGCCGCCCGCTCTGGCGGCGCCAGCACGGCGAAACGGAGTGGGTGATCGCGGCGGTTCCGCTCGGCGGCTACGTGCGGATGCTGGACGAGCACGACGCTGACCTCGGGCCGGTTCCGCGCGCGGATCTGCCACGCGCTTTCAATCGGCAATCGATCGCGAAGCGGGTCGCGATCGTGCTCGCCGGACCCATGGCCA
Organism: Gemmatimonadota bacterium; assembly: GCA_050258235.1. Taxonomy (GTDB): domain Bacteria; phylum Pseudomonadota; class Gammaproteobacteria; order Burkholderiales; family Burkholderiaceae_F; genus JAKOQB01. The sequence continues at coordinate 23,459 of JBLMYK010000052.1, read as the reverse complement.
ACTTCCTGCTTGCGATCGGCGTTTACTGGGGGCTGAACGTCGTCGGCGTGCTCGAGCCGCGACCGATCGTCGCGGCCCCGTCGATCGGCACCCCCGCCGAGCGGGCCGGATTTCATGCCGGCGACGTGGTGCGGGCGATCGACGGCGAGGCGGTCCGCTCCTGGAACGACGTCAACTGGCAGGTGCTGCGCGCCGCGGTCGATCGCAAGGTGCTGGAAGTGACGGTCGAACGTTCGGGTGTCACGCGCGAACTGCGACTCGATCTGTCGCAGATTGCGAACACCGACCTCGAATCGAACCCGATGGCTCGCGCCGGCCTTGCGCTGTTCGGTGGTCCGCCCCGTCTCAGTCGCATCGCGCCGGGCAGCGCGGCGGAGAAAGCCGGCCTGCAGCCGGGCGACCGCGTGCTCGAAATCAACCGCCAGCCCCTGTCGTCGGCGCGCGCCCTCATCGAGCGTGTGCGCAAATCGCCCGAAGCCAGGCTCGAGTTCCTGGTCGAGCGGGACGGAACGCAGCGCGCGCTGACGGTGACGCCGGCCACCGTCACGGACAAGGACGGCGAGACCATCGGACGCATCGGCGCCGAGATCTCGGATCGGCCCGATCTGATCGAGGTGCACTACGGGCCGCTCGAAAGTCTGCGCCTGGCATTGGCGCGCACCTGGGACACCTCCACATTCTCCCTGCACATGCTGTGGAAGATGGTGGCCGGCGAAGCGTCGTGGAAGAACCTGTCGGGGCCGATCACGATCGCGGACTACGCAGGCCAGACGGCGCGCATCGGCGGCGCCGCGTTCCTGAGCTTCATCGCACTCGTATCGATCAGCCTCGGCGTGCTGAACCTGTTACCGATTCCGATGCTCGATGGCGGACACTTGCTGTACTATCTGATCGAGATATTCAAGGGCAGCCCGCCGGCGGACTGGGTCGTTGAATGGGGTCATCGCGCCGGCATCGGTGTGCTCGTTCTCCTCACCGCGCTGGCGCTCTATAACGATGTCACGCGGCTGCTGTTCTGAAGATTCCACGACCTTGAAGAGACACAGCCCGTTGTCGCGCCGGACCCAGGATCGCGGCGTTGCTTTCGCTGTGCGTGGCGTCGCCGCGGCCGTGCTTGCGGCGCTCAGCCTTGCCGCGGCGGCGCAGGAATTCGTGGTGCGCGACATCCGCGTCGAAGGCATCCAGCGCACCGAGGCGGGCACGGTATTCAGCTACCTGCCGCTGCGCGTCGGCGATCGCTACGACCCCGACAAGGGACAGGCCGCGATCCGCGCGCTGTACGCCACCGGACTCTTCAAGGACGTGCGGCTGGAGGCCGACGGTGACGTGCTCGTCGTGATCGTCGAAGAGCGGCCCGCCATCGCCGCCGTCGATCTGACGGGGATCAAGGAATTCGACAAGGACACGGTGAAGAAATCGCTGCGCGAAGTGGGACTGGCCGAGGCGCGCGTTCTTGACCGTTCGCTGCTGGATCGCGCCGAGCAGGAACTGAAGCGCCAGTACCTGAGCCGTGGCCGCTACGACGTCAAGGTGACCACCACCGTGACGCCGATCGAGCGCAATCGGGTCAACGTCACGATCGCCGTCGACGAAGGCGACGTGGCGAGCATTCGTTCGATCCGCTTTACCGGAAACAAGGCCTTCACCGACAAGCAGCTGCTGGCCGAGATGGAACTGTCGACGCCGGGCTGGTTCACCTGGTACACCAAGCGCGACCAGTATTCGCGGCAGAAGCTGACCGGAGACCTCGAGACGCTGCGCAGCTTCTATCTGAATCGCGGCTATCTCGACTTCAATATCGAGTCGACCCAGGTATCGATCAGCGAGAACAAGCAGGACATCTACCTGACGGTGAACCTCGTCGAGGGCGAGCGCTACACGGTTTCGGAGGTCAAGCTGGCCGGCGAGCTGCTCGGGCTCGACAACGAGCTGCGCGCACTGGTGGATGTCAAGCCGGGCGACACCTTCAACGCCGAGCGGCTGAACGTCGTGTCCAAGCGCATCACCGAGCGGCTTGGAGCGCTCGGCTATGCCTTCGCGTCCGCGAATCCCGTGCCGGAGCCCGACCGCGACAAACGCCAGGTCGCATTCACCCTGTTCGTCGATCCGGGCCGCCGCGTCTACGTCCGGCGCGTCAACGTGACCGGCAACTCGCGGACCCGTGACGACGTGATCCGGCGCGAGGTGCGCCAGTACGAGAGCGGGTGGTACGACTCCGAGAAGGTCCGCCTGTCGCGCGACCGGATCGACCGCCTGGGTTATTTCGAGAAGGTCGAGGTGGAGACACCCGCGGTGCCGGGCTCGCTCGACCAGGTCGACGTGAATTTTTCCGTCAAGGAGCGGCCAACCGGCAGCGTCCAGGCGGGCGCAGGCTACTCGAGCACCGAGAAACTCGTGCTGCAGGCCGCCTACACCCAGCAGAACGTCTTCGGCAGCGGACAGGCGATTTCCTTCGAGATCAACACCAGCCGCGCGACGCGCACCCTGGCGGTGACGCACGTCGATCCCTATGTCACGCTGGATGGCATCAGCCGCACGATCGAGGTTTACGAGCGCAAATCGGATCTGGCCCGCCTGAACCTGGGCAGCGTCGATCTGAGCCAGCGCGGCGGCGCGGTGCGTTTCGGCGTTCCGTTCACCGAGTTCGACACCGTGTACTTCGGCATCGGGTACGAGGGCACGGACATCGGGCTCACCGATATTTCGCCATACCGCTACATCGACTATGTCAACCGCTTCGGCAAGAGCCCGGACGCGGTGATCGGCACCGTCGGCTGGTCGCGCGACAGCCGCGACAACCTGCTGGTGCCCACGCGGGGCCGTTATCAGCGCGCATTTGTCGAGGCGGCGTTGCCGGTGCTCGATCTGCAGTACTACCGCGCGACCTACCAGTACCAGCAGTTCCTGCCGCTCACCAGCCGTTTCACGTTGGCATTCAACGGTGAAGCCGGCGTTGGCGGCGGATACGGGGGCAAGTCGTACCCTCTGTTCAAGAACTTCTACGGCGGCGGCATCGGCAGCGTGCGCGGTTTCGAAGGCGGAACCCTCGGGCCGCGGGATGCGAATGGCGATCCGCTTGGCGGAACGCGGCGCCTGAACGGCTCGATCGAGGCGCTGGCGCCGCTGCCCGGTGCGGATCGCACGCTGCGCGCGCTGGCATTCGCTGACGCGGGGCAGGTCTGGGGCGAAGGGCAAAGGATCCGGCTCGGCGACCTGCGCGCCTCGGTCGGTCTCGGGATCGCGTGGATCTCGCCGATCGGGCCGATGAAGATCAGCTACGCGCTGCCGCTGCGTACGCGGCCCGGCGATCGCGAGCAGCGCTTCCAGTTCCAGATCGGCACCGGCTTCTGACGGTGGACGGACCGTCGCGGCGGACGAAGGTGCTGTGGCAGAATTCACGGCCTGTCTGCAATCAGGGGCGCGAATGAAGAGCTTGACCCACTACATGGCCCGCGTGCTGGCGTTCGCGATTCTTGCGACCGCCGCCGGCGCGCCTCTGGCTGCGCAGGAATTGAAGATCGGCTACGTGAACTCGGAGCGGATCCTGCGCGACTCAAATCCCGCCAAGGCGGCGACCGCAAAGCTGGAGCAGGAATTCTCCAAGCGCGACCGCGAGCTGCAGGACATGGGCGCGAAGCTGAAAGCGACCGCGGACAAGTTCGAAAAGGATGCGCCGGTGCTGGCCGAGGGCGAGCGCAACCGCCGCCAGCGCGAGCTGGCCGAGCTTGACCGGGACCTGCAGCGCAGACAGCGCGAGTTCCGCGAAGACCTGAACCAGCGTCGCAACGAAGAACTGCAGTCTCTTCTGGAGCGTGCGCAGCGCATCGTGCGTCAGATCGCCGAACAGGAAAAGTACGACCTGATCGTGCAGGACGCCGTTTACTTCAGCTCGCGGGTCGACATCACGGAAAAAGTGCTGCGGGCGCTGAACAACGGCAAGTAGCGCGATGGTCCGCGCCGGCCTCACGGTAGCGCGGCTCGCGGACGCCATCGAGCGCCGTACCCAGTCACGCCTCGTCGCGCGCATCATCGGCGACGATTCGAGAACGATCGCAAGTGCGGCGCCTCTGGAAACGGCGCGGCCCGACCAGCTGGCCTTTCTTGCCAATCGTCGCTATCGGGCAGCTGCAGCGAGCACGCGCGCCGGCGCCATCGTGCTGTCGGCTGATGATCGGCAGCATGTGTTTCAAGCCGCGCCCGCCGGCAGCACGCTGATCGAATGTGACGCGCCGTACGCGTGGTTTGCGTACGCCGCGCAGGAACTCGCGCCAGCGCAGCCGGAGGCCGCGGGAATCTCTGCCCTGGCCGGCGTGCACTCGGCGGCCTCGGTCGACCCGAGCGCGAGCGTCGGTGCGCATGCGGCCATCGAGGCCGGCGCGACGATCGGCGCGCGCGCGCATGTCGGCGCCGGGGCATTCGTCGGCCGCGATGCCCGGATCGGCGCCGACACGCGGATTCATCCGGGCGCCGTCGTCTACGCGGAATGCGAGATCGGGCAGCGCTGCATCGTCCACAGCGGGGCGGTGATCGGTGCCGACGGTTTCGGCTTCGCGCCGTTCGACGGCAGATGGGTGAAGATCCCGCAGACCGGCCGCGTGCTGATCGGGGACGATGTGGAGATCGGCGCCAACACCACGATCGATCGCGGCACCATGGGCGACACCGTGATCGAGGACGGCTGCAAGCTGGACAACCAGATTCAGATCGCCCACAACTGCCGCATCGGCGCGCACACGGTCATCGCGGGCTGCGTCGGCATCGCGGGCAGCGCAACGGTCGGCCGTGGCTGCCAGCTGGGCGGAGCCGCGATGATTGCCGGACATCTGTCGATTGCCGACGGCAGCGTGATCGGCGGCGGCACGCTGGTGTCGCGCAGCATTTCGGCGCCGGGCTATTACAGCGGCTCGTTTCCGCTGATGAAGCATCGCGACTGGGAGCGCAACGCGGCGCTGTTGCGGCACCTCGATCAGTTGCGCGACCGCATCCGCTCACTGGAGGAGCAATTGCAGAAGAAAGACTGCCGCTGATGGACATCCACGAGATCCTGCGCCACCTGCCGCATCGCTACCCGATCATCCTGGTCGACCGCGTGCTCGAGCTTGAGCCCGGCAAACGGATCGTGGCGATCAAGAACGTGACGATGAACGAGCCGGTGTTCATGGGGCACTTTCCCGGCTACCCGGTGATGCCTGGCGTGCTGATCATCGAGTCGATGGCGCAGGCCGCCGCGCTCCTGGCCTTCATGTCGATGAACCGCAAGGTGGATCCGGACTCGGTCTTCTATTTCGCCGGCATCGACGATGCGCGCTTCAAGCGACCGGTCGGCCCGGGCGACCAGCTCCGGCTCGAGATCGATTTCCTGCGCGAGATGCGCGGGGTCGGAAAATTCAGCGGCCGCGCGCTGGTCGAGGGCCAGGTTGCGGCCGAGGCCCAGATGCTCTGCGCCTACCGCAAGATGGACCGGCCCCCCGGAGCGGCCTGATGGCGCGCATTCATCCGAGTGCAGTCGTCGATGCGAATGCGGAGCTCGACGACGTGGAGGTGGGACCGTTCGCGATCATCGGTCCGCAGGTGCGCATCGGCGCCGGCACCGTCGTCGGCGCGCACACGGTGATCGAGGGGCGAACCACGATCGGCCGGCGCAACCGGATCTTCCCGCACTCGGTGCTTGGCGGGGCGCCGCAGGACAAGAAGTACGCGGGCGAGCCGACGCAGCTCGTGATCGGCGACGACAACACGATCCGCGAGTTCTGCACGTTCAACACCGGCACCGCACAGGACCAGGGCGTCACGCGCGTCGGCTCGAACAACTGGATCATGGCCTACGTGCACATCGCACATGACTGCGTGCTGGGCGACCACACGATCATGGCCAATCTGGCGCAGCTCGCCGGGCACGTGCATGTCGGCGACTGGGCGATCATCGGCGGGATGACCGGCGCGCACCAGTTCGTGCACATCGGCGCGCACGCGATGTGCGGCGCCGGCGCCACGCTGCTGCAGGACGTGCCGCCGTTCGTGATGTGCAGCGGCAACCCGGCGCAGGCACACGGCATCAATGTCGAGGGACTGCGGCGGCGCGGGTTCTCCGCGGAGTCCATCGGGCTGCTGCGCCGGGCCTACAAGGCCGTCTACAAGGAGGGCCGCACCGTGGCACAGGCCTGCGCCGCGATCGACGAAATGGCCGCCGCGGCGGGCGCGGCAGCGCCGCACCTGGTCGCGCTGCGAGACTTCCTGCAATCGTCGAAGCGCGGCATCGTCCGCTGAAATCCGCGGATGGCGCGCGCTCTACTCGCCTTCGCCGCGGGTGAAGCATCGGGCGATCTGCTGGCGGCGCCGGTCATCGCGGCACTTGCCGGGCGCCTGCAGGACGTCCGCTTCGGCGGCATCGCCGGCGACCGCATGATCGATGCGGGCTGCGAGGCGTGGCATCACATCCGCGAGCTCTCGGTACGCGGTTACGCGGAGGTGATGCGCGAGCTGCCGCGCCTGCTGCGGCTGCGCGGCGCGCTGCGCGCACGGCTGGTGCGCGAACGCGCATCCGTGTTCGTCGGCGTCGACGCGCCGGATTTCAACCTGCGGCTGGAAATGCAGTTGCGCGCAGCCGGGATCCCGACCGTTCAGTACGTCAGTCCGTCGATCTGGGCCTGGCGCGGCAAGCGCATCGAGAAGATCCGGCGCTCAGCCAGCCGCGTGCTACTCGTCTTCCCCTTCGAGCAGAAGATCTACGACGACGCGGGCATCGCTGCGACCTATGTCGGTCACCCGCTTGCGGCGCAGATTCCCATCGCGCCCGATCCGGCCGCGGCGCGCGCGCGTCTGCAGCTCGCCGCGCGCCCCTGTGTTGCGGTGCTGCCCGGAAGCCGGCGTGCCGAGGTCGAGCACGTCGGGCCGGCATTCGCCGATGCGATGGAGATCATGGCCGCGCGCGAGCCGGGCATGATGTTCGCGATTCCCGCGGCCGATGCGCAACTGCGCGTGCGGATCGAGGCCTTGCTGGCGACGCGACCGCAGGCACGCGAGCGCAGCCGCGTGTTCGACGGCGAATCGCACGCCTGCCTGGAGGCTGCCGACGCGGTGCTCGTGGCCAGCGGTACCGCGACGCTGGAAGCGGCGCTCTACAAGAAGCCCATGGTGATCGCCTACCGGATGCCGCGTCTTTCTGCATGGATCATGCGCCGCATCGGCGGCTACCTGCCCTACGTGGGCCTGCCGAACATCCTCGCCGGCGAGTTCCTGGTGCCGGAACTGCTGCAGGAGCAAGCCACCCCGGATGCGCTGGCGCGGGCGCTGCTCGGGCAACTGGCTGACGAGCGACTGCGCCGCATGCTCGAGGAGCGATTCACGCAGATCCACGAGAGCCTGCGGCGCGATACACCGGCGCTTGCGGCCGACGCAATCATCTCGACGATGAAGCGATGAAGGCCGCGACCGCCGCCAACCTGTTCGAGGCACCGGCACGCGCGCTCGGTCTCGTCTGCGGTGCCGACGAGGCGGGGCGCGGCCCGCTGGCGGGGCCGGTCGTCGCGGCGGCGGTGATTCTCGATCCGCGGCGACCGATTCAGGGGCTGCGCGATTCGAAGCAGTTGCCCGCGACCCGGCGCGAATCGCTGGCGGTCGAGATCCGTGCCAGCGCGATGGCCTGGGCGGTGGCCGAGGCGAGCGTCGAGGAGATCGACCGATTGAACATCCTGCAGGCGAGCCTGCTTGCGATTGGGCGCGCGATCGAAGCACTGAATCCCGCTGCGCAGTTCGCACTGGTCGATGGCAATCAGTTGCCGCGCCTGGCGATTCCGGCGCGTGCGCTGGTCGGCGGCGACGCGCTCGAACCGGCGATTTCGGCCGCATCGATTCTTGCCAAGACCCACCGTGATGCCCTGATGCGCGCGCTCGACGCGGCATATCCGGCATACGGATTCGCCGCGCATGTCGGCTATCCCACGCCGGAGCATCTGGCGCGCCTGCGCGAACACGGTCCCTGCGCAGTGCACCGGCGAACGTTTGCGCCGGTGCGAGCGCTGCTGCCGAAGGCGCGATGAAGACGATCGCCTCAGCGGCGAATCCGCGGTTCAGCGACTGGCTGAAGCTCGCAGCGCAGCCACGCGCCGTGCGCGCCCGCGGCCGCACGCTCGCCGAGGGTCTGCACCTGGCACAGTCGGCGCGCGACGGTGGCGCATCGATCGCCGCCGTGCTGGTGCGCCGCGGAGCGAAGGCCGCGGATCTAGACGCGTTCATCGGGACGATCGCGCACCGCCAGATACCGACATTCGAGCTCACGCCCGCGCTGTTCGATCGCCTGTCTCCCGTGCAGGCCGGTGTCGGCCTGATGCTCGAGCTTGTCGTGCCGCAGACCGGGTTGCCGCCGCAGCTTGCGCAGGATGCGATCTACCTGGATGGGGTGCAGGATCCCGGCAACGCCGGAGCGCTGCTGCGCGTTGCTGCAGCGGCCGGCGTGCGATGGGTGCTGTCCGCGGCCGGTACCGCGGCGTTATGGGCACCCCGCACGCTGCGCGCGGCGCAGGGCGCGCACTTCGCGCTGAGCATCGTCGAGGGGGTCGACCCGGCGACGGCGGCTGCGCTGCTGAGAGGGACCTGGATCGCAGCCGCTGCCCATGACGCCGAGTCCCTCTGGCGGGCCGAACTGCCGAGTGCGCCGATCGGCTGGGTCTTCGGCGCCGAAGGGATGGGGATCTCCGCTCCGATGCTGGCGCAGTGCCGGAAGCGGCTGCAAATCCCGCTTGCGGCCGGGGTCGAATCGCTGAACGTTGCGGCCGCCGCGGCGGTCTGCCTGTTCGAGCGGCGGCGGCGGCTTGACGATTCGCAGTAGCGTTGGCGCCGCCACATCGCCGGTACTTGGCGGCCGATTGGGGTTCAGTGAAAATCAGGGCGGCAACGGGACCGACGGAGGCCATTATGTGGGGCGAAGGTCTGTTATCGAAGGCGACACGCAAAGTCGCCCTTCATGCCGTGAGCAACGGCCTGGAACGGCTGGCGGATAAGCTGCGGGCGGATGGCGGCCAGCCTCTGGACGTCGTGCTCCCGGACGGCTCCCGCATCTGCTTCGGGCTGCCGCCGCGGGTGGTGATGAAAGTCAACGACGAGGCAACGCTCGCGTCGCTGGCGACCCCGACATTGTCGGCACTGGGCGAGGCCTTCGTCGACGGCCGCATCGACGTCGAAGGCGACTTCATGGACGTGATCAGCATGGCGGAGAAGCTGGCGAGCGCCGGCGGCGCTCCGGTGACCAAGCGCATGGCGGCGGCGGCGAACCGGCATTCGCCCAGGCAGGATCGCGCCGACATCGGCTTCCATTACAACGTCGGCAACGACTTCTACCGCCTGTGGCTGGACGAGCGCATGGTCTATTCGTGCGCATACTTTCCGCGCGGCGACGAGACGATCGATGAGGCACAGATCGCCAAACTCGACCACATCTGCCGCAAGCTGCGCCTGGCGGCGGGGGAGCGTCTGCTCGATATCGGCTGTGGCTGGGGCGGGCTCGCGATTCATGCCGCGCAGCGGTTTGGTGTGCGCGCCACCGGCATCACGCTGTCGGAAAACCAGTATTCGCTCGCCCGGGAGCGGGTCGCGCAGGCGCAGTTGTCCGACCGCGTCGAAATCCTGCTGCTCGACTATCGCGAACTGATCGACCGCTTCGGCGCGGGAAGCTTCGACAAGATTTCTAGCATCGGCATGTTCGAGCACGTCGGCATCCGCAATCTGCCGCAGTATTTCGGCATCGCGAACCGTGCGCTGCGCGACCGCGGGCTGTTCCTCAATCACGGCATAACATCGAGCGATATCGACAACCGGCCGATCGGTTCCGGAGTCGGCGAATTCATCGAGAAGTACGTGTTCCCGCACGGAGAGCTGCCGCACCTGCATCTGGCGGTGCGCGAGATGTCGGCGCAGGGCTTCGAGGTGTTCGACGTGGAGAGCTGGCGGCCGCACTACGCCAGGACGCTCGAACATTGGTCGCGCCGGCTCGAGTCCCGGCTTGCCGAGGCGGCGCAGGCGATCGATGGGCGCCGGATGCGAATCTGGCGCGCCTACCTGGCTGGCTGCTCGCATGGCTTCTCGCAGGGCTGGATGAACATCTACCAGGTGCTGGCCAGCAAGCAGACCGCGCCGGGATTGACCGAGTTGCCGCTGTCCCGGAAGTGGATCTACGACTAAGCGCCGGATTCAGCCGATCCGGCGCTCGAGCCCGATCTCGTTGAGGATCGTGGCGGCGATTTCCTCGATGGATTTGGTCGTCGACGACATCCAGCGGATGCCTTCGCGCCGCATCATCTTTTCGGCCGCGGCGATTTCGTAGCGGCAGTTCTCCAGCGACGCGTAGCGGCTGTTGGGGCGTCGTTCGTGCCGCACCTCGGCCAGCCGTTCGGGCGAAATCGACAGCCCGAACAGCTTGCGCCGGTACGGGGGCAGCGCAGTGGGCAGATGATCGCGCTCGAAATCCTCGGGAATCAGAGGGTAGTTGGCGGCCATGATGCCGTATTGCATCGCCAGGTAGAGGCTGGTCGGCGTCTTGCCGCTGCGCGACACGCCGACCAGGATCACGTCGGCCATTTCGAGGCTGCGGGCGGACTGGCCGTCGTCATGCGCGAGCGCGAAGTTGATCGCCTCGATGCGCCGGCGGTAGGTCTCGGAGTCCGACATCGTGTGCGAGCGCCCGATCGTATGCGTCGACTTGATGCCGAGTTCCGCTTCCAATGGTCCGACGAAGGATTCGAACAGATCGAGGATCAGTGCGTCGGCCTCGCGCAGCACTTCGTTGACCGTTGAGTCGACGAGGCTGGAGAAGACGATCGGCCGCTTGCCGTCCCGGACGCCGGTCTCGCTGATGCGCGCCGCCGCTTCCTTCGCTTTTTGGGGTGTGTCAACAAACGGCATCCGGATCTTGCGATAGTGAACGGCCTCGAACTGCGTCATCACGCTGTGGCCGAGCGTCTCCGCCGTGATCCCGGTGCCGTCGGAAACAAAGAACACGGTGCGATTGGCGGCGTCGATTTGGTCAGGCATCAGGAGCGGATTGAGCACCGGTCGCTAAAATGCAACGCGGGGCGCGTTTTTTCGGACGCGCGGGATTTTGTCACACGGGTCGCGGAGCGCGCGCCAGTCACGGGAGAGGGAATGCAGCGCGGCAAGTACGTAATACCGTTCAGTGGGCTGCGGATGACCGACGTGGAGCAAGTCGGGGGCAAGAACGCGTCGCTGGGGGAAATGCTGAGCCAATTGAGTGAACAGGGGATTCGCGTGCCGGACGGATTCGCGACGACCGCGGAGGCCTTTCGTCTGTACCTGCGCACTAATGGTCTGGAGCATCGCATCCACCAGCGGCTCGCGTCGCTTGACGTGAACGACGTGCGTGTGCTGTCCGAAACCGGGGCGCAGATCCGGTCCTGGGTTGCGGGCGGGAAGTTTCCGGTTGAGGTTGAGTCTGAAATACGTTCTTTTTATCAATGGCTTAACGAATATAGTTCAAGCAAAATCTCATTTGCGGTCCGCTCCAGCGCGACCGCCGAAGATCTGCCTGACGCGTCGTTCGCCGGCCAGCAGGAAACCTTTCTGAACGTGTCCGGCGTGGACGCCATACTCGATCGGATCAAGCATGTGTTCGCGTCCCTGTACAACGACCGCGCGATCGCCTATCGGGTCCACAAGGGCTTCACTCATGCCGAGGTTGCGCTGTCGGCGGGTGTGCAGCGCATGGTGCGCAGCGACCTGGGTGCGTCAGGCGTGGTGTTCACGATCGACACCGAGTCCGGATTCAGCGACGTCGTATTCATCACCGCCAGCTACGGGCTCGGGGAAACGGTCGTGCAGGGTGCGGTAAACCCGGACGAGTTCTACGTGCACAAGCCGATGCTGGCTGCCGGCAAGTTTCCGATCATCCGGCGGTCGCTGGGCTCGAAGCTGCTGAAGATGGAATTCGATCCCGGACGGACCGACGGCCATTCGGTGCGTACGGTCGGCGTCTCCGACGCCGACCGCCACCGCTTCGCGCTGACCGACGACGACGTGCTCGAACTGGCGCGATATGCAGTGACGATCGAGAAGCACTACGGCCGACCGATGGACATTGAATGGGGCAAGGACGGGGCGGACGGACGCATCTACATCCTGCAGGCGCGCCCCGAGACGGTGAAGTCGCAGGCCGCCGCGCACGTTCAGCACCGCTATCGGCTGAAGCAGACGTCGACCGTACTGGCGAGCGGGCGCGCGATCGGCCAGAAGATCGGGTCTGGCCGCGTCCGCGTCGTGCGCGATGTCGGAGAAATGGACAAGGTCCAGAGCGGCGACGTGCTCGTCACGGACATGACCGATCCCAACTGGGAACCGGTGATGAAGCGTGCGGCGGCGATCGTCACCAATCGCGGGGGCCGCACCTGTCACGCAGCAATCATCGCGCGCGAACTGGGCATTCCGGCGGTGGTCGGCTGCGGAAATGCTACCGGCGTGCTGAAGGAAGGCGCGATGGTGACGGTGTCCTGCGCGGAGGGCGATACGGGCAATATCTACGACGGCGAGCTGGAGATGGAGGTCGAAACCGTGCAGGGCGGCGCGATGCCGCGGCTGCCGGTGAAGATCATGATGAACGTCGGCAATCCGCAGCTGGCGTTCGACTTCCAGGCGCTGCCGAACCAGGGCGTCGGCCTGGCGCGGCTCGAATTCATCATCAACAACAACATCGGCCTGCACCCGAAGGCCGTGCTGGACTATCCGAACATCGACGCGGAGCTGAAGCGCGCGGTCGAGTCGCTCGCGCACGGCTATGCGAATCCGCGCGAATTCTTCGAGTCGCGCCTCGCGGAAGGAATCGCGACGATCGGCGCGGCGTTCTGGCCGAAGCCGGTGATCGTCCGCCTGTCGGACTTCAAGAGCAACGAGTACAAGAAGCTGATCGGCGGCACGCGCTACGAGCCGGACGAAGAGAACCCGATGCTCGGCTTTCGCGGTGCCGCGCGCTATATCGCGGACAGCTTCGCGGAGTGCTTCCGGATGGAATGCCGGGCGCTGAAACGCGTGCGCGACGACATGGGCCTGACCAACGTCGAGATCATGGTTCCGTTCGTGCGCACGCTCACCGAAGCCAGGCGCGTCACCGAACTTCTTGCCGCCAACGGGCTGCGGCGCGGCGAAACTGGTCTGCGGCTGATCATGATGTGCGAAGTGCCGTCGAACGCCGTGCTCGCCGACGAGTTCCTCGAGTATTTCGACGGCTTCTCGATCGGTTCCAACGACCTGACGCAGCTGACGCTGGGAATCGACCGCGATTCGGGATTGGTCGCCGAAGGATTCGACGAACGGGATCCGGCGGTCAAGAGCCTGCTTTCACGCGCGATCGGCGCCTGCCGCGCACGCGGCAAGTACATCGGCATCTGCGGCCAGGGCCCGTCCGACCACGCGGATTTCGCGCAGTGGTTGATGGAGCAGGGCATCGAGTCGATCTCGCTGAACCCCGACACAGTGGTCGAGACATGGCGCCGGCTGGCGCACGCGGCGTGAGCCGTCGGAGACAGCGTTGAGCGTCTGGGCCTGGTGGTTCATCCTCGGCTTCGTGCTGCTGATCGCCGAGCTGCTGACGGGCACGTTCTACCTGCTCGTGATCGCGCTGGCGTTCGCCGCCGCCGGCGTGACCAGCCTGCTGAACATGCCCCTGGTGATCCAGCTCGTCGTTGCCGCCGGGATCGGACTTGCCGGCTCGCTCTGGCTGCGCAATTCGCGCTTCGGCCGCATCGGCTCGCGTCGCCGCGCCGAGCCGCTGCAGAATCTGGATGTCGGCCAGGTGGTGCGGATCGAGCAGTGGACGCCGAGCCGCACGGCGCGCGCCTCCTATCGCGGGGCGCAGTGGGACGTCGAGCTTGCGCCGGGCGAAGACCCCGTGCCCGGCGATTACGTGATCCGGGACGTTCTTGGCAGTCGCCTGATCGTGGCACGCCGACCCGGGACATAAGAGAACCCGAACAATCGCGGAGATCGTCATGCCCATCCTGCCGAGCGGCGCCACGCTGGTTGCCCTGATCGTCTTCGCCGTCGTCATCACGTTCATCGTGAAGGCGGTGCGTATCGTGCCGCAGCAGCATGCGTGGGTAGTCGAGCGACTCGGCAAGTTCTACGCGACGCTTTCGCCCGGGCTGAACATCGTGATCCCCTTCGTCGATCGCGTCGCCTACCGCCACAGCCTGAAGGAAGTGCCGCTGGACACGCCGAGCCAGGTCTGCATCACGCGCGACAACACGCAGCTTCATGTCGACGGTGTGCTGTTCTTCCAGGTAACCGATCCACAGCGCGCGTCGTACGGCTCGAGCAACTACATCGTCGCGATCACGCAGCTGGCGCAGACAACGCTGCGCTCGGTGATCGGCAAGCTGGAACTGGACAAGACGTTCGAGGAGCGCGAGTTCATCAACCACAGCGTGGTGTCGGCGATCGACGAGGCGGCGCGCAACTGGGGCGTGAAGGTGCTGCGGTATGAGATCAAGGACCTGACGCCGCCGGCCGAGATCCTGCGCGCGATGCAGGCGCAGATCACCGCCGAGCGCGAGAAGCGCGCCCTGATTGCGTCATCCGAAGGACGCAAGCAGGAGCAGATCAACATTGCAACCGGCCAGAAGGAGGCCGCGATTGCCAAGTCCGAAGGCGACAAGCAGGCGCAGATCAATAACGCACAGGGCCAGGCCGCCGCGGTGCTGGCGATCGCGGAAGCAACCGCCGAGGCGATCCGCAAGGTGGCGCAGTCGATCCAGGCACCGGGCGGCATGGAGGCGGTCAACCTCAAGGTGGCGGAAAAGTACATCGAGGCGTTCGCGGGAATGGCGAAGACCAACAACACGCTCATTGTCCCGGCCAATCTCGCGGATGTCGGAAGCCTGATCGCCACCGCGATGACGGTGGTCCGCAGCCAACCCGCTGCCGGGTAGCGCCGCCCGCGCTCGCGTAGCGAGGTTCATCCCCAATCGACGCCGCGCGTCGACTCCGGCATGCTCGCCGTGCCCGGGTCGTCGATACCATGCCTGCGCCCACGATCGTTGCCGGTCTGAAGCAGATCCTTGATTCGCATGCGCCGTTTTCGCAGATGGCGCCGGCCGACCTCGACTTCCTCGTGAGCCGTGTCGAAGTCGCGTACTTCGCGCCGGGCGAGACCGTGCTCGCGCCATCGGCCGATGTGCCGCCGCATTTCTACGTCGTCAAGCAGGGACAGGTGCGCGGTCTGCGCGATGCAGACCCGCGCAAGGTCGCATTCGAAGGCGGGGCGGGCGAATGCTTCCCGGTGACCGCTCTGCTGGCGGCGCGGCCGGCCGCGCTGACCTACGTCGCGGTTGGCGACACCTTTTGTCTGCAACTTGCGCGTGCCGACTTCGAGGAACTGACGCGCAGAAGCCGTGTGTTCCTCGACTTCTGCAAGCGCCGTCTGGCTGCGCTGCTGGATCTGTCGCGCCAACAGGTGCAGGCCTCCTATGCGGCCGAGGCAAGCGCGGAAAGAACGATGGGCATGCAGTTGGCCGATCTCGTGCGCGGTCCGCCGGTCACCTGCCGGCCGGACGACTCCCTGCGCGAGGCGTTCGAGCGCATGCATGCGGCCCATGTCGGCTCGATCCTTGTGACGGAGTCCGCGGCGGTCGGGCAGGGCGGTGAGCGGCTGCGCGGCATCCTCACGCGCAGCGACCTGATCGGACGGGTCATTCTGCCGTCGCTGCCGCTGACCACGCCGGTGCGTGCGGTGATGACGCCCGACGTCATCGCATTGGCGCATGATGCAACCGCGGCGGACGCAACGCTGATCATGGCCGAAAATTCGATCCGCCATGTTCCCGTACTGCGCACCGTCGACGGCGCGTCCAGCATCGTAGGCCTCGTATCGGAACGCGATCTGTTCACGCTGCATCGGCTGACGGTGCGCCAGCTCGCATCGTCACTGCGCCGCGCCGACAGCGTCGAGAGCCTTGCGACGGTCGCGGCGGACGTGCGCCGCCTGTCGCACCATCTGGTTGCGCAGGGGATCGCAGCGGCACAACTGACGCGGCTGATCAGTCACCTGAACGACCAGCTCACTGCGCGGCTGTTGTCGCTCGCCTGTGCAAGATTCGGCGCCGACCCCGACGCGTTCTGCTGGCTCGCGCTCGGCAGCGAGGGGCGGGGCGAGCAGACCATCTCGACCGACCAGGACAACGGCATCATCTTTGCCGGCGACCAGGGCGACAGCCACCGCTGGCTCGGGCTCGCCGACTGGGTCAACTCCGGGCTCGCCGAGTGCGGATTCCCCCTGTGCAAGGGAAACGTGATGGCGCGCAATCCTCAGTGGTGTCTGACGGCGGCCCAATGGGACGACCTGTTCGCCACCTGGATCGATCGTGGCGACCCTGAAAGCCTGCTCGCGGGCAGTATCTTCTTCGACTTCCGCGGCATCTTCGGCAGCAGGGTGCTGGCGGCCGACCTGCGCCAGAAGGTCACCGAACGGGCCGCCCGTAACTCGCGCTTCCTGAAGCAGATGTCGGACAACGCGCTACGCAACCGACCGCCTGCGCCCGGGATGTTCGAATCCCTTCTTGGCGCAGACAAGCCCGAAACGGTCGACCTGAAACTCAGCGGAACCGTCCCGTTCGTCGATGCCGCGCGCATCTGGGCCCTCGCGGCCGGCCTCGGCGAGACGCGGACCACTGATCGGTTTAGGCGACTTCGCGAATCGGGCAGGCTGCCAGGCGCGGATGTGGCCGGCTGGATAGATGCCTTCGAATTCCTTCAGCTGCTGCGCCTGAGGCGTCAGCACCAGCTGGGCGACGAGGCCGGATCAGAAGCGGGTCAGAACCCGAACCGGATCGATACCGGCGCCCTGTCGCCGCTCGATCGGCGCATCCTGAAGGAGGCCTTTCGGCAAGCGCGCAAGCTGCAGCAAAGGCTCGAACTCGACTACCCGGGTTGAGGCACGAATGCCGAGCTGGCTGAAGCGCACGTTGGCGCGCGGCGATCGCGACCCCGGCGCAGCCCGTTGGGTCGTCATCGAAGTTGAAACGAGCGGTCTGGATCCGCTGACGGACTGCCTGATCTCGATCGGCGGCGTGGCGATGCACGCGACCGGGCACGTGCTGCCGGGAGACAGCCTGGAAGTCACCTACCTGCAGCCGAAGGCCAGTTCGCGCGACAACATCCTCGTGCACGGCATCGGCGTCGCGGCGCAACTCGAAGGCCGCAACCCGGGGCAGGCAACCCGCGCCTTTCTCGATTTGGCCGGCAGTGGTCCGATACTGGCGTTCCATGCAGCTTTCGACCGCGGCTTTCTCGCGCGCGCGGTCAAGGTCTTCGTCAACGAGCCGTTCCACAACCCCTGGCTCGACCTTGCCGCGCTCGCCCCGGCGCTCGACGACTGGCTGGTCCGCTATGGCATCCCGGTGTCGGCGCGCCACTCGGCGGCAGGTGACGCGTTTGCCACGGCGTTGCTGGCCGCCCGGCTCCTGCACGAGGCGAGGCGCCAGGGGGCAAATGATTTTGCGGCGATGCAGAGGCTCGCGCGCGCCGCGCGCTGGGTGCAGTGATCCCGGTCAACGAGCGCTATTTTGCGCGCTGCTTCAGCAGGCGCTGCTGCTGCCGCTTCCAGTCCTTCTCGGATTCGGCGTGCCTTTTCTCGTACTGCCGCTTGCCCTTCGCGAGTCCGAAAGCGAGCTTGATGCGGCCCTTGGCGAAATGCAGGTCGAGCGGAACCAGCGAATAGCCCGCGCGTTCCACCTTGCCGATCAGCTTGCGGATTTCCTCCGCACGCAGCAGGAGCTTGCGCGTGCGCGTCGGCTCCGGCTGCACATGGGTCGACGCCGTCTTCAGCGGAGTGACATGCGCGTTCAGCAGGTACAGTTCACCGTCGCGGACGATCACGTACGCCTCGCGCAGGTGCACCTGGCCGGCACGAATCGCCTTGACCTCCCAACCCTCGAGAACGAGCCCCGCCTCGAATCGCTCTTCGATCGTGTAGTCGTGGAAGGCCTTCTTGTTCTGGATAATCGACATCGGTCGCGCCCGGTCCTTGCTTGACGAATAATCGCACGCTCATGCACCGCGTCGAACGCAGCGTCCTCGTCCCCTATAGTGCGCAGCAGATGTTCGAACTCGTGGCCGGCGTCGCCGCTTACCCCGAGTTCCTGCCGTGGTGCTCGGCCGCTCACGTCCGGCCTCATGTGGACGGCAGCATCTACGCGACGATCGACATTCGCTATCGCGGGGCCCGGAGCCGGTTCACGACACGCAACCGCCACTTTCCCCATTCGCGCATCGGCATGGAACTGATCGAGGGGCCGTTTCGCCGCCTGTCCGGCGAGTGGACCTTCCGCGAACTGCGCGTCGACGCCTGCCGCGTTCACCTCAGCCTGCACTATCAGTTTGCCGCGGGGCTGCTTGGACGCGCGATCGCGCCGGTGTTCGAAACGATCGCAACCACGATGGTCGACTCGTTTACCCAGCGCGCAGAGGAGCTGCATGGAATCTGACCGCGCGCTGATTCACGTCGGCGTGGTGCGCGCCTGGCCGGACAGGGCCGAGCGGGTCGACGTCACGCTCGCGGCCGGCTCGACACTGCGCGATGCGCTTCTGGCGTCGGGACTGCTGAGCGCGGAAGAACTGGCCGACCCGGCGCTTGCAGTCGGCGTGTTCAGCCAGATAAGGCCGGTCGGCGCGGCGTTGCGCGACGGCGATCGCGTCGAGATCTATCGGCCGTTGCTGATCGAACCGAAGGAAGCGCGGCGCGCTCGCGCGGCAGTCAGGAAAAGCCGCCGGCCGGACTAGAAATCATGGCTGCGCCGACAAGGGCGGCCATGATGGCTAATTGCAGTCGCTCGACAGGCGTGCGCGTATCCGAGCGATCTCGTCGGCGCGCGCGGCATCATCCAGGATCGTCTGGTTTCCCTGCGCATCCGTGCGCGCGATCCGGCGTCCATCCTCGAGCGCCCGCAGGTAGCCGCGCGACCGCTCGCAGTCCTGTGCGAGACGCTGCTTGCGCGCCGCCTCTTCATTGGCCTTCTTCTCGGCCTCGGCGCGCTCGAGTTCGCGCTTGCGCAATTCCATGTCGCGTTCAGCGAGGGTTTTCGGACCGTTGCCCGCGGCTGCCGGGGCCTTTCTGGTCTCGGCCTTTCCGTTTGGCTTGGCCGGCGCGGCGGCCGATTGATCGCCGACGTAGACAGGTGCCGACGGCTGAATCGGCGTCGCTGCCGGTTGGCGCACGATCTGGCTCGGCTTTATGCCGGCCGGTGGCGGCTGGTCCGAGAACACGAGCCGGCCGGCGTCGTCACGCCACGCCCATTGGGCGGCCACCGACCCTGCGCAGGCGAGCAGCAGGACCGCGATGATTGACTTGTAAGCGCGATGCGCCATGGTGACTCCTTGGTTCGCGCGGATTTTGCGGCCCGTCCGACCGCGCCGCAATAGTCCATCGGACCGATCCGGGCGGTCCAACGGACCTCGCGGCACGACGCATCCCCGTATAATTTGCTTTTGCGTCACGAGGCTCCCCATGCGGCTAGTCCAGAAGGCACTGACCTTCGATGACGTTCTTCTCCTCCCGGCTCATTCGACCGTCCTTCCGCGCGAGACCGGGCTCGCGACCCGACTCTCCCGCAATATCACTCTGAACCTGCCGCTCGTTTCGGCGGCGATGGACACCGTTACCGAAGCCCAGCTGGCGATCGCGCTGGCTCAGGAAGGCGGGATCGGCATCATCCACAAGAACCTGACGCCGCGGCAGCAGGCGGCCGAGGTCCTGAAGGTCAAGCGCTTCGAGGCGGGCGTTCTGCGCGACCCGATCACCATTCCGCCGGACATGCGCGTGGGCGACGCGATCGCGCTGCAGCGGACGCACAAGTTTTCCGGCTTGCCCGTCGTCGAAGGCAAGCGCGTGGTGGGCATCGTGACCAATCGCGATCTGCGCTTCGAGACGCGGCTCGATGCCCCGGTGCGCGACATCATGACGCCGAGGGAACGGCTGGTGACGGTCCGGGAGGGCGCGAGCCTCGACGAGGCGAAGGCGCTGATGCACAAGCATCGGCTCGAGCGGGTGCTGGTGGTGAACGGCGACTTCGAGCTGCGCGGACTGATCACGGTGAAAGACATCACCAAGGCAACCGAGCACCCGAACGCGGCGAAGGACGAGCAGGGCAAGCTGCGCGTCGGCGGCGCGATCAGCACCGGACCCGATTCGGATGAGCGCGCCGAGCTGATGGTCCGGGCCGGCGTCGACGTGCTGGTCGTCGACACCGCGCACGGACATCACCAGGGAGTGCTCGACCGCGTGAAGTGGGTGAAGAAGAACTATCCGCAGGTCGATGTGATCGGCGGCAACATCGGCACGGCGGAGGCCGCACGCGCGCTGCTGGAGGCCGGCGCCGACGGCGTCAAGGTCGGCATCGGTCCGGGATCGATCTGCACCACGCGCATCGTCGCGGGCGTTGGCGTGCCGCAGATCACCGCGATCGCGAATGTCGCGAAAGCGCTCGAAGGTAGCGGTCTGCCGCTGGTCGCCGACGGCGGCATCCGCTATTCGGGCGACGTCGCCAAAGCGATCGCCGCCGGCGCGTACTCGGTGATGATGGGCAGCATGTTCGCCGGCACCGAAGAGGCGCCGGGCGAGGTGATCCTGTACCAGGGCCGCTCCTACAAGAGCTACCGCGGCATGGGCTCGATCGGCGCGATGAGCAAAGGGTCGGCCGAGCGCTACTTCCAGGACAACGACGCCAACGTCGACAAGTACGTGCCCGAGGGCATCGAAGGCATGGTGCCCTACAAGGGCAGCGTGCTGGCGATCATCTTCCAGCTCGCCGGCGGGCTGCGCTCGAGCATGGGCTACTGCGGCTGCCAGACGATCGAGCAGATGCGCACGCGCGCGCAGTTCGTCGAGATCAGCAGCGCCGGCATGCGCGAGTCGCACGTGCACGACGTGAAGATCACCAAGGAAGCACCCAACTACCGCATCGAGTAGTGATCTTGAGCCACGAACGAATCCTGATCCTCGACTTCGGCGCTCAGTACACGCAGCTGATCGCGCGCCGCGTGCGCGAAGCCAGGGTCTACTGCGAGATCCATCCCTGCGACGTCGGCGAGTCGTTCATCCGCGACTTCGCGCCGCGCGGGGTGATCCTGTCCGGAAGCCACATGTCGGCGTACGAGGAGTCGACCGACAAGGCGCCCGACTTTGTTTTCAGGCTCGGGGTCCCGGTGCTAGGCATCTGCTACGGCATGCAGACGATGGCGCAGCAACTCGGCGGACGCGTCGAAGGCGGGCACCAGCGCGAGTTCGGCTACGCCGAGGTGCGCGCGCGCGGTCACACGCGCCTGCTTGCGGGACTGCAGGACTTCGCCGGCCCGGAAGGCGAGGGGATGCTGAAGGTGTGGATGAGCCACGGCGACAAGGTCGTGGAACTGCCGCCCGGCTTCAAGCGGATGGCATCGACCGACAGCTGCCCGATCGCCGGCATGGCCGACGAGGAGCGCCGCTTCTACGGCGTGCAGTTCCACCCGGAGGTCACCCACACGCTGCAGGGGCACGAAATCCTGACGCGCTTCGTGCGCGACATCTGTGGCTGCCACGGCGACTGGAACATGCCGGATTACGTGACCGAGGCCGTGCAGAAGATTCGCGCTCAGGTGAAGGGCGAGGAGGTGATCCTCGGGTTGTCCGGCGGCGTGGATTCGAGCGTGGCGGCAGCGCTGGTCCACAAGGCGATCGGCAAGCAGCTGACCTGCGTGCTCGTCGACACGGGGTTGCTGCGGCTGAACGAGGCCGAGCAGGTGGTCGACACGTTCCAGACGCACATGGGGCTGAAGCTGATCCACGTCGATGCCAGTGAACGCTTCATGCGCGACCTGGCCGGGATCACCGACCCCGAGGCCAAGCGCAAGATCATCGGGCGCGAGTTCGTGCACGTGTTCCAGGAGGAAGCCGCCAAACTGCCGAATGCGAAATGGCTTGCGCAGGGCACGATCTACCCCGACGTGATCGAGTCGGCCGGTGCCAAGACCAAGAAGGCGACGACGATCAAGAGCCATCACAACGTCGGCGGCCTGCCGGAAACTCTGCACCTGAAGCTGCTCGAGCCGCTGCGCGAACTCTTCAAGGACGAGGTGCGCGCGCTTGGAGTGGCCCTCGGCCTGCCGCACGAGATGGTGTACCGGCATCCGTTTCCCGGCCCGGGGCTGGGGGTGCGCATCCTCGGCGAAGTCAAGCGCGAGTTCGCCGACCTCCTGCGTCGGGCCGATGCGATCTTCATCGACGAGCTGCGCGCCACCGGCTGGTATGACAAGACCAGCCAGGCATTCGCGGTGTTCCTGCCGGTCAAGAGCGTGGGCGTGATGGGCGACGGCCGCACCTATGATCACGTGGTCGCGCTGCGCGCGGTGCAGACGCAGGATTTCATGACCGCGCACTGGGCGCACTTGCCGCACGATCTGCTGGCGCGGGTATCCAATCGCATCATCAACGAGGTGCGCGGCATCAACCGCGTCGTCTACGACATCTCGGGCAAGCCGCCGGCGACGATCGAGTGGGAGTAGGGGGGCCGGCTGGCTCCGGCCGCGGGTCGGTCACTGCGTTTCGAGCCCGGACGCTCGAACAAGATTCCAGAACACCCAGCGCAGCGCAAGGGGTCCCACAGGCGAACAATCGGTCGGTCGCATATCTCGCCGAGGGGCGAAAGGCCCGCTTCGGCCTCGCATCTGGCCACGTGACCGGTTGAAACTGTCGCTCCTCTCTGCCGCGGATTCCCGAACCGCAGGAACATAGGCCGAACGCACCATCATGGTCGAACCGCTCAACGTACTCACATCAATCGGGCGAACGCCGCTTGTCGAGCTTCGGCGCGTCGTTCCCGGCGGCTGCGCGCGTGTGATCGTCAAGCTGGAAAGTCAGAACCCCACGGGCAGCATGAAGGACCGCATGGCACTCGCGGTCGTCAACGGCGCGGTCTCGTCCGGGCGGCTGGCGCCCGGCGGAACAATCGTCGAGTACACCGGCGGCAGCACGGGTACGTCGCTCGCGTTTGTCTGCGCCGCGATGGGATACCGCATGACCGTCGTGACCTCGGATGCATTCAGTCGCGAAAAGCGCGATCACATGCGCGCGCTCGGCGCGAATGTCATCGAGCTTCCGAGCGAGGGCGGGCGCACCACCCGGGAACTGATCCGGCGCATGATCGACAAGGCGGCAGAACTCAGCCGCGCGCCGGACGCGTTCTACGCCGATCAGTTCAACAATACAGACGCCGCGGCCGGTTATGCGCCGCTGGCCGAGGAACTGTGGGTACAGTCAGGCCGACAGCTCGACGCTTTCGTCCAGTCGGTCGGAACGGCACAGTGCATTACCGGCGTGGCTGCCGTCCTGCGCCGTCACAACCCGGACATACGGATCGTCGCCGTCGAACCTGCCGAATCCGCCGTGCTCGGCGGCGGCGCACCCGGTGCGCACAAGATCGAAGGCGTCGGTC
>JBLMYK010000051.1:0-7932 GCA_050258235.1 Gemmatimonadota bacterium | reverse complement strand
CGGCTGCTCGCCGAGTTCGGCGACAAGGGCGCGGATCTCGCGATGCTGTCGGTGGCGCTGCGGGAGTTGCGGAACCTGGCGTAGATGGAACTGCGCGCCGCGGTGATTCGTTCGCCGCGGCTTACGCGGCGAGCGGCTGGGACGCGGTCAAGCGCATATCGATGTGGACCGAGTCGAACGGGCAGACAACGCCTCCACTGTCGGTGCGTTCTACTAGCCCGAGTTCGGCTAGCACCTCGACATCGTCGTGCACGCGCCGCACGTCTCGCTCTACTCGGCGCGCCAGTTCCCGCACCGACATCGGTCCCTGCCCTTGCAGCGCATGCACTAGCGCCCAGCGGCGCTCGGTGAGCTTGCCGAAGAAGCTGGCCGCGCTTTCGAAGTTGAGGACTTCGCCCTGATAACCGCGAGCGGAGGCGCGCTTGCCCGCGCCACGAAGCGCGCCGCGCCAGTCGGCGTTCAATGTGATCATCAGTGTTCGTTTCGTCATGCTTTCCCTCGTGCAACTTCGACCGCAGCAATGAAGTCTTCGAGTAGCTTCTCGACCGGAGTATCTCAGAGGAAAGTCTCGGCGATGCGCACCGTGCTGGCATGGCCTAGATAGGCGAACTTCATCTCCAGCCATTCCTGCGCGGTCGCGCGGCCGAGCGTGAAGAGTTCGGCGAGAAAGTCGCGCGACGTGTCGTACTTGCTCGCCTGGCCGAACGACTCCATCCGCTCCTCGGCGCCGATCATGTGCAGGTGGATGCGCTTGTAGCGCTTGGGATCGATGCGGCGTTCGGTGAGCAGGCGCTGCACGAACTCGATCGAGCGCATCTCGTGGATCAGCGAGGCGTTGAAGCTGATTTCGCTGGCGCGGTCGATGATCTCCTGCGCGGTGTCGGGCAGGTCCGTGCGCGTCAGCGGGTTGATCTGCACCAGCACCAGGTCGTTCGCCTTCGTCGCATACCAGAGCGGCCACAGCGCGGGATTGCCCATGTAGCCGCCATCCCAGTAGTGCTCGCCGTTGACCTTGACCGCCTGGAAGGCGAACGGCAGGCACGCGGAGGCGAGCAGCATTTCGAGCACGAGTTCGTGCTCGCGGAAGATGCGCACGCGGCCGGTGCGCACGTTCGTGGCGGCGACGAACAGCTTGAACGGCGAACGCGCGCGCAGGCGCTCGAAGTCGACCGACGGTTCGAGCACCGAGCGCAGCGGATTGAAGTTCAGCGGATTCAGCTGGTACGGCGACAGCACCTGCGACAGCAGCTCGTACCAGACCAGCAGCGGATGGGTCGGGAATCCTGCGGATGCGCCGCTCCACCTGGACGACAGCGCGAAGACGCTCGGCTGTGCGGCCACCGCATCCCAGAACGACTTCAGCGCAGCGCGCGCCGCTTCGCGCGGATCGCGCCGCGCGCGCAGCCCGTCGAGCCAGCCATCGGCGATCACAACCGCGTTCATCGCGCCCGCGCTGGCGCCGGTCACGCCTTCGAATTCGAGGCGACGGTCTTCCAGCAGCGCATCGAGCACGCCCCAGGTGAAGGCGCCGTGCGATCCGCCGCCCTGCAGCGCGAGGTTGACACGGCGGGTTCCCGCCTTCCGCTTCACTTCCAGTCGCCGCGCAACGTGCTGACCAGTTCCTGCAGCTTCTCCGGCGTTGCCTCCTGCGGAGCGACCGGGGCGCCGACGCTGATGCCGATGCGGGACAGCATGCCGCGCCGGAACGGCTGCGTCATCGCGGCGCCGCCGATGCGCGAGAAGAACGAGCCCCACAGGCCCTGCAGCGCGACCGGAACGACGGCAACGGGGTCGCGCTCGAGAATGCGCGTGATGCCCGGACGGAACGGATTGATCTCGCCACTGTCGGTGATCCTGCCCTCGGGAAAGATGCAGACCAGCTGGCCGTCGCGGAGTTCCTCGCTGACGCGCTCGAACGCGCGCTCCATCATCGCCGCATCGACGCGTGCGGAAGCGATCGGAATCGCCTTCACCTGGCGGAACAGCCAGGACAGCAGCGGGACGCGAAAGATGGACAAGTCCATCACGAAGCGGATCGGGCGCGGGCTCGCCGCCATCAGCACGAGCGCATCGACGAACGACACGTGATTGGCGACGATCACCGCGGCCCCGGCCGGCGGTATGCGCTCGATCCCCTGGCGGCGCACCCGGTACATCACGCTCACCAGCAGCCAGGACAGGAAGCGCAGCAGGAATTCCGGCACCAGCGTGTAGATGTAGATCGCCACCAGCGCGTTCAGCACCGCAGTGGCGAGGAACAGCTCGGGGATCGTCCAGCCAAGCCCGCTCAGCGCGAGCGCGCCGAAGCCCGCCGCAAGGATCAGGAACAGCGCGTTCAGGATGTTGTTCGCCGCGATGATGCGCGCGCGGTGGGTCGGCTCGCAGCGCGTCTGGATCAGCGCGTACAGCGGCACGCTGTAGAAGCCGGCGAACGCCGCCAGCAGGAACAGATCCGCCAGCACGCGCCAGTGCGCGCCGACGCCGACGAACTGCGCGAGCCTCTGCGGCGGGAACAGCGGCGGCAGCCCGCGCACCGCGAAATACAGGTCGATCGTGAACACCGTGATGCCGATCGAGCCGAAAGGCACCAGACCGATCTCAAGCTGATGGCGCGACATCCGATCGCACAGCACCGAGCCCGCGCCGATGCCGATCGAGAACACGGCGAGCAGCAGCGTGGCCACCGCCGGGTCGCCGCTGAGCGTCTTCAGCGCGAACTGTGGAAACTGGGTCAGGTACACGGCGCCGAAGAACCACAGCCACGAAATCCCCAGCAGCGACAGGAACACCGCCCGATCGCGGCGCGCGACCTGCACGTTGCTCCAGGTGACGCGCACCGGGTTCCAGTCGATTGCGAGCTTCGGGTCGGCAGGTGGCGCCGACGGGATCGCAAGGCTGACGGACAGTCCGGCCAGTGCCAGCGCCACACAGGTTGCCGCCGCATACAGATGCCCCTGCTCGCTGGCATCGATCAGCGTCCCGGCCAGCATCGTGCCGAGCAGGATCGCGACGAACGTTCCCATCTCGACCAGGCCGTTGCCGCCGACGATCTCGTGCGGCCGCAGGCGTTCCGGCAGATACGCGTACTTCACCGGCCCGAACAAGGTGGAGTGCAGGCCCATCAGGCCGGCACACGTCAGCAGCACGCCGAAGCTGTGTGCATAGAAGCCCCAGGCACCAGCCAGCATGATGCCGACTTCGAGCAGCTTGACGAGGCGCATCACGCGCGCCTTGTCGTACTTGTCGGCAATCTGGCCCGACGTGGCGGAAAAGATCAGGAACGGCAGGATGAACACTCCGGCGATCAGATTGACCGCCAGCGCCGGATCGAGCGTGGAGAACTGCGGACCGCGATAGGTCACCAGCAGCGTGAACGCGTACTTGAAGACGTTGTCGTTGGCCGCGCCCAGGAACTGCGTGGCGAAGAACGGGCCGAAGCGGCGTTGGCGCAGCAGCGAGAATTGGGTGTCGGCCATCCTATGCCCCAAGGTGAGGACGGCGCGGATCGTAGCGACTGCACGCGCTCACGCGCGTGCCCGCCGCGTGCGGTGCAGGAATCCGCAACCCGAGGTGGCGCCGCATGCGCGGCGATCAGCGCAGCATGTTCTGGGCCAGTCCGACGCCGGACAGGTAGGCGCCTTCAACCCGCGGCGACGTGCACCAGTCGCCGGCCGCGCCGATCCGCTGCCCATCGTCCCACAGGAACATCTGCGACAACGGATTCAGCGGCGTCGCGTACTGCCACCTCACCGCGGTCACGTGGGTCGGGCTCAGCGGCCTGCGGATGCGCGCCGAGAACGATCGCACCAGCCACTTCGCGACTTCGGCCTCGTCCATCTGGAAGAAGCGGCGCGACCAGCGCGGACGCGCCTGCAGCACCCAGCGTTCGGCAACACCGGCGACGATGCCGCGCCGCGGCTTCGAACTGTCGCGTGCGCACCAGCCGAGGATCGGGTCGTCGGTGAAGAACGCCGCGTCGAAGTCCGCGCCGCAAGAGCGCGGCAAGGCAATCATTGCGGTCCAGCACGGGTCCCAGTTGACCGTCGCCGCGATGTCCGCCAGCGGCGTCAGGTCACGCAGCATCGCGGCCGCTCCGGTCGAGGGCAGTGCCACGCAAACCGCCTCGTATGGGTCGGCGCTCTGCGCTTCCTGACCGACGCAATCGACGAACCAGTCGGATCCCTCGTGCCGCAGCCGCGCGACGGTCGAGTCGTAACGCACCTGCAGGTCGCGCGCGAGATGAACGGCCAGCCGCAGCATGTCGGGCACGGCGACGAAGCGCTCCGCCGCCCGCGTACGGTCCTCGACGCCGCTCGTGGAAAAGGCGACCACCCTTCCGTTCCAGCGCTGCACGACGCCTTCGGCTTCCCAGCCGCGGACCGCGGATGCGAACCGGACGTCGCTGACGGTGAAGTACTGCGCGCCGTGGTCGTAACCGCCCGCCTCGGACATCAGCGTGGTCAGACGGCCCCCGGGGGAATCGCTGGCGTCGTAGACCGTGACGCTCGCGCCGCCCGCCGCGAGCTCGCGCGCGCACGCCAGCCCGGCGATGCCCGCGCCGATCACCGCAACGCGGGCGCCATGTTTCAGGCTCACTCCTTGACCGACTCCTCCGCGGGCCAGTCGCGGATATAGGCCTTCAGCATCCGGTTCTCGAAGCTCTGCTCCTCGAGTACCGCCTTGGCCACGTCGTAGAACGAAATCACGCCGAGCAGCGTGCGCCCGTCGAGCACCGGCAGGTAGCGTGTGTGCCGCTCCAGCATCAGCCGGCGCACCTCGTTGACATCGGTTTCCGGCGTGACGGTGAGCGGCGCATCGTCCATCACGCGCCGCACGGCAATGTCGCCGAGCGTGCCGCGCTGAGCATGCAGCGTATTGATGATCTCGCGGAACGTCAGCATGCCGACCAGGTCGCCGTGCCCCATCACGACGACGGATCCGATGTCGTTCTCCGCCATCGTCTGCACGGCGGTCCACAGCGACGTCTCCGGCGTGACGGTGAACAACGCGCTGCCTTTCACGCGCAGGATGTCGCTGACCTTCATGGCGCCTCCACGGAACCGCCCTGCATTCGGCGAGTGCCGACGAGCCATGCTAGCCCAGTCGCCGACCCGGTCACAAGCGACCCCCGAAAGTTGCGTCGCACGGCGCCGGTCAGGCCAGCGCCTGCTTGAACAGCTCGACCTCGCGCATGATCGAGGCGCGGATCGCCGGCTCCCACACCGAATGACCGGCGTCGTTGACGACGACGTAGCGCGCGCCCGGCCAGGCCCGCGCCAGCTCGTCGGCGGTGACGATCGGGCACACCATGTCGTACCGGCCCTGCACGATCGCCGCCGGCAGGTGGCGGATCCGATACATGTGATTCAGCAGCTGATTCGGCGCCAGGAAGCATTGATGCGCAAAATAGTGCGCCTCCAGCCGGGCCAGGCCCACCGCCTCGTCGGCGAGGTGCCGCACGAGCTCCGGATTCGGCAACAGCGTCGAACAGCTTCCTTCGTAATCGCTCCAGGCGCGCGCAAAAGGCAGGTGCACGCGCGGGTCCGGATCGAACAGCCGCTTCAGATAACCCCGCAGCAGGTCGGAGCGCTCCACTTCGGGCAGCATCTCTGCGAAGCTGCGCCACGCCTCCGGAAAGACGTGGCGCAGGCCATACAGGAACCACTCGATCTCGGAGGCCCTTCCCAGGAAGACGCCGCGCAGCACGAAGCCCAGGCAGCGGTCGGGGTTCGCCTGCCCATAGGCAAGCGCCAGCGTGCTGCCCCAAGAGCCGCCGAAGATGATCGCCTTGCCGATGCCGAGGTAGCCGCACAGAAGTTCGATGTCGCGCACCAGATGCGCGGTCGTGTTGTTGGTGACGTCGCCGACGGGGGTCGAGCTGCCGGCGCCGCGCTGGTCGAACAGGATGACGCGAAACACCTCCGGATCGAAGAACCGCCGATGCTCGGGCGAACAGCCGCCTCCCGGCCCGCCATGCAGGAACAGCACCGGAATGCCGTGCGGATTGCCGCATGCCTCCCAGAACATCGTGTGAACTTCGTCGAGCGCCAGCATGCCGCTGTCGTACGGCTCCAGCGGCGGATACAGGTCGGCGCGCATGTCCATGAAGTCCAATATAAAGCAGACGCGAGTCGGGTAACCTTCCCGCCTCCTGCGATTGCTGACCCGGGACCGACCATGCCCGCACCGAGATACCCCGGCTTCGACACGCTCGCGCTGCACGGGGGCCAGCGACCCGATTCCGCGACCGGCGCCCGTGCCGTTCCCATCTATGCGACGACATCGTTCTGCTTCGACGATTCCGATCACGCGGCGGCGTTGTTCAACATGGAGCGCGCCGGGCACGTTTACTCGCGCATCTCGAACCCGACCGTCGCGGTGCTCGAGGAGCGCGTGGCCGCGCTCGAACAAGGCGTGGGCGCGATTGCCACCGCGAGCGGCCAGGCGGCCCTGCACCTGGCGATCGTCACGCTGATGGGAGCCGGTTCGCACATCGTCGCCAGCCGCGCGCTGTACGGCGGATCGCACAACCTGCTCGCGTACACGCTGGCGCGCTTCGGCATAGAAACGACTTTCGTCGACCCGCGAGATCTCGACGCATGGCGCACCGCAATCCGGCCGACCACGCGGCTGCTGTTCGGCGAGACGCTCGGCAATCCCGGCCTCGACGTGCTCGACATACCGCGCGTGGCGGAACTCGCGCATGCGCAGGCAATTCCCCTGCTGGTCGACAGCACGTTCACCACGCCCTACCTGATGCAGCCGTTCGCGCACGGCGCGGACCTGATCTATCACTCGGCGACCAAGTTCATCGGCGGGCACGGCGTGGCGATCGGCGGCGTGCTGGTCGACGGCGGAACGTTCGACTGGCAAGCGTCAGGGAAATTCCCGACGCTGACCGAGCCGTACGCGGGTTTCCACGGCATGAACTTCGCCGACGAAAGCACGGTGGCGCCGTTCCTGCTGCGCGCGCGGCGCGAAGGGCTGCGCGACTTCGGCGCCTGCATGGCGCCGCACACGGCATTCCTGCTGCTGCAGGGGCTCGAGACGTTGCCGCTGCGGATGGAGCGGCACGTGGCGAACACGCGCAAGGTGGTCGAGTTCCTCGCCACGCATCCGCTGGTAGCCAAACTCGCCTACCCCGAGCTGCCTTCGCATCCGGATCACGAACTCGCCAGGCGGCTGTTGCCGCGCGGCAGCGGTGCGGTGTTCAGCTTTGACCTCAAGGGTTCGCGCGCCGCGGGGCGCAAGTTCGTCGAGACGCTGACCGTGTTCTCGCACCTGGCCAACGTCGGCGATGCCAAGTCGCTGGTGATCCACCCGGCGTCGACCACGCATTTCCGCGTTCCGGACGCCGAGCTCGCCGCCGCCGGCATCACGCAGGGAACGATCCGCCTGTCGATCGGGCTCGAAGACCCGACCGACCTGATCGACGATCTTTCGCGCGCGCTGAAAGCGGCGTCCAAGGTGGCGTGATGAAACTCGACGGAATCTTCGCGTACACGGGCGGCCGATCCTTCGATCCCGCACGGCCCTGCGTCGTGTTCCTACACGGCGCGCAGCATGACCACAGTGTGTGGATCCTGCAGAGCCGCTACCTGGCGCACCACGGATTTTCGGTGCTTGCCCTCGACCTGCCCGGCCACGGGCGCAGCGACGGGGCGCCGCTCGCGTCGGTCGAGGAGATCGCCGGGCGCCTCGCCGCGGAGCTGGCAAAGCTGGCAACGCTGCGCTTCCTGCTGGTGGGTCACAGCATGGGTTCGCTGATCGCGCTGGAAATCGCGCGCCGCATGCGCGAGCGCATCGCCGGCGTGGCGCTGCTCGGCACCGCGGCGCCGATGCGCGTGTCCGATGCGCTGCTCGCCGCGACGCGCGACGACCCCGCCGCGGCGATGCAGATGATCAACGTCTGGTCGCACAGCGCGTCGATCG
>JBLMYK010000050.1:0-5288 GCA_050258235.1 Gemmatimonadota bacterium | reverse complement strand
TCGCCGTGGGTCTTCGTGCTCGGAATCGGCAGTGGCGCCGCGTGTGCACTGGTCGGGGGCTGGTTCGGGCTGCGCAGCGTGCTGAAGACACCGCCCCTGACGACCCTGCGCGAAGCATGAGCGTGCCCGATCCCACCGCGGAGGCAACCGCGCGAGAGGAGACACCGTACGCCCGGCTCGGCGGTGAAAAGGCCGTGCGCGCGCTGGTCGACCGCTTCTACGACCTGATGGAGCTAGAGCCGGCGTTCGCGGATATACGCCGCCTGCATCAGCCCGATCTTGCCCATGCGCGCGACAAGCTGTACTGGTTCCTGAGCGGCTGGCTCGGCGGGCCAAGTCTCTACATCGAGCGCTTCGGCCACCCGCGGCTGCGCGCGCGCCATCTGCCTTTCGCGATCGGAGTCCGCGAGCGCGACCAGTGGATGGCGTGCATGAACCAGGCGATGGCCGAACAGGGCGTCAACGACGCGTTGAGGCAGAAGCTGCTGCAGGCGTTCTTCGGTACCGCCGACTGGATGCGCAACCGCGAAGGCTGAGACGCGCACGTGAAGCAGCGGAATCGACCGCGTCTTTGACATATCCCGGTCGACGCGGACTGCCGGTTTTGACATCGTTGCCCAAGCGGACTTCACCGCTAGCCGATCTGCGCGGTACGCCTTCGTGTGGTGCCGGCGCTGTCGCGCATTTCCTAGCATCGAAGGCATCGCGTGAAACAGGAGGATTGCATGAAGATCATTCGGGCCATCGCCATCGTGACGGCCGGCAGCATGATCGCCGGGTGCGCCAACATGTCGGAAACACAGAAAGGCACGGCGACCGGAGCCGGGATCGGCGCCGCGGTCGGCGGCCTGCTCGGAGCGGCTACGGCGGGCGGACACACCGGCCGCAGTGCGGTCACCGGAGCCGCGCTTGGCGCGGCGGTCGGCGCGGCGGGGGGTTACCTCTGGAGCAAGAAGATGGAGGACCAGAAGCGCGCGATGGAGCAGGCGTCGCAGGGCACCGGTGTCAAGGTCACGCAGACCGCCGACAACCGGCTGAAGCTCGACATACCGGCCGACGCATCGTTCGACGTCGGGCGCTCCGACCTGAAGCCGGCGATGCGCACCGTGCTCGACAAGTACGCCGTCACGCTGAACCAGCATCCGGTGACGATGATCGACATCATCGGCCACACGGACTCGACAGGATCGGACGCGTTCAACGACAAGCTGTCGCTCGAGCGCGCGCAGACGACGCGCGACTACCTCGTGCAGCATGGCGTGGCGGCATCGCGGATTGCAATCGCGGGGCGCGGCGAGCGCGAACCGATCGCGAGCAACGATACCGAGGCCGGCCGCGCGGCCAATCGCCGCGTCGAGATCTACGTTGCGGAAGCGGCGCCGAAGCAATGAAATGAACCGCGCGGGTTAACAGCGCGGACCGGCGAGGTTATCCTTGCCTCCACGGCGCCGCGTAAAGACGGCGACGGAGAGAAGTGACGGGGGGGACATGAACAAGGTCACGAAGCTCGCGCTCTTCGGCGTGATCGCTGTTTCCGCGCTCGCGGGCTTCGCCTGGACACAGTCCGCCAAGCCCACGCGGTCGACCGACAACGCCTACGTCGGCGCCGACGCGATCCCGGTCGCCACGCAGATCGCGGGCCGCGTGACGCAGGTATACGTGAAGCCCAACGCGGCGGTGGCTGCCGGAGAGCCGTTGCTCGATCTCGACGACCGGCCGTACCGCGTCGCGATCGAGCGTGCGCAGGCCAAGCTCGCGCAGGCGCGGCTTGCCGCGCGCGAAAGCCTGGCCGAAGTTGCCGCTGCCGAGGCTGATGTCAAGCGGACCGAGCACCAGATTGGGCAGGCGCGCACGCGGGTGACGCGCGCGAACGACCTGGCACGGCGCGGCTTCATCGCACCGCAAAGCGCCGAAGACGCGCAGGCGCAGTTGTCGATCGAGCTGGCGAGTCTCGATGCCGCGCGCGCCCGATTGGTGCGCGCACGTACCGAAGCGTATGCCAACGTCGACCAGCATCCGGCCGTACTCGCCGCACTGGCCGAGCTTCGGCAGGCCGAACTCGACCTCGAATACACGCACGTGCGCGCGCCCGCGGCGGGGCGCGCGACCAACATGAAGCTCACCGTCGGCACGCAGGTGCAGGCCAACGCGCCGCTTTTCATGCTGGTGTCGGAGCAGGGCTATTGGGTCGATGCGAATTTCAAGGAAGGCGAGCTGCCGGGCATCGCGCCGGGCCAGGGCGCGGAAATCGAGCTCGACGCACTGCCCGGCACGCACTTCAAGGGCGTGGTCGAGAGCATCAGCCCGGGCACCGGCGCCGCCTTCGCGCTGCTGCCTCCGCAGAACGCCACCGGCAACTGGGTCAAGACCGCGCAGCGCGTTCCGGTGCGCATCCGGCTGACCGAGCTCGCGCGGGGCACAGAGCTGCCGATCGGCGCCAGCGCCAACGTCACCGTGCACGTTCGCTAGCCGTGCAGCCGCAGCGCAGCCGTGTGCTGCTTGCCACGGTGGTGATGGCGAACATCCTGCAGGGACTCGACCTCACGATCACCAACATCGCGCTGGCGACGATCGCCGGCCAGATGAGCGCGACGCTGAACGAAGCGGCGTGGCTGCTGACCGCGTACGTGGTTGGCGCCGCGCTCGGGCTGCCGCTGACGGGATTCCTGCACGACCGGCTCGGGCGCCGCAGCCTTTTCGTCGGGACGGTGGCGGGCTTCGCCACATCGTCGTTGCTGTGCGGGCTGTCGACCACATTGCCGATGCTGGTGCTTGCGCGTTTCCTGCAGGGTTTCTTTTCGGCGCCGATCGCGCCGATCTGCAACGCGGTGATGGCGGCGTCGTATCCCGCCGAGCAGCTGCCGAAGGTGATGTCGTACTTCAACATGAGCATGCTGATCGTGCCGATCGTCGGCCCCGCGGTCGGCGGCTTCGTCACCGACGCGTACGGCTGGCGGTGGCTCTTCCTCGCCAACGTGCCGATCGGCGTCGGCATCGTGCTTCTCGCGCTGCGCTTCATGGAAGACACGCCGCGCGCGCTGCGGCTGATGGACTGGACCGGCTTCATCGTGCTCGCCGCCGCGCTGGTATCGCTGCAGCTCGTGATCGATCACGGCAACGACAAAGGCTTCGATTCGCCGTTCATCCTCGCGTGCGCGTTCACGCTGCTCGCCGCACTTGCGATGCTGGTGGTGCATTACGCGTCCCGGCCCGCAGCGCCGATCCTCGGGCTGGCGGCGCTGCGCGATCGCAACTACGCGCTGGCCCTTTTCGCCTGCATTCCGTTTTCGATCGCGCTGTGGGGCGGGCAGGTGCTGCAGCCGTTCCTGTTCCAGCAGCAGTACGGCCACACTCCCGTCGACGCGGGCCTGCTGCTGATGCCGCGCGCGCTTGGCGCGCTGGCGACGATGTACCTGTACAGCCGGATTTCGGCGCGCTTCAGCGCGTCGACCTTCCTGCTCGTCGGCGGCGCGATTGCCAGCGGCGGCTGCCTGTGGATGACGCACATGTCGCCCGACATGACCGGGCAGTGGATGATCGCGCCTCTGGCCATTCAGGGACTCGGTCTGGGTCTGATCGTCACGCCGATCGTCGTGATGGCCTACACGACGCTGCCGAAAGAGCTGGCGGCCGAGGCCTCGACGCTGTACTTCCTGGTGCGTACGGTCGCGTCCGCCGCGGCGATCGGCGCGATATCCGCTTATACGACCTACGGCTTCGACCACTACTGGGCCGAGATGCGCGGGCTGATCGGCGCAATGTCCCCGGCGGCGAGCCAGTACCTCGCGCCGCTGGGGCTCGCGCCGGATACGCCCGAGGGCGCGGCAGTGCTCGCGGCCGCGCTGCAGAAGCAGGCGACGATGGCTGCGTTCATCGACAGCCACTGGGTCGCCGCGCTTGCAATGATGGCGCTGCTGCCGCTCGCGCTCGCGCTCCGCTCCAGCGCGAAGCCGGCCCGGCACTGAGCACGGCTAAGATCGGCGCCTTGTTCGATCGGGAGTTCGGATGCTGGAAATCGCCGTCGTTGCGCTCGCGGTCGCGCTGGTCGTTGCGCTGGTCGCGCTCGTACTGCTGCGACGCGCGGGCGTCGCGGAGGTCGAGACTTCGATCCGCCGCCTGCAGGACGAGCAGTCGCAGATCAACGAGCGGCTCGAGCGCGAGCTGCGCGGGGCGATCGACGCTGCCGCAAGTGCAACGCGCATCGAAACCGGCGCGCGCCTCGGCGATCTGCAGGCCGCGTTCAATGTGCAGATGACCCAGGCCGGCGGCGTGCAGACGCAGAGCCTGAACGCGTATGGACAGACCATGCAGCAGCAACTGGCCGACCTGACGCGCTCGATCCAGATGAACCTCGCCGAAGTGCGCGGCACGCTGCAGACCCAGCTTGCGAGCCTGCAGAGCGACAACGCGGCCAAGCTCGAGCAGATGCGCGCGACCGTCGAGGAGAAGCTGCAGACCACGCTGGAGGCGCGGCTGGGCGAATCGTTCCGCCTGGTGTCGGAGCGCCTCGAGCAGGTGCACCGCGGCCTGGGAGAGATGCAGGGCCTGGCGCAGGGCGTCGGCGATCTGAAGAAGGTGCTCGGCAACGTGAAGACCCGCGGCACCTTCGGCGAGGTGCAGCTTGCCGCGCTGCTGGAGCAGGTGCTCGCGCCGGACCAGTACGCGACCAACGTCGCCACGCGGCCGGGTTCGAGCGAGCGCGTGGAATTCGCGGTGCGCATGCCCGGCCGCAGCGGCGACGGCGAGACGCCGTGCTGGCTGCCGATCGATGCCAAGTTTCCGAGCGAGGACTACGAGCGGCTGCTCGCCGCGCAGGAAGCCGCCGACCCGGCCGCGGTGGAGGCGGCAGGCAAGGCGATCGAGACCCGCATCCGTCTCGAAGCGAAGACGATCCGCGACAAGTACGTCGAGCCTCCGCACACGACCGACTTCGCGATCCTGTTCCTGCCGACCGAAGGGCTGTTCGCCGAGGTGCTGCGCCGCCCCGGGCTGACCGAGGCGCTGAACCGCGAGCAACGCATCGTCGTCGCCGGGCCGACGACGCTGTTTGCGATGCTCAACAGCCTGCAGATGGGTTTCCGCACGCTCGCGCTGGAAAAGCGCAGCGCCGAGGTGTGGCAGGTGCTCGGCGCGGTGAAGACCGAGTTCGGCAAGTTCGGCGACGTGCTGTCGAAGCTCAAGCAGCAGCTCGCGACCGCGTCGAACACGATCGAAACCGCCGAGACGCGCACGCGGCAGATGACCAAGGCGCTGAGGGGTGTCGAGGCTTTGCCGGCGGAGCAGGCGGC
>JBLMYK010000049.1:0-12807 GCA_050258235.1 Gemmatimonadota bacterium | reverse complement strand
GCGCTGACGCAAGATGTGTTCGGGTACTCGGTGGTGCCCACCGTTTCCTTGCGGTCGCAGCCATACGAGTAAGTCTGACCGAGTGTCGGCACCGGGTTGGTTGCGATGCTGAAGAAGTAGGACACCGGCAGCGTCGTGACGTCCAGATCGAGCGCGGGATAGGAAAGGTTGTTGGTGGCGGTCGTTTCACCGCCTCCGCCCTTGCCGCCGCCTCCTTTGCCCTGCGCCAGTACCGCCGGCGCTCCGAGAGCGAAGGCTCCCAGCACGGCAAGCGAAATCAAAGTGCGCGAAAGTTCAAAGGCCCTTGTCATGGATTCCCCCGTTAGTAGACGAGCAGGCGACAGCGCCCGCTTTACAGCTATCCAAGCCCATCGATTGGTTCAGACCGACAGCCACGGGCGACGCGCAGGCGCCGCGGCGGCCGAATGGAGTGCAGTTCGGCCGTCTGTTCGCGATCGAGAATCTCATCTGATCGAGCACGACGCCGCCTGCTGGTTGCGACTACTTGAT
Source organism: Gemmatimonadota bacterium (assembly GCA_050258235.1). Taxonomy (GTDB): domain Bacteria; phylum Pseudomonadota; class Gammaproteobacteria; order Burkholderiales; family Burkholderiaceae_F; genus JAKOQB01. Next base: position 12,297 of record JBLMYK010000049.1, on the reverse strand, counting down.
GGTCATGCTGCACGCAGCGGCCATCGCGTTGATGCGCGAGGTCAGGAACGAGATCGCGAAGCCATCAGGGAAAACACCACAGCGCTTCGTCGAGGTCCGGTTCGCGGCCTCGGCGCAAGCGGAAACGGCGGAGACGCCGCCTGGTCGTGCGAGAAGTTGGGGTTCGCTTGCCGGTCAGTCGGATCTGGCAATGGCCCACGGCGGCGCAGCGCGTGCGAGCGAACGCGCGAGGCGATCTGCCGCGCGTATGTGCTCGCGTTCAGCGCCGCGCAATCGGCGCCGCATTTCGGCAAGCGCGCCGGCTGCGCTTTCGCACTCGGCGATGAATTCCCGGCCGACCACGATGTCGTTCAGTGCGCCGAGCTCATCCTGCAGTTGCGCAAGTGTGCGAGCGTACGGGTCGGCGCGCTTCTTCGGCATGCAACATCCCATCAGATCGAGCGCGTAGCGCAGACGCTTGACGAGAATCCGCACCCGGTGGCGACGCCGCTGATCCAGGTGCTCGAAACGCTGGGCGGCCGTGAAGAGCTTTCGATGCGCACGCGGCATCAGCCTAGCGACGAGTGACCGCAATGTCGGGCTCCCATCGTTCGGCGGCCCGTCGGACCATCGCAGAAGCTGCAGCGCCAGTACAGCGAAACGCGCCGAATCGAGTGCCGCGCCTGCGTCGTCTCGCGCGCGAAGGCGCAATCGAGCCGCCCGCTCGAGGGAGGGATCGGGATCCGACAAACCATCCAGATATGCGGGAACCGTGTGCAGCACGAACACATCCCAGTCGCGCGCCCGGCCCAGCGCGCGCCCGGCCCAGCGCAGTTCAGCGTCCAGCCCGGGCGGGAATTCCACCTCGCCCCTGAACAGTCTGACGGTCGAGCGCATCCGGCGCACCGCGACGCGCGCCTGATGGATGAACTCCGGATCGTCGCTCGCGCGCATGCCGTGCACATTGGCAAGCAGGATCCCGGCGCCGGTGGCAATGATCGAATGCAGCGCCGCACCCGCTGTCGTGCTCGGACGCAGCGATGATGTGAACGCCTTTGCGCTGGCTTTCTCCGGTTTGACCGATTCATTCAGCGCCAGCCGAACCCCGCGCGCCGCCTTCGATTCGCCGAACGGCAGCAACGCGATCGCGGCAGCGCCGGGGCCGACCAGGTCGAGCGCGAGCTTCCACAGCGCCGCGCGATCGCCCGCTTTCAGTTCGAGTTCGAGCTCGCGGATCGGCGCGGCGCGATCGGCCGCGCTGATTTCGCCTTCGTCGAGCGCGATCTCAATCGCACCCTCGCGCGTCGTCCACAGCGTGCGTTCGAAGCGAGTTTGGAAGCGCGGCCCGATCTTCAGCGCCGGCCGCTTGCGCAGAAGCGCGTCCAGCGGCGTGCCGGCGAAGCGCGCGACGTCGAGCCGCCCGCGCGGCGCCGGCATTTCCCACTCGCCACGGCGTGACAGCGCGGTCGCGGTGTTGTCCGTCTTCAGCGTCTGCAGCCAGCGCCGGCCGATTCGGCGCACGCGCAGCGCCATGCCGTGTCCGGCGAGCGCGAAGTCCTTCGTGTCGTAGTAGATGTTCTCGAGCGTCTTGACCTGCGGCGCGCCAAAGCGCGACAGGCGCCGGCGCAGCCGCGGCAGATCCTTCGCCGCAACCGCGAGCTTGAGTTCGATTTCGCGTGGAACATCCATCGGCACCCAGTGTAGAGGTGCCGATGCGACACGCGCCAAGGAACGAAGCGACACGATTGCTCTCGCTTCCGCCTCGTCGCGCGGCCCACGCGAATGCTCCCGTCCAGCGCTTGGTCCATGCCCCCGGCCGCCGAGACCCATCATCCCGGAGCCCATCGGCGGCGGCGGTGTCGATGGTCGCGTCGGCTACGCAGAGGAAGCGGCGCCAAGCTTCGACCCCACCGCGGGACGATGCGCGCGCTTCGACGGCTCGCCGGCAACACTGCGATCCGCAAAGGCGAGGCACTTGCGCTAGCGCAAACGTCGGGCTACCGGCGTCGATACGCTGCGCTCCGGTATCGTTTGTAACTGTCAGCGTAACGACCGCAGGGGATGAAGCTGGGGCGCATCTATCGAATACGGGCATTGGCGCTTGCGCTGTGCGCGTTCCTGCTCGCGCAATGGTCGCTGGCGGCGCACGCCTGCCCGCTGGTCACGCCGGAGGTTCCGACGCAATCGAAAGTCGGGCTCGCTGCCAGCGCTGTCACGGATCACTGCGACCACAGCCGCGGCGCGCCGCCGACGCTTTGCTACAAGCATTGCAACGCCGACAACCAGGCTTTGAGCGCACTGCATACCGCGTTCGCCGCTCCACCGCCCGCGCTGCTCATCGTCGGCTCCACCGCTGCGGAGCCGACCACCGCGGTGCCACCGAGGCTTTACACGGCGCATGCCACCGCGCCGCCCTTGACGATTCTTTATTGCGTTTCCCTGACCTGAGATCGGCGTCCGCGGACGCCACGCCGCACTGCAGTCATTTCCGATCCCGGGTTTCGGTCGCCAGGCGACCGTGTTTGAAGGAGAAACGCATGCATACCCTCATCCCACGCCGCCACGCGCTGCAGACACTGGCGCTGCTGGCAGCGTCAACGGCCTTTGCCCGCGCCGCATCGTCGCTGCCGGCCGTCGACGTCTACAAGAGCCCGACCTGCGGCTGTTGCGGCGACTGGATGAAACACCTGCGCGCCAACGGCTTCACGGACATCAAGATCCACGAAGTCCGCGACACATCGCCGTGGCGCGCGCGCTTCCGCCTGCCGGACAAATACGGCTCGTGCCACACCGCGCTGATCGACGGCTACGTGGTCGAAGGCCATGTGCCAGCGCGTGATATCAAGAAGCTCCTTGCCGAGCGTCCGCAGGCGGTCGGCCTAGCGGCGCCCGGCATGCCGGTCGGCTCACCGGGCATGGACGGCCCCGAGTACAACGGCGTCAAGGACCGCTACGACGTGCTGCTGGTCGACGCCAACGGTGCCGCGCGCGTCTGGGCCCGCTACAGCTAGGAGCACAAGTTGAAGCGATCCGTACGGCTTCTCGCCGCGTGCGCGGTGCTTGCCGGCAGTGCGGCCTTCGCCCAGCCGCCCCTGACCCCTGAACTCGGCGGCTCGCTGGATGGCCTGCTCGCGTACGCGCGCCAGCACCATCCGGAGCTGCGCTCGATGCGCCTCGAGGCCGATGCCGCCGCACAGCGCGTGCTGCCCGCCGGCAGCCTGCCCGATCCGATGGTCCAGATCGAGCTGCGCGACCTCGACAACAGCGGCGCGTCGAACCCGAACCTGCTGCCGGGTCGCGTCGGGTCCACCCGTTACCAGTTCCGGCAGACCTTTCCCGCGTGGGGCAAGCGCGACGCGAAGCGCGACGCGGCGCAGGCCGCGGCCGACGAGGCGGCGGACCGCACCGATGTGACCTGGAACGAGCTGGCGCTGCAGATCAAGTCGACGTATGCGCGCTACCAGCAGACGACGGCGAGCCTCGTTCAGCTGCGCGATCTCCTCGCGCTCGTCGACCGGCTCGAATCGGTGGCACAGGTGCGTTACGCAGGCGGGCTCGCCCCGCAGCAGGACGCGATCCGCGCACAGGTCGAGCGCACCGCGATGCGCAGCGACATCGTGATGCTCGAAGCCGACCTCACCGCGACGCGCGCGCGGTTGAACGGGCTGCTCGCGCGCGCGTCCGAGGCGCCGCTGGCGGCGCCGAACGACGCAGCCGCGTTGCCGCCGCTGACGCGCGTGGACCTCGCCGCGCTGCGCGAGCGCGTGCTGGCGCGCAATCCGCTGTTGAAGGCGGAAGCCGCGCGCATCCGCGCCGCCGAACGAAACAAGGACGCCGTGTTCGCCAACCGCTATCCGGAATTCACGGTCGGCGTCGCGCCGATCCAGATGCGCGATCGCATCGCGATGTGGGAGCTGATGTTCGAGGTCAACATCCCGCTGCAGCAGGGCAGCCGGCGCGCCGACGAGCGCGAAGCGCTGTCGATGCTTTCGGCCGCGCAGGCCCGCCGCGAGGCCGCACTGAACGATCTGCAGTCGCAGCTGGGCGAGAACGTCGCCGCGTACAAGGCGGCGCACCAGGTCGAAACACTGACGCGCACCAGCCTGCTGCCCGAAGCGGAAGTCGCCTGGCGCGCCGCGCTGGCGGGCTACGAAACCGGCAAGGTCGACTTCACCACCGCGCTCGAAGCCGAGCGCCAGATCCGTCAGGCGCGCCTGACGCTCATCCGGACCCGCGCCGACGCGCGCATGAAGCAGGCCGAAATCGAACGGCTGCTTGGAGAAGACCTATGAGCAAGCCCAGCCTGTTCGCGGTCGTGGCGGCGGCGGTCATCGCCGGCGCGGCCGGCTACTGGTACGGCGCGAGACAGTCCGTACCGGCGCCGCAGGCGGACGCCGGCAAGTCCACGACGGCGGACAGCACGTCGAAGAAGAGCGAGCGCAAGATCCTCTATTACCGCAACCCGATGGGGCTGCCGGACACGTCGCCAACGCCGAAGAAGGACTCGATGGGGATGGACTACATCCCCGTGTACGAGGGCGACGAGGCCGAGGGCGCCGGCTCGGGGATCAAGGTCAGCACCGAGAAGATCCAGAAGCTCGGCGTGCGCACCGCGAGGGTCGAGAAGCGCGCTCTCGACACGGTCGTGCGCGCCACCGGCCGCGTCGAAGTCGACGAGCGGCGGCTCGCGACGGTCACCGCCAAGTACGAGGGCTACATCGAGAAGCTGCACGTGAACGCGACCGGCCAGTACGTCGCGCGCGGCCAGCCGCTGTTCGAGGCCTACAGCCCCGAACTGCTCGCCGCGCAGCGCGAGTACCAGGTCGCGATGCAGGGCGCCGCGAGCGTGAAGAGCGCGGACGCGCAGACGCAGGCCGGGATGCAGCGGCTTGCCGATTCCGCGCTGAAACGGCTCGGCTACTGGGACGTCACCGACGAGGACATCGCGCGGCTGGCGGCGGGCGGCGAACCGCGGCGCGTGCTGACGTTCCGCGCGCCGGCCGGCGGCATCGTGCTGGAACGCAAGGCCACGCAGGGCATGCGCTTCATGCCGGGCGAGATGCTGTACCAGATCGCCGACCTGTCGAGCGTGTGGGTGATCGCTGACGTGTTCGAGCAGGACATCGGCCGCATCCGCGTCGGGCAGCCGGCGCAGGTCCGCTTCGAAGCCTATCCGGGTGAAACCTTCGGCGGCCGGGTCACGTACGTCTATCCGACGCTGAAGGCCGAAACGCGTTCGGCGCAGGTGCGCATCGAACTGCCCAACCGCGGCGGACGACTGAAGCCGTCGATGTACGCGATGGTCGAACTTGCCGGCGGCGCGGGAGCGAGCGTGCCGGCGGTGCCGACCTCGGCGGTGATCGACAGCGGCAAGCGGCAGGTCGTGCTGGTCGACGTCGGCAACGGGCGCTTCGAGTCGCGCGAGGTGAAGCTCGGCGCGCGCGGCGAGGACTATGTGGCCGTGCTCGACGGCGTGAAGGAGGGCGAGTCGGTGGTCGTCGCGGCCAACTTCCTGATCGACGCCGAGAGCAACCTGAAGGCGGCGATCGGCGGACTGACCGCGCCGGACAAACCGGCGGCCGCCGGCAAGGCCGCGCATTCGGCGACCGGCGAACTGCTCGACGTCGATGCAAGGAGCGGCGCACTGCTGATCGCGCATGATCCGATCGCCAGCCTCGGGTGGCCGAAGATGCAGATGGAATTCGTACCGGCCAACGACGCGATCGCCAGGGCCGTCAAGCCGGGCACGAAGATCGACTTCGAGTTCGTCGAGCGCAAGCCGGGCGAGTGGGTCGTGACGAAGATCGAGGCGAGGAAATGAAGGACGAATCGACCACAGAGGACACAGAGAGCACAGAGAAATGCGAGATGACTTCGTGCCCGGCGTGTCATTCCCGCGCAAGCGGGAATCCAGTGGGCATCGCCCGCGCTCTGAATCTGCGCCCTATCGCTGATGGCTAATCCCTCCGAATTCCTCTGTGTTCTCTGTGCTCTCTGTGGTGAAAACTCGTTTGGCCCCTGCAAATGCTTGAACGACTGATCGCGTGGTCGGCGCGCAATCCGTTCCTGATCGCGCTCGCCACGCTGGCGATCGTCTTCGCCGGCGTGCTGGCGATCCTGCGCACGCCGCTCGACGCGCTGCCCGACCTGTCGGACGTGCAGGTGATCGTCTATACCGAATACCCCGGACAGGCGCCGCAGGTGGTCGAGGACCAGGTCACCTATCCGCTGACCACCGCGATGCTGAGCGTGCCGAAGTCGAAGGTCGTGCGCGGCTTCTCGTTCTTCGGCGCCTCCTTCGTGTACGTGATCTTCGAGGATGGCACCGATATCTACTGGGCCCGCTCGCGCGTGCTCGAATACCTGAACTTCGCGTCGACCCGGCTGCCTCAGGGCGTGTCGCCGCAGATCGGCCCCGACGCGACCGGCGTGGGCTGGGTCTACCAGTACGTGGTGCAGGCGAAGGACCGCACACTGGCGGAACTGCGCACCCTGCAGGACTGGTACCTGCGCTACCAGCTGACCAAGGCGCAGGGCGTGTCCGAGATCGCCTCGGTCGGCGGCTTCGTGCAGCAGTACCAGGTCGTCGTCGATCCCGCCAAGCTGCGCGCCTACGGTGTCCCGCTGATGCGCGTGGCGCAGGTGATCCGCGATTCGAACCGCGACGTCGGCGGCCGCGTGGTCGAGATGGCCGAAACCGAATACATGGTGCGCGGGCGCGGTTACCTGCGCGGCAGGAGCGACGTCGAGGATCTGGTCGTGCGTGCCGACAAGGGCACGCCGATCCGCGTGCGCGACGTGGCGCGCGTGGAGCTGGGACCCGACGAGCGGCGCGGCATCGCCGAGCTCGACGGCGACGGCGAGGTGGTGTCGGGAATCGCGGTGGCGCGCTTCGGCGCCAATGCGCTGGACGTGATCCGCAACGTCAAGCAACGCATCGAGGAACTGAAGCCCGGCCTGCCGCAGGGCGTGACGATCCAGGCGGTCTACGACCGCTCCGAGCTGATCCTGCGCGCGATCGACACGCTGAAGAAGACGCTGATCGAGGAATCCCTGATCGTCGCGCTCGTGTGCGTGCTGTTCCTGCTGCACGTGCGCAGCAGCCTGGTGGCCATCATCATGCTGCCGATCGGCGTGCTGATCGCGTTCATCTGCATGCACGCGCTGGGGATGAACTCCAACATCATGAGCCTGGGCGGGATCGCGATCGCGATCGGGGCGATGATCGACGCCGCGATCGTGATGATCGAGAACGCACACAAGCACCTGGAACGGCTGCCCGCGGGCGCCAGTGACGCAACCGCGCGCACGCTGGCGATCATCGAGGCCGGCAAGGAGGTGGGGCCGGCGCTGTTCTTCTCGCTGCTGATCATCACTGTGAGCTTCCTGCCGGTGTTCACGCTCGAGGCGCAGGAGGGGCGGCTGTTCGCGCCGCTCGCGTACACCAAGACGTTCGCGATGGCCGGCGCGGCTGTGCTGAGCGTCACTCTGGTTCCGCTGCTGATGATCTGGCTGATCCGCGGCCGCATCCTGCCGGAGTCGAAGAACCCGGTGAACCGCGCGCTGATCGCCGTGTACCGGCCCGTGATCGCCTGGGTGATGCGCAACAAGGTGCTGACGATCGTGCTCGCGCTCGCCGCCAGCGCGGCCACGGTCTTCCCCGCGAGCCGCCTCGGCACCGAGTTCATGCCGACGTTGAACGAAGGCACTCTGTTCTACATGCCGACCTCGCTGCCCGGCATGTCGGTGACCAAGGCGGCCGAACTGCTGCAGGTGCAGAACAAGATCATCCGCAGCTTTCCGGAAGTCGAGTCGGTGATCGGCAAGGCGGGGCGCGCCGCCACCGCAACCGATCCGGCACCGGTCGAGATGTTCGAGACGGTGATCAACCTGAAACCCGAATCGCAGTGGCGTCCCGGGATGAACATCGACAAGCTGATCGCGGAGATGGACCGCGCGCTGCAGTTTCCGGGCGTGGCCAACTCGTGGACGATGCCGATCCGCGCGCGCATCGACATGCTGTCCACCGGCATCCGCACGCCGATCGGCATCAAGGTGTTCGGCTCGGACCTGGCCGAGATGGAGCGCGTGGCGCGCGAGATCGAGACCGTGGTGCGCAACGTGCCCGGCACCACCAGCGCGTACGCGGAGCGTCTGACCGGCGGCTTCTATCTAGACATCGAACCGGACCGCGCCCAGCTGGCGCGCTACGGACTGTCGGTCGGCGAACTGCAGGACGTCGTCGCCACCGCGCTCGGCGGCGAGATGGTGACGACCACGGTGGAGGGGCGCAACCGCTTCGGCGTGATCGTGCGCTACCCGCGCGAGCTGCGCGACGATCCGCAGCGCATTGCGCGCGACGTGCTGGTGCCGATCATGAGTGACCCCGGCCAGCCGGCAGCGATGATTCCGCTCGGTCAGGTCGCACAAGTGCGGCTCACGCAGGGAGCACCGTCGATCCGCACCGAAAACGCGTTGCTGAGCGCATACATCTACGTTGATATGCGCGACCGCGACATCGGCGGGTACGTTGCCGACGCGCAGAAGGCGGTGCGGGACAACGTCAAGTTCCCGCCCGGCATGTACGTAACCTGGAGCGGGCAGTTCGAGTACCTGCAGCGCGCGCTGCAGAAACTGAAGATCGTGCTGCCGCTGACGATCGGCATCATCTTCGTGCTGCTGTACCTGAACTTCCGCCGCGTGACCGAATCGCTGATCGTGATGCTGTCGGTGCCGTTCGCGCTGGTCGGCGGCATCTGGCTGCTGTGGTGGCTCGGCTACAACCTGAGCGTCGCGGTGGCGGTCGGCTTCATCGCGCTGGCCGGCGTGGCGGCGGAGACCGGCGTCGTGATGCTGATCTATCTGGACAGCGCGTGGCGGGAGATTCGCCAGGCGCGCGCGTACGAGCGCAGGGACGTGACGGCGGCCGACCTGTACAGCGCGGTGATGCAGGGCGCGGTCGAACGGGTGCGGCCGAAGATGATGACGGTCGTCGCCATCATGGCCGGCCTGCTGCCGATCATGTGGTCGACCGGCACCGGCTCGGAAGTGATGCGCCGGATTGCCGCGCCGATGGTCGGCGGCATGATCTCGTCCACCGTGCTGACGCTGGCCGTCATCCCCGCGATCTATGCGCTCGTTATGCAATGGCGCCTGAAACGGGCGTCGTCTTCAGCAACACACTGATGTCATCAACCGAGGCAAACGAACCATGAAGCTTCTGAATCCCCTCCTCGCCGCCTTGATGCTGGCGGTCGCATTGCCATCCCTGGCGCAGCGCGTCCCCAGTCCACCGTCCTCGTCCGCGGCCAAGATTGCCGACCTCACCGACGGCGAAGTGCGCCGCATCGACCTGGCGCGCGGCATGATCATCCTGAAGCACGGCCCGATCCGGAACATCGGCATGGGCGCGATGACGATGGCATTCAAGCTGCAGGATCCGAAGGCGGCCATCACGCTGAGCGCCGGCGACAAGGTCAAGTTCGCGGCCGAACAGAAGGGCGAAGACCTGGTCGTCACCCACATTGTCAAGGTGCAGTAGCGCCGGCCTGCCGCGGACGCCTGCCCGCGAAAAGCCACAGCGCAACGCCAGCGCAGGCAAGCGCGGCCGCGGCGAAGCTGACCGCATAGCGCCCGCTCGCGTGCTGCGCCCAGCCGAACAGCGGCGGGCAGACGACGACACCGACAAAGGTGAAGAACAGGCAGCCGCCAGTGGCGAGTCCGGCCTGGCCCGGCGGCGCCACGCGCGCAACTTCGGCCAGATAGACGCCGTTCCAGCCGATCGCGGTCGCACCGAGGCCGGCCAGCACGACGAGCATCGCGGCAAACGGCCAGGCACCCGAAAACAGCGCCACCACGCACGAAAGAACGGCAGTCAGCGCGCCGATCAGAGCTAGCGTGTCGCGCGGCGACAGCCAGCGATCGGCCAGCGCTCCCCACGCGATGCGCGCCACGACGCCGGCAACGCTTGCGGTCGTCAACGCGACGCCGGCCGCGACCAGCGAAACGCCGACTTCCTCGACCAGGTAAGCGACGATGAATCCCGACGTGCACATCTGCATTCCGGAATAGACGAACGACACCGTCGCCACGGTGCGCAGCCTTGGCGTTGCCGCGACCAGGCGCAGCCCGGCCAGCATTTGCCGCAGGGACATCCGCGCACTGCGGTCGCGGTCGGCGTCCAGTTCGGATCGCAAAGCTTGCGCGGCCAGCGCGATGGCGCCACAGGCGAGCGCGACGGTCAGCACCGCGATCCGCCAGCCGAAGGCGACGGCCAGCGGCGGTACCACGATCCCGGCCAGTGCCATGCCGGCGGGCACGCCGGTCTGCTTGATCGACAGCGTCAGCGCGATGTTCTGCGGTGTCGCCGTTCGCGCCAGAACGTGGCTCGACGCCGGCGTGATCGGCCCGTAGCCGATGCCGACGAGGATCGCCGCCGCAGCGACGACTGCCAGCGACGGGACCAGTCCGAGCGCAAGCCCGAGTCCGCACAGCAGCAACCCGAGTTGCGACAGGCGGATCGCGCCCAGCCGCAGCACGAGCCCGCCGCCGATCAACGCCGCGATCGCGGCGCCGAAATACAGCGCCGACACGTAGCTTCCGATCATCGAGGTGGGAACGGCGAGATCGCGGGCCACGGCGGGCGAGATGGCCGGCACGGTCAGTGCGGCCAGCGCGACCCCGATCTGGATCGCGGTTGTCAACGCCAGCGCCGCCGCGGCACGCGTCATCCTGCGCACCCGGTCCGTCGTGCCAACGATCCGGCGTGCGCAACCGGATTACGTCGCCGAAATTGCGGCATTTGTCGCAACCCGGTTGCAGGGACTGCGGGTCGGCGTAGATTGGCTGGCGGGTGACACGCGCTGTGATCTTCGCGGGAGGACACCATGAAACCGATGCTGCTGTTGCTCTCGTCTCTGCCAATGGCGCTGGCGGGCTGCGCCAGCATGGACCCGACCGCAAGCGCCGGACAGAACATCGATCAGGCCAAGGTGACGGCCGTTGAATCCGCCGCGCGCAACTCCGGCGTGCAGGTCTACTGGCTGAATTATCCGCGCAAGAAAGCCGAGCGCTGAGACAACCCCTGGCCGTCCGCTGTCGCGCGCCTGATCGCCGGATCGCGCTGATTCGGCACGGCCGAGCGTTTCTGTGCGCGTTGAAAGCGAACGAGGATCGGCAGGCCAGTCCCGCAATCGTGCGAACCAGCGACTTCAAGGGCACCTCTCCTCCTACCCTTGCATCTGACAACCGACTGAATGCCGATGGTCGACGCCGGTAAGTTGCGTACGCACGTCGCGCGAGGCCTGGGCGCGCTCGCCAGCGCGCTTTCGCTGGCCGGCTGCGCGACCCCGAGTTCGCTTGCCCCCGGCACGCCCGAGACGGAGGTCATCCGCCACTTCGGTCGACCCGCCGAGGTCTATCCGCTGCCGGCGCCTCCGCAGGCGCGCCGCCTTGCTTACCGGATTGGCGCGTTCCAGCAGCAGACCTGGATGGTCGATGTCGACGCGCAGGGCCGTGTACTGCGCGTGCGTCAGGTGATCTCGGCCGAGCACTTCGCGCAGATCCGCGTCGGCAAGGACGACCAGACGGTGATCCGACGCGAGTTCGGCCCTCCACGGGTCGAGGAAACCTTTGCGCGGCTGGGGCTGACGTCCTGGTCGTATCCATATCTGGAGGACGGGTTCCGGTATTCGGAAATGTCGATCTACTTCGACCGGTCCGGCATCGTGCAGCGGGTCGAGAACGGTCCGGACCCGCGTTTCCTCGGCGGCCACGACAACGACGTCCCGCTCTGACGCGGATCGCCCCCGCATCCACGCTTGGGCCGGGCAAGTCCGGATGGCGCGCCGCGGCTTTCGCTCGCAACATCGCATCTCCTCGAGGAGCGCGCAGGACGGTCTGCGCCATCCAGACCGAACATGCGACACGAAGGTCCCCCGCCCTCTCCCAGCCTCTCGATGCAGAGCAAGCTGGACCGGATCGATCATGAACGTCGCGTCCTTGCATTGTTGCGGCAACTGGCCGAGCAGGGACTGTGCGAAGGAGACCGCGTGAAGCAGGCGTCGACCGGCGCGGCCGGGCAAGTGCAGGTACTGCGGGAGGAGGCCGAGCCGCGAGCGGTGGTGACTCTCCCCGGCGGCAGCCAGGTTCCGTTCGACCGAAGCTGGCGGCGCGCCTGAGCGCCCGGCCGCAATCGAGTCCCGAGCGGATTCCGGAACGGTTCCCAGTCCTTTGCAGCCAGCCGGTTAGGCCGGTCGGCTCATGCAAGGGACGAAGTGTCGTGGCAAACTTGCGACATGTTTGCTGCGGAGTCTTGGC
>JBLMYK010000048.1:0-31840 GCA_050258235.1 Gemmatimonadota bacterium | reverse complement strand
GTCCCGGGCGCAAAGCCGAAGATCCGTCCGAGATCCAGTTCCTGGATCAGCGCGCCGCCGTCGGCACCCGACTCGGCGCCGCGCTGCTCGCGTTCGTGGTCCGCCTGTGCGCGCCGGATGTCGAGCGCGCAGTCGATCAGGCGCGCGTATTCCGGGCGGCCGGTCCAGGAAAGCTGGTCGGGGCTGTAGAAGTACCGGGAACGGAAGCGCTCGCCACCGACCTGGACGACGACGAAGTGGGCGCCGCGCGCGCTCCAGTCCAGGCCGGGGCAGGCGGTCAGCACGGGGCTCTCGGCATCGAGGCGCATCTCGGCACCGACCTGCTCCACGGCAATCGCGGTCTTGTAGCGCTCGCGCAGCGCAGCCTCGACGATGCGCCGCTCAGCGTCGGTGAAGTCAACCTGAAGATCCGCGGCCACTCCCCGCCCCTTCTGCCGCACCGGCGAGCCGGCACCCTGCTCCCGCGGCAATCGAACTCGAAGTATCTCAGCGATCCCGGCGCCGCAGCCTACCAACGTGGGTAGACCGCCGCTCCCCTCGATCGGGGGTAGACAGCGTCGGACCGCACTCGGCCGCGAACTTGACCCGCGCTATGTCGATGCATGCCGGATCGCTTACCGTTGCGCTGTCCGCTTCGGCAGCGCCGTCCGCGCCGGCGGATTGGAATACGATTGCACTCCTGACAAAGGCGACTGCGCTCACAGTTGATTGCCGCGTGAACGAACTGCAGACGGAGTACGAAGGAACCGCGGTCGACGAGGCGCCATCGACGCGCGTTGGGCCGGCCGACGGCACGCGGTCGCGCTCGGTCCTGATCGATTTCCTGGGTCTCGTGGTGCGACTGACCGGCGCGCGGGCGGGCGCGATCCGCGCGCCAACCTCCGACGGCGAGAACCTGCGCCTGCTGGCGGCGGTCGGCCTGCCGGACGAAGTCTGCCAGCGGGACCAGATGATGCCGGCCAACTGCGGCATGTGCGGCGCGGCGCTGAAGAGCTCGCTGACGCGTCAGGCCACGGCGGTGGTCGGCTGCAAGGTGCGCGAAGCCGAAGCATCGTCCGGCAGATTCAGCGGCCGCGCGGTGGCCGTTCCGCTCGACCATCGCGACCGGCCGATCGGCGTCCTGAACCTGTTCTTCGCCGAGGGATCCGATCCCCCGCCCGGAATCGCGCATCTGCTGCGGCCGTTCGGGCAGCTGCTCGGGCTGGCGCTGGAGAACGAGCGCCTGACGCGCGAGAACCTGCAGGCACGCCTGGCGGCGGAGCGGCAATCGATGGCGGCGGACATCCACGACGCGCTGGCGCAATCGCTGACGTTCGTGCGGATGCGCATGTCACTGCTGAACGATGCGATGCAGGGAGCCGACGCGGCGCTCGCGCAGGCCTACTGGAGCGACGCGAGCGACGAACTGCGCAACGCGCACGGCCGCCTGCGCGAGATCATTTCCCTGTACCGCGCCGGCCTCGATTCGCGCGGCCTGGTCGCGTCGCTGCACGAACTCGCGTCGGCGTTCCGCCAGCGCACCGGAATCGAGCTGCAGTTCGACTGTCCGATCGACGAGTTCGAACTGGCCACCGACCAGCAACTGCAGATCTTCTACATCGTGCAGGAGGCGCTGGCGAACGTCGGCCACCATTCGGGTGCGCGTCATGCCGCGCTGCGCGTCGAGCGTTCCGGCAACGAACTCAGATTCACCGTTGAAGACGACGGCCGCGGACCCAGCGAAGAGGTTCTCGACGTCCGCAACGCCGGCCGGCTGACCGAAGCCGGGCACCACGGACTGCAGATCATGCGCGAGCGCGCGGGTCGCGCCGGGGGAAGACTGGCCATCGAAGCGCTGCCGCAGCGCGGCACGCGCGTCACGCTCACCGTCGAACGCCACACGGGTGCACGCACATCCTCATGACGACCCCGCCGATCAAGCTCGTACTCGTCGACGATCACTCGCTGGTGCGCCAGGGGCTGGCGGATCTGCTGTCTCGCAGCGCGGGCATGCAGGTACTCGCAACCACCGGGCGCGCCGACGAAACGCTGGGACTGCTGCAGAAGCACCGGCCCGACCTGCTGGTCCTCGACCTGCGCATGGCGCCGGTCGACGGCATCACGCTGCTGAAGAGCCTGCGCGAGCAGGGCGAGCAGACGCCGGTGATCGTGCTGACGATGAGCGAGGCCGCCGAGGATCTCGCGGGTGCGCTTCGGCTCGGCGTACGCGGCTACCTGTTGAAGGACATGGAGCCGGCGGACGTGATCGAGGGAATCCGTCGTGCCGCGCGCGGCGAACTCGTGGTCGCGCCGTCGATCGCCGGCAAGCTGGCCGCGATCCTGCAGAGCGGCGAGGAGCCCGGCAGCGCCGCGAGCCTGGTCAAGCAACTCACCGGACGCGAACGCCAGATCCTCGGCCACGTTGCCGCCGGCATGAGCAACAAGGCGATCGCGAGGGCGCTCGGCATCAGCCACGACACGGTGAAGCTTCACGTGCGGCACATCCTCGCCAAGCTCGGCCTGACGTCGCGCGTCGAAGCCGCGGTGTTCGCGGTGCAGAACCGCGCGGCGCTGGGCAGCGAACTGCGCTGAGTCCGCGTCGTCCGGCTAGGCGGGCGACGGCGACCGCAGCGTCGTCGCGCCGCAAATCGCCGGCACGGGTTTCACTCGTCCTCTTCGCGCCACAACTGGTACTTCATCGTCAGCGCCGAGCCGGCGATGATCGAACCAAGCGCGAGGAAGGAGCCGAGCGCGAGTGTCGATACGCCCGAGATGCCCTGCCCGATCGTGCACCCGAGCGCAGTGACGCCGCCGAAGCCCATCATCACGGCCCCGATCAGGTGGTCGCGCGTGTCGCGCACCGAGGCGAACGCCTCGAGGTGGAAGCGCTTGTTCAGCGCCGCCCACGCCGCGGCGCCGAGGATGACCCCGAGCGCGGTCGCGATGCCGAAGCTGACCGTCAGCGACTTGTCGGTCCACAGCATCAGCAGCTCGAGCGTGTAGGCGGTGGGCGCGACGAAGCTCATCGATTCGGCCGCATGCGTGTTGGTGGCGAAGAAAACCATTTCCATCGTGTCCGGATTCTCGCCATAGCCGACATGTCCGCTGACGTACCAGCCCGCGGTGACGATGAGGCCGATGATGATTCCGGTCAGCACCTGCGTGCCATTGCTGCGGAAGCGTGCGTCGGCCAGCACGAAAACCAGCAGCCCGCCCCCGACCAGGGCGGCGACAACGGCAAGAGCGGCGGCGGGCGACAGACCCGCAGTCCCGGCCAGCAGCGACGGCAGGTCCTGGCCCTTCAGCCCGTAGCTGCCCAGGTCGATCGCGAAGCGGTCGAGGTAGTCGACGCGCCACTGCCCGAACAGGCCCCTGATCGTCATGTAGGCGGAAATGCCGATGAACGTGAGCACCACCAGCGAGCGCAGGCTGCCGCTGCCGACGCGCAGCAGGTTCTTGTTCGCGCAGCCGCCGGCCAGCGTCATGCCGACGCCGAACACCAGGCCGCCGACCATCGCTGACACAAACGTCAGGCGCGGCCTTGGATAGATCGACTTCGACAGATCGACCAGGCCGAAACCGTGCAGCAGGCTCGCGCCGATGATCGCCACCGCGATCGCGAGCAGCCACATCCGCATCCTTCCCCAGTGGCCCATGTGCATGACGTCGGATATCGCGCCCATGGTGCAGAAATTCGCGCGATTGGCGACGAACCCGAAGACGAACGCCAGCGCAAAACCGCCGACGACGACGAGCGTCGAAGTGCTGATCGATCCTGTCATTCCGGTCCCGTCCGCGCAGGCGACTGCGCGCTGTCCTCGTCCGGCAATGCGCCGGCGCGATAGAAGACGAAGCGCCGCTCGCCCGGCGCCACTTCGATGAAATCGATCACCGTTCCGGCAATCGCCTCGCGCGACGTCGGCGAAACCAGCAGCGTGATCCCGGACTCGGTGACGATCTCCTCGTCCTGCTCGCGCCGCTCGTCGAAGCCCATCCCGTATTCCGTTTCGCCGCTGTCGGTGCGGCGGGCCGCCACGCGCAGCGCGAGATCATCGTCTGCCTGCGCCTGCAGCGCAGCCTTGATCTGCTCCGCCGCCGCCGGCGTGATCCGGATCGGTTCCACCCTGGTCAGGCCGCAGAGACGCGGCGGTCGGCCGCCGGTGTACCCGCGCCTGTTTTCACGGTGCGTGCATGGGAAACGAAACGTGCCGGCCAGTCGTGGCCCGCCACGCTTCGCAGGTGCGCGTAGGACGCCAGCAGGTTGCGGCAGACGATCCCGTCGTGCGCGCCGTCGATGCCGTGCCCGCGCTCGACGCGATAGGCGAAGCGCAGCCCGGGGTCGAGGTTGACGAGGCGCGAATGATGGAACTCATGCGCCCGGATCGTCGCGTCGAGCCGCCCCGGCCAGGGGCTGGCGTCGGTTTCGCGCAGATGCACGTAGCCGCGCCCGACCGGGCGCGGCTGCATCACCACGTCGGCCGCGATTGCACCGACCATCGGATAGGTGACGTTGTGCCAGCTGATCGAGCGCGCGAGATACATCAGTCCGCCGCATTCGGCATAGGCCGGCATTCCGCCCTCGAGCGCGGCACGGATTTCCGCCAGCAGGCTGCGGTTGGCCGACAGCTCGGCGGCGAGCACCTCGGGAAATCCTCCGCCGATGAACAGTGCATCGACCTGCGGCAGGTGTGCATCGTTCAATGCGTCGAAGAACACGAGCTGCGCACCGGCGCGCTCGAGCCCCTCCAGATCCTCCGCGTAGTAGAAGCCGAAGGCGCGGTCGCGCGCGATGCCGATGCGCAGGTCGGGGTCCGACGATCCGGGCTGTGCGCGCAGCGGCGCCGCGTCCGTTGTGCCGCAGGCGGCCAGCAGCCGATCGAGGTCGACCGCGGAGCCGATCGCCGCCGCAAGCCGGTCGATGTGTGCGCGCGCCTGCACGACCTCGGTCGCCGGCATCAGGCCCAGGTGGCGCTCCTCGATCGCAAGCGACGCATCTTCCTGCAGCGCACCCAGCACGGCAACGTCGGTGTAATGCTCGATCACCGCGCGCAGCTTCGCTTCATGGCGGGTCCCGCCCAGGCGGTTCAGGATCACGCCGGCGATGCGGATGTCGCGATCGAACGCCTGGTAGCCGAGGATCAGCGGCGCGATGCCGCGCGTCATGCCGCGCGCATCGAGCACCAGCACCACCGGAAGGCCCAGCAGCCGCGCGACCGCCGCGTTGGAATTGCTGCCGTCGAGCGACAACCCGTCGTACAGCCCCTTGTTGCCTTCGACCAGCGCCACCTCGGCGCCCGTGCAGCCGGTCTCGAACGCCTGCCTGACCTCGTCCGCGGGCGACAGGTACAGGTCGAGATTGCGGCAGGCGCGGCCGGTCGCTGCCGTCAGCCAGAGCGGATCGATGAAATCGGGACCCTTCTTGAACGTCTGTACCGCCAGCCCGCGTGCGCGCAGCGCTGCCGCCAGCCCGATCGACACCGTCGTCTTTCCCGACGACTTGTGCGCAGCCGAGACGAGCAGGCGATGCATCTCTACTTGCCCGCCGCGCCGACGGCTGGCTCTGCCGCCGGCATGAAGTCGAGCACCTGCACGCCGACCAGCGTGATCAGGTAAGCGGCCGCGACGCCGCCGATGCCAAGCAGGATTTCGGGCACGCTCGGCGCATACGCGGCGATCTGCCCGTCGCGGAAGCTGCTCGTCACATCGAAGCCGGGAAATATCTCGAGCGGGAACGCCTGTCCGCCGATGATGAAGACGTATAACTGCGCGAATGCGCCGACGATCACCAGCGCGGCGGCCGTCACGGCAGCGCGCCGTGTCTGGGCACCCGGCCGCCAAAGCAGGACCAGCGGCAGCACGCTGCCGACCAGCACGTACCCGCCCCAGAACAGCTGCGTATACACACCACCGCCGAGCAGGATGAAGTGCTCGAACGCGGTCTGCTTGGCGAAGTACAGGTTGGTCATGTGGTAGACGGCCGTCAGGTACAGCACGAGGCCCACCAGGATGCCGAGCAGGTTCTTCATCCGCCGCAGCAGCTGCGGGTCGACGTCGCCGCCGCGCCACGCGTTAAGCAGCGCCTCGGCAACGAGGAAGACCGCCATGCCCCACGACAGCGACATCGCGATGAACAGCGGTGCCAGCAGCGCGGACGAATAGGCCTGGCGCGCCACCAGGAAACCGAAGATCGATCCGGTACCGGTGGTCAGCACGAAGCGCCAGATGAACGCCGCCACGCCCGCGGGCTTGCTGTAGCGGTTCATCCGCTTCTCCATCAGCGCCCACAGGTACAGCGCAACGACCGCGAACATGCCCGTGTAAAGAAAGACGTTCCACGCAAAGACGGACGTGAAGTTGTAGCGGGTCGCGGCGACCACGATGCGCTCCGGCCGCCCCAGGTCGAGCATCAGCACCATCAGCCCGCCGGCCAGCATTGCCAGGCACAGCAGGCCCGACAGCCGTGCGCGCGACTTGTAGGCGGACTGCCCGAACACGCTGCCGACCGAAGCGACGTTCAGCACGCCCGAAGCGGCGACGATCAGGAAGATCGCGAAAACGTGCGGCGTGCCCCACACGATCTCGTTGTTCATGCCGGTGATGATGTGGCCCTCGTGTTCCATCACGAAAGCCGCCCCGAGCCCGGCCCCGAGCGCGACGCCGCCCGCCAGCAGCAGCCACCAGAAGCGGCGCTCGACCGCTCTTTCGGAGAAAGGCATCACGCTGGCCATCTAGATCCCCGTGTAACGGACGCCGGTGTCCAGGCCCAGGTCGGCGCGCAGTTGGGTGGTGCGGATCTGCGCCACGCGCCGCGAGATCTCCGAGTTCGGATCGTTGAGGTCGCCGAACACGATCGCCCTGGTCGGACACGCCTCCGAACACGCGGTTGTTTTCTCGCCGCGGTCGATCCGCTGCACGCACAGCGTGCACGACTCCACGCAACCCTTGCCGCGCGGCACGTCGGGCTTCTGCGTGCTCAGCGTCTCGTGCACGAAGCTGCGCGCCTTGTACGGGCACGCCATCATGCAGTAGCGGCAGCCGATGCAGATGTGACGATCGACCAGCACGATGCCGTCGGCGCGCTTGAACGACGCACCGGTCGGGCACACGTCGACGCATGGCGGCTCGGCGCAGTGCTGGCACATCACCGGCAGGTTGACCTTGGCGCCACTGCGGCGGTCCTTCAGCTCGACCTTGCGGATCCACTGCGAATCGGTCGGACGCGTGCCGCCGCTCAGGCCGTTCTCGCGGTTGCACGCGAGCACGCATTCTTCGCAGCCCTCGTTGCACAGGCTGGCGTCGATCAGCAGGCCCCAGCGGACCTTCGACGACACTGGCTGCCCCCCGGCCTTCGCAACCTCGACCAGCGTCACTCCTGGGGCGAGCGCCACGCCGGCAAACGCCGCGGCCGCCCCTGCCAGCAGGCTGCGGCGCGACAGCGTTTTCTCGGTGCGTTCACTCATGGCTGACGCGCGCTGACCTTGGCGGCAATTCCCGGCCGGCCCTGATGGCAATCGAAACAATCCAGCTTCACGCCGGCGTAGTCGTGGCACGACTGGCAGAACGCGTCGGGCGCGCCGATCGCGGCGCCGGTCGTCTTGCTGGCGTGGCAGGCGATGCAGCGGTTGAGCGCCTCGTCACCGCCACGGATGCCGAGGTGGACCGTCTGGTCGCGCCGGTGCATCAGCATGTTCATGTGCGTGCGGCGCATCACCTCGGGCGGCGCGACGCACTGCGTGCTCTTGTCAACCGTGAAGTGCGGGCGCGGCACGCGCGAACCCTCGGCCGCCGCGGTCGACGCAATCACGCCGAAGGCAATCGCCAGGATCAGCCGCACCATGCCGCGCACCTTCTCCCCGCCTACTCGCCCAGTCCCATCTGGATATAGCCGGTCGGGCACACGTCCGCGCAGATGTGGCAACCGACACAGCGGTCGTAGTCGGTGTAGACGTAGCGGCCGGTGGTCGCTTCCTTCTTCGGCACCTTCTTCACCGCCAGCTGCGGGCAGTACACGACGCAGTTGTCGCACTCGAAGCACTGGCCGCAGCTCATGCAGCGCTTGGCCTCGGCGACCGCGAGCTGCTCGCCCAGCGCGTCGAGGCGTTCCTCGAAGTTGCCGAGCGCGGTCTCCTTGGTCAGCGTGATGAAGTTGCGCTTGTTGCGCGGCGTGAACGTGAAATGGCCAAGGAACAGCTGCGAATGCGGGATCACGTATCGGTCGGAGCGGTTGTCGAAGTTGTGGACCGCACCGGGCGCCTTGTCGGTGCCGCGCAGCGGCTCCGCGACCTTCGGCAGCGCCACGCCCTTCTCCACGAACTTGCGCATCAGGTCGAACGCGTGCACGTCGATCTTCGGCCGCTTTTCAAGTTCCTCGCCGGCGAGGAAGCGCTCGATCCCTTCCGCCGCGATCGCGCCGTGCCCGATCGCGGTCGTCAGCAGGTGCGGGCGAAGCACGTCGCCGCCCGCGAACACGCCTGGCTTGCCGCTCACCTGGTAGTTGCGGTCGGCGCCGACCGCCCCCTTGCCGTTGTTGAATTCCTCCAGCCCGGTGAAGTCGACCGCCTGGCCGATCGCCGACACGATCAGATCGCACGGGATGTCCTGCTCGGTGCCCTCCTTGACCTTGATCTCCAGCCGCGGGCCGATCATCTTGGCCTCGCACTCCGCCACCCGCAGCGCAGTCGCGCGCCCGTCGGGACCGCGCACGATGCCCACCGGCGCCAGGCTGCCGCGGATGTCGATGCCTTCCGCCATCGCCTGCTCGACCTCGTGCCTGTTGGCCTGCATCCTGTCGACCGCGAATACCGTCGTCAGCGTGACGTCGGCGCCCTGCTTGACCGAGATCTCGGCCACGTCGTGCGCCATGTAGCCTGCGATCGCACCTTCCAGATCGGTCGGCTTCGCATGCTCGATGTGGCCGAGGCGGCGCGCCACCGTCGCCACGTCGATCGAGGTGTCGCCCCCGCCGACCACGACCACGCGCTTGCCGACGTGGCGCAGACGGCCATCGTTGAACGCGCGCAGGAACGCGGTCGCGGTGACGACGTTCGGCGCCTCGCCGTCCTTGATCGGCAGCGCGCGCCCGGCCTGCGCTCCCATGCCGAGAAACACCGCGTCGAATTCGAGCTTCAGTTCGTCGACCGTGATATCGGTGCCGACGCGGCACTTCAGCCGCGCCTGCACGCCCAGATCGAGGATGCGCTGGATCTCGGTGTCGAGCACCTCGCGCGGCGTGCGGAACCCCGGGATGCCGTAGCGCATCATGCCGCCGAGCTGCTCGCGCTCGTCGAAGACCGTGACCTCATGGCCCTTCAGCGCGAGCTGGTACGCGCACGACAGCCCCGCCGGGCCGCCACCGATCACCGCGACCTTCTTGCCGCTGCGCCTGGCGGGCGCGACGAATTTCAGGTTGTTCTTGTTGGCCCACTCGCCCAGGTAATGCTCGACCGAGTTGATGCCGACGTGATCCTCGACCTCGTTGCGGTTGCAGCCGGTCTCGCAGGGTGCCGGGCAGACGCGGCCCATGATCGACGGGAACGGATTGGCCTCCGTCAGCCGGCGCCACGCGTATTCCTGCCAGCTCATCTTCGGCTTGCCGTCGGGACCGACCGGCGGCTTCTCCATGCCTCGCACGATGTTCAGATACCCGCGGATGTCCTCGCCCGCCGGGCAGCTGCCCTGGCACGGCGGCGTCGACTGGATGTAGGTCGGGCACTTGTGCGAATGATCCGCATTGAAGATCTTCAGATGCAGATCCTTCCACGTGCTTTCGCCGTCCTTGAAGCGGCGGAAGGTCAGCGGCTGGCTTTCGGTTTGGGCTTGGCTGGACATGAAGTTCTCCAACGAAATTCAGTGTGGTGCCGCGTTCAGCTTGATCGCGGCGCTGACGAGCTGGTGCACGCCGCCGACCATGCTCATCTTGAAGCCGTAGTACGGCAGGACCTTGGTGAACTGGGCCTTGCAGATCGCGCAGATCGTCGCCATGAAGTTGACGCCGTGCTGGTCCGCCACGGCGCGCAGCGCCTCCATGCGCGGCAATGCGCCCTTCACGCGCAGGTCGAGCACTTCATCGGTCAGGACGCCACCGCCGCCGCCGCAGCAGAACGTCTTCTCGCGCGTCGTGTCGGGCGCCATCTCGACGTACTTGTTGGCGACCGCGCGGATGATCGCGCGCGGGATCTCGAACTGCCCGCCGGCCTCGTCGCCCATGCGCGAGGCGCGCGCGACGTTGCACGAGTCGTGGAAGGTGATCACGCGGTGGTCGTTCGCTTCCTTGTCGAACTTCAGCGCACCGCGCTGGATCAGGTCCCAGGTGAACTCGCAGATGTGCATCGGCTGGCGCACGCGCTGGTCGAGCTGGCTCTGCAGCTGGATCGCGAACGGGTCCCTGCCGCCGGCACCGATGCCGACCAGCGTGTTCCAGAAGCTGTACGCGACGCGCCAGGCGTGGCCGCATTCGCCGACGATGATGCGCTTCACGCCCAGGTCGAGCGCCGCTTCGCGGATGCGCAGCGCGATCATGCGCAACTGCTCGTAGTTGCCGATGAACAAGCCGAAGTTGCCCGCCTCCGATGCCTTCGACGACAGCGTCCACGAGATGCCGGCGGCGTGGAAGACCTTCGCGTAGCCGATCAGGCTGTCGACGTGCGGTTCGGCGAAGAAGTCGGCCGAAGGTGTGATCAGCAGGACCTCCGCGCCCTTCTCGTCGAGCGGCAGTCGCACGTCCGCCCCGGTGTCTTCCTTGATGTCCTCCTCGAGTCCCGTCAGGGTGTCGGCGAGCGCCGGTCCCGGCAAGCCGAGGTTGTTGCCGATACGATGCACCTTGCCGATGATTTCGTTGGTGTACTTCTGACCGTAGCCGACCGCGTCGAGGATCTCGCGCCCGGCCATCGTCACCTCGGCGGTGTCGATGCCGTACGGGCAGAACACCGAGCAGCGCCGGCATTCCGAGCACTGGTTGTAGTAGGTGTACCACTCGTCGAGCACTTCGCGCGTCAGGTCGCGCGCGCCGACGAGTTTCGGGAAGAGTTTCCCCGGCAGCGTGAAGTAGCGCCGGTAGACGCTGCGCATCAGCTCCTGGCGCGCCACCGGCATGTTCTTCGGATCCTGCGTGCCGATGAAGTAATGGCACTTGTCCGCGCACGCGCCGCAGTGCACGCACGAGTCCATGAAGACCTTGAGCGAGCGGTACTTGTCGAGCAGCTGACCCATGTGGTCGATCGCCCGCTTCTCCCAGCCGTCGGAGAGCTGCCCCGGAAACCCGATCGCCGTCTGGATCTTCTCGCTCGCCACGTACGGCCGCGATTTCTCCATCGCGCCCGGTATCAGCGGCGGCGGGCTCGGGAACTCGCGCAGGGCTGGCGCTTTGACTTCCGCGGCCATCGATCAGCTCCCATCCAGCTTCGCCGCCCAGGGCGCGAGATGTCGCGCCTCGCGGGGATCGTCGACCTGATTGCGCGACGGCGAGAAGAACACGCCTGGAGCGTGCAGCAGCTTCGAGAACGGGAAGACCACCATCAGCGCCAGCACCAGCGACAGATGCACGTAAAGCACCCCGTCGGCGGGCAACGGCTGCCAGTCGAACAGCATCAGGCCGAGGAAGAATTCCTTCACGCCGACGATATCCGTGCGGAACACGAACTTCATCGCCAGCCCCGAAGCGGCGATCGCGATCAGCAGCACCAGCATCAGGTAGTCAGACGGGACCGAGATGTAGCGGATCCTTTCGACCGCGATGCGCCGGGCCAGCAGTCCCGCCAGGCCCAGCACCATGCCGAAGCCGGCCAGGATCCCGAGCGGTTGCACCAGCACGACCCACTCCCACACCGGCTCGGTGAAATAGCGCAGGTGGCGCGCCAGCACCAGCGCGAGGCTCAGGTGAAACACCCAGCCGAACAGCCACGTCCACAGGCTGCCCTTGAACAGGCTCTCGAACAGCACGACTTCGCGCAGCATGCGCAGCACGACTCCGCCGCGCGTGGTCGGCGCCGGCGTGGTCGGGATCTTCAGCGGCGCCGGCGTGCGCGCGTAGCCGACGATGCGCGCGATCAGTCCGGCGACCAGCACCACGGTCGCGGCGTAGAACAGCAGCGCGAACACGACGCCGGCAGTGGACATCTGATGGACGAGGCGGCGCCGGGCGCCCCCTCGGTCACCGACCGTCTATACGCAGCCCGTGGGCTTCGGCAGGCCGGCGATCTTGCAGGCCTGCTTCGCCGGTCCGTAGGGGAACAGTTCGTACAGGTACTGGCTGTTGCCCTTCTCCGGTCCCAGCGTCTTGCCGATCGCCTTGGTCAGCACGCGCACCGCAGGCGCGACCTGATACTCCTCGTAGTACTTGCGCAGGAAATTCACCACTTCCCAGTGGTTCTCGCTCATGTCGATGCTTTCCTGCTGCGCGATCGCGTTGGCGATGTCCTCGTTCCAGTCGCCCAGGTTGACGAGATAGCCTTCCTCGTCCGTTTCGTAGCTCTTGCCGCCGACGTCAATGGTGGGCATGAGTGCCTCCTTCAGATGGAAAAACAAACGGTGGTTCTAGAACCATGATTGGTTGTTCGGATGATCGACCACCAGGCCGACGAAGCCCTCGTAGTCGACCGGGGTCACGCCCTCGATCAGGCGATCCGCCATTCCGCGCGCCTCCAGGTCGGGCATCAGCACGTACACCTTCAGCTTCGACATCGCCTCGCGGATCTGGCCTTCGGCGCCGTTGCCGCGCGTCGCGGCGTACACCGCGTCCTCGATCAGCAGCAGCGCGCCCGAATTCGCCAGGCGCGTCAGGCTGTCCAGCGTCGGCCGCTCCAGCGGGGAACTGTTCAGGATATGCAGCATCTGGAACCGGTCCTCAGAAACTCAGCACGACGTCCTGCTCGTCCATCAGGCCGGCAAGCGTCTTCGAATCGACGACCTTCACATCGGTCACCAGGTCTTCCGCCGTCAGCCCACGCACTGCCAGCGATTCGGCTTCGACGTACAGCTTGTCGATGTCGTAATCCTCGAGCGCACGATAGGTCGGCGAGAAGTTCTTGACGCCGATCGCCTTCGTCTGCATCCCCTTCTTCAGCTGGTACACGCCGTCGTCGACGAACGCCACCGACACGTCCTGCTCGAACGCCGCCGCGATCAGCACCACCTCGAGGCTCTCGAGCGCGTAGATCGAGCCGTGCGGCGCCTTGCGGTTCACGAGCATGAATTTCTTCACCGCCATCCGTCAGTCTCCGAACACGACAACACGGTCAGCCTTGATTCCGGAATCGATCAACTGGCCCAGACCGGAGATGCGGAAGCCCGGCGCGAGCGTCTCGGCCACCAGCCCGCGTCGCAGACCCGCCGCCACGCAGACGACCAGATCGACCTTGTTCTCCTCGGCGAGCTTGGTCCAGCGCGACACGACGTGGCGATCATCCTGCGGCGGCTCGGTGAACTTCGACGCATTGTTCACGCCGTCGTGATAGAAGAACACGCGCTGCAGCTCGTGACCGCGCGCCAGCACGGCACGGCAGAAGTTGTAGGCCGAGTCGCTCGCCTGGTGCTGATACGGTCCTTCGTTGACCAGTACTGCGATCTTCACGTTGCCTCAGAAGCGGATGTGTGTCGACGCGTTCAGGTTCGAGCGCGAGCCGCGCCAGTCGTCGATCAGGTACTTGGTGAATGTGAGCCCGGTCTTCTCGAAGAAGCGCGGCCAGCCGATGCGCTCGATCCAGTCGGCCATGCGCTCCCACGAGCGCGCGTCCTCCTTGTAGACGCGCAGGATGCGCTTGACGACTTCGCTCACCTCGGGCCAGCGCGGCGGGTTGTTCGGCAGCCCGCTGGCCACCATCTTCATGAAGGTCGGCTTGCCGCGCGCATTCGAATTCTTGCCGCCGACCCAGATCGCCAGCTTCGAGTGGTCGGGATCGTTGATCTGCATCGGCGGGCACGGCGGATAGCAGGCGCCGCAGCAGATGCACTTCTTCTCGTCGACTTCGAGCGACGGCTTGCCGTTGACCAGCGCCGGCCGGATCGCCGCCACCGGGCAGCGCGCGACCACCGCGGGCCGCTCGCACACGTTGGCGACGAGGTCGTGGTTGATCTTCGGCGGTTTCGTGTGCTGGACGATGATCGCGATGTCGGCCTGGCCGCCGCAGTTGATCTCGCAGCACGAGGTCGACATGTGCACGCGGTTCGGCATTTCCTCGTGGCGGAACTCCTCGATCAGGTCGTCCATCAGCGCCTTGACCGCGCCGGACGCGTCAGTGCCCGGGATGTCGCAGTGCAGCCACCCCTGCGTGTGCGCGATCATCGACACTGAGTTGCCGGTGCCGCCGACCGGAAAGCCGGACGACTCGAGCGCGTTGATCAGCGGCTCGACCTTGTCCCACTTAGACACGCCGATTTCGACGTTGCTGCGGATCGTGAAGCGGACGTGTCCTTCGCCGAACTTGTCGATGATGTCGGCGAGCTTGCGGATGGTCCACACGTCCATCTGCCGCTGCGTGCCGGCCTTGACCGTCCACAGTTCGTCGCCCGACTTCGCCACGTGGTGCAGCACGCCCGGACGCGGCCGGTCGTGGTACTTCCACTGGCCGTGATTCTTCACCATCAGCGGATGAAGGAACTGGACGTGGTCCGGCACCCCGGTTTCCTTCGCGCGCCGCGGCGTTTTCGGTGCCGCGGGTTTCACTGGAGCTTCGACTGTCATCGTCATTCCTCTCAAGCCGCCTTCTTCTTCGCCTGCATCCTTGCCACTTCGTCGTCCCAGCCGTCGGTACGCACATACGGATTGGTGCGCGGCGCCGCGACCATGTTGGGATCGACATCCAGCCCCACGCCTTCGAGGAAGTTGACCAGCCCGATGCGCTCGATCGTCTCGCCGATGCGTTCGTGTTCGAGCGCGTTCTCGGCGAAGAAGTCGACGATCCGCTTGCCGAGATCGACGAAGGCCTCGCGGTCCTCATCGGTCGCGAGCTTCATGAACGGCACGATCACCGTGCCCATCAGGTCGCCGATCTTCAGCGTCCGTTTGCCGCCGCACAGGATCGTGGCACCCGTGTCGTCGCCGTGCGCCAGCGCGCCGGTCATCACGTTGATGCAGTGCATGCAGCGCACGCAGTCGCGGTTGTCGATCTCCAGCGCCTGCGTGTCGTTGAGCGCGACGCTGGAGATCGTGTCGCCCTTGCGGACTTCCTTGATCTCCTTGATCTGGATCGCCTTGGTCGGGCAGCGCGCGATGACGTCGTTAACCAGCTCGTTCATCCCGTGCTTGGCGAACCACTTCTTCGCCAGCGCCTCGTCGGTCTTGATGTTGTCGCGCCAGGTGCCGATCACCGCCATGTCCGCGCGCTGCACCGAGTTCATGCAGTCGTTCGGGCAGCCGGAGAACTTGAACTTGAACTTGTAGGGCAGCGCCGGACGATGGATGTCGTCGAGGAAATTGTTGATCACCGTACGGTGCGCCTTGCCCTCGTCGTAGCAGGACTGCTCGCAGCGCGCAGCACCGACACACGACATCGAGGTCCGTACCGCCGGGCCGGCACCGCCGAGGTCAAAGCCGAGTTCGTTGATGGCGTCGAAGGCGTCCTGCACCTTGTCCGACTTGACGCCCTGGAACATGATGTCGCCGCTCTGGCCGTGGAAGGCGATCAGGCCGGAGCCGTGCTCCTCCCAGATATCGCACATCTTGCGCAGCACGTCGGTCGTGTAGTGCATTCCCGGCGGCGGCATCACACGCAGCGTGTGGAACTCGGCCGCATCGGGGAACTTGGGATTGCCGTGCTCGTCCTTCAGTTCGGTGAAGCGCGGGATCACGCCGCCGCCATAGCCGAACACGCTGACCGTGCCGCCCTTCCAGTAGCCCTTGCGCGTTTCGTACGAGGTCTCGAGCTGGCCGAGCAGGTCGACCATGTAGTCCTTGTCCTTGGCCAGCCGCTTCAGTCCGGAGACGAAGCTCGGCCACGGGCCGCTTTCGAGTTCGTCCAGCATCGGCGTTTGGTGCATCGGCTTTGCCATATTTCCTCCAAGCTGAAGATGTCCGCGGTCGGACCGCTGGCGAAATCACACGACATCGGCGCGCGCCGCGAGGCAAGCGGCACATTGTCGGTCGAAGGCATCCTACGGATGGTGCCGAGGATCAACTATCACCCGCGATGATTACGCAGATAACCCCAAAGGGAGGGGTGCGCCCGGGGCCGCGATAGTGGCATCGTGGAGGCTGGGCAGAGCCGAGAGACGGAGCGGCCGGGCCGCAGCGTGAGCGGTAATCCCATGGAGCCAGGCAGGATGGAAGACAAGCTGCGTGTGACGGACCTCACAAAGCTGCAAGCGCCCCTGGGAGGGCAGCAAATCGAGTTGCAGCAGATCGACTATCTGGTCGGCGGGATGAGCCTGCTGCGGATCCGCATCCGCGAAGGGCGCCGCTTCACGGTGTTCGACATCGATCCGGCGACTGCCGGTGAATGGGGCGAGGTCATGCTGCGCTGGAGCCGCGCGCACGCGCCGGGGACGGCGACGTGAACGCTGCGCTGGATTTCGCCTATGCGGTGCGCGGCGCGGTGATCGACCGCGACTACCCGTTCGCGCTATGCGCGGCGCTGCTCGATGTCCTGCCGTGGCTTGGGTCGGAGCCGCATGCAGGCGTGCATCCATTGCGCGGCGCCACCGCCTGCAGCGAAGGATTGCTGCTTGGCGGACGAACCCGTCTGGTGCTGCGGGCACCGGCGGCGCGCGCGGAAGAATGTACCCGCCTGCAGGGAAGGCTGCTCGAAGTGCCGGCGCCGCTGCACGTCGGAAACGTCACCCGGCGCGAACTGCTGCCCTACCCCGTGCTGCATGCACGCCTGGTCGTCACCGGATCGGAGGATGAGGCAAGCTTCGTCGGCGACATCGAGAGCGAGATCGAGCAGCTGCAGATCGACTGCGAAATCATCGTCGGGCGGCGTGGCGAAGTGCGGCTGGGCGTCCAGCGCGCCGCCGGATTCAGCCTGATGCTGCACGGCCTGTCGCCCGAGCACTCGCTGCGCGCGCAGGAACACGGGCTCGGGCTGCACCGCATGCTCGGTTGCGGCCTGTTCGTGCCGCACAAGTCGGTCGCCGCCGTCGGCGCCTGAAAGAGAAAGCCCGGGGAGGCGCGCCGTGAACGATGTGTCAGTCGTCCGTCTCGACATGAGCGGACTGTCGTGCCCGCTGCCATTGCTCGGCGCGAAGAAGATCCTCGACGATCTGCCCGACGGGCATCGCATGGTTCTGATCTCCGACTGCCCGGGAACCGGCGATGACCTGGGCGCCTGGGCCGACCAGACCGGCCACCAGGTGGTCGCCACGGAGCGCCTGAACGGGCGCCGCGTCGCCTACACGATCCGGCGCGGCCGCACCGCCGGGCCGGGCGGCGGCAACGTGGTGCTCGACCTGCGCGGCGCCACCTGCCCGGGGCCGATTGCCGAGGCGCATCGACTGCTGAGCGGCATGCAGCGTGGCGAGGTGCTGGTGTTGATTTCGAACTGCCCGGGCGTGACCGAGGACGTCGCCGCCTGGGCCGGCAATGGGGGCGTTCGCCTGCTCGACCAGTACGAGTCGGCGCCGGGCGAATTCGAGTTCTATCTGCGCAAGGAGTGAGGCGGAAGAAGATGGCATATGAGGTCAATGGCAACATCATTGAGACCGACGAAGAGGGTTATCTGCTCGAGGCAAGCTACGACGACGATGTCTGCCCGGTCATCGCGCAGGCCGAGGGAATTGCGCTGACCGACGATCACTGGGCCGTGATTCGTTATCTGCGCGATCAGTATCGCGAACACGGGCACACGCCCAATTACCGCAACATGCTCAAGGATCTGGAGCAGGTCCTGCCGGACCACGACAGCAAGACCCTGTACGACCTGTTTCCGGGCGGACCCGCCAAGCAGGGCGTGCGCGTTGCGGGGCTGCCCAAACCCTTCGGCAAGGGCGGTTATTGACGGTTCAGCGACCCGGGAAGCTCGGAGCGAATTCGTGAGCGGGGCCAACGTGCTGCGGCGGACCAAGAGCCGTTTCTTCTCGAAGGAGAAGGCGCGCGACCCGGAGACGCTCGCCAGCGTCGCCGCCTTCACCACGTGGCGGCTCGGACTGGCCACGATCAAGCGCATGCGCAGCGCGCAGTTCGAAATCGAGGCCAGTCCGCAGTACTTTGCGTTCCTGGGCGAGTACCTGGTCTTCCTGATCCAGGTTGCCGACCGCTTCGCGCTGTCGCGCCTCGGTCTGCCGGAGCGGCGGGTCTTTACCGTGTCGATGGTCAAGCGACTGGCCGAACAACTGGCCGAGAACCAGTCCCGGCTCCTCGGCGACGATCACGACGCGATCCGCCGCGGTTTCATCGACCTGTTCAACACGCGCGCCGATACCTACGCCGAATGCGGATTCGACGACAAGAAGGGACCGGACCTCTCTTTCATGCGCACCTGCAGCCATGCGCTGCTCGGGGTGGCCGCGACGCAGGACCGCGCGTGGATCACCGACCAGGTGATGTCGATCGAGGCGCCCGAAGCCGTCGAGACGCTGCGCAAGGTGCTCGACAACGTGATCGGGACGGCGGGCTCGATCGTGCCTGCGCCCGACGAGGAGAAGCCGGACGGGCCGTTTCCGGAAATGCCGGGCGTGGATGCGCCGGTCGACGATCCGATTCCACCGGAGTGACGGTCGGTGTCTGCATCGAATCCCTTCGACCTGTCGGACCGCGACGCATATCAGGCATGGCGCGAGCGCAAGCTGGCGGTGTACCCGTCTTCGATCGATGAGCTGATCGTCGAGGTCGCCGATCCTCTGCACCTGAGCCCGACCGAGCGGGCCGCGCTGCTGGAGCGCTGCGGGCGCGCCAACATGGCGATCTATGCCGCCGCTCGCAAAGTGCCGGTCGACGCCGACATTCCGCGCGGCATCGGTGCGCAGCTCGGGCTGCAAACGCTCGACGTCAACTACCTCGCCGACGACGACGGCATCACGCCGCTGGCCGTCGCCGAGTCGGGCACGCGCAGCAGCTACATCCCGTACACCAACCGGGCGATCCGCTGGCACACGGACGGCTACTACAACCCGCCGGAGCGCAAGATCCGCGCCATGATCCTGCATTGCGTGCAGCGCGCGGAGGAAGGCGGCGAGAACCGGCTGCTCGACCACGAAATCGCCTACATCGCGCTGCGCGACGCAGACCCGCAACACATCCGTGCGCTGATGCAGCCCGATGTGATGACGATTCCCGCGCGCTCCGAGGAAGGCGAAGTCGCGCGCGGCGACCAGACCGGCCCCGTGTTCTCGGTCGACGCCGGCCGCCTGCACATGCGTTACACCGCGCGCACGCGCAGCATCGCGTGGAAGGACGAAGCGGCGGCGCGCGAGGCAACCGCCGCGCTGTTGCACGTGCTCGAGACGAGCCCGCATGTGCTGCACGCGCGCATGGAGCCGGGGATGGGCCTGGTCTGCAACAACGTGCTGCACGACCGGTCCGCGTTCACGGACTCGGCGGCGCATCGCCGGCTCGTGCTGCGCGCGCGCTACTACGAAGCCATCGCCTGCAGCGACGCGACAGCTCCGGACGGGGTCGAACGGACGGTGTCGTACGCGATGTCGGCTCGGTAGACTGCGCGGCGCCCGATGCGCCGCCCATGAGCTCGAGCCCCGACCCCTCGCCCCCGGTTACCTCGTTCGACCGCACGCAGGTCGAACGGCGCGGTCCTGACGCGCCGGCAGCGTCCAGAGATGCCGACGGCATCGCCTTTCCGCGTGCGGGCGATGGGACCCGAAGCACCATCATGGCCGGCAAGCGCCTGTTCGCGGAGGCGGTCCAGATCGCCGCGCCGGCGCTGGCCGACGCGATCATCGACGAACCCGACTGGCGTCATCGCTATCCCGCCCACATCCGTGCCCAGGTGGAGCTCGCGATCGGACAGCCGAACGTCACCGCTGCGATCGCACGGCGCGGCCTGGACGTCGTGTACCGCAGCTTCGAGTTCTGGCGTGGCGGCGCGCCGCTGCCGCTCGATCTCGCGCTGCGCGCGCCGTGCGTCGATAGCCTGTACACGGTGACCATCCCCGGCCATGGCAAGGACACGCCTCGGCTCGAAGTGCCGTATCGCGGCGAGCGACTCGCGGGATCCCGGCTGGTCGCGCAGGTCCACCACTGGGTCGAGCGGGGCATCGCCGAGCCATCGTTCGCCACGGCGATCGAGGCGGTCGTCGAGCATCCGGAATGGCTCGACCTGTCGGACTGGAACATCGCCGTGCTCGGCGCCGGCGCGGAGCTGAACCCGTTCGAAACACTGGCCGGATGGCGCGCGATGCTGATTGCAGTGGACGTGCCGAATCCGGCCCTGTGGCGGCGCCTGATCGACATCGCGCGACGCGGCAACGGGCGCGTACGCATTCCGGTGCGCAAAGGATCGTCGGCCGACGACGCTGGCCTGCCCGACCTCGCCGGAGCTGACCTGCTCACCGAGGCGCCACAAGTGCGCCACTGGCTCGCCACCATGCCCGAGCCGCTGGCGATCGGCTGCTTTGCCTACCTCGACGGCGAGGCGCACGTGCGCCTGTCGGTGGCGATGGACGCGATCGTCAACGACCTGCTCGCGTTACGCCGCAATATCGTCCCGGCCTACCTTTTGACGCCGACCGACTGCTATGCGGTGCCCGCACGCACGGCCGAACAGGCAGTCACGCGCTGGTACTCGCGCGGAGCCAATCGCCTGTGGCAGGAGTCGCTGCGCTGGGCAAGCCGCAATCGCCTGTTCGCCCCGGGCCAGCTGCGCCTCATTGACGGACCGGAAGGCTTCCGCGCCGGGATTGTCGACGCCCTGGTGATCGAGCAGGGACCCAACTACGCGCTGGCCAAGCGCCTGCAGCAGTGGCGCGCGCTGGTCGCGCGGGCCGATGGCGTGCGCGTGTCGGCCAACGTAGCGCCGGCCACGCGCACGCAATCGGTGCTGCGCAACCCGGCGCTGAAGGCAGCGTATGACGGTGCGCGCCTGTTCGACGTCGAGGTGTTCGAACCGGATACCGCCAACGTGCTCAGCGCCGCATTGCTGGTCCATGACCTGCGTACCGACAGCGGCGCGTCGGCACCCGAATCGGCGCTCGCGCATCCGCTGCAGTTGTTCATGGAAGGCGCGCTGCACAGCGGTCTGTGGACGACCCCGTACGCGCCGCGCTCGGCGCTGCCGCTGGCCGCGCTCGCCGGCTACGTCTTGCCGGAACGCCGGCGCTGATCGACCCAGATCCGCTCGCCCGCGCTGTCGACGTGGATGAAATCGCGGCCGACGTAGAACCCGGTGCCGCCGTGGCCGAACAGTGCCGCCATTCCGGCCAGCTTGACCGGAGACACCCCGGGCACCACGATGTCTGCCGCCTTGCCGAGGATGTGCTGCGAATTGAATGCGGCGCCCTCGGTCTTGCGGTTCGTCGCCATCGAGCGATACGCGGAGTTGATCCTGATCGGCGCGACATGACCCTCGCGCGCGAGCCAGCCCTGCACGCCGCACAACACGTCGAGCAGGTTGCGATCGATCGGAAACACGCGCCCCGCCTGCCGGTCGCGCATGAAGACGCACAGGCTCAGATACTGGTCGCGATTGAAGCCGTCTTTGGCGGTCCAGTAGGTCGCGTGAATCTCGTCGTCGTCCCGCGTCAGCCACAGTTCACGCTTTTCGGCGAGCAGGCTGGCGCGCCAGTCCTGAATGGCGGCCGAGGATTCGCTTGCCCCGGCGCGAAACGCCAGGCCGGACAATGCGCAGCAGCCGCAGGAAAGCAGCAGTCGGCGGCGCGGAACGAATTCCGTCATGACAAGTGCTGATACAGCCCGGAAACGCCGCTTATCTTAGCGACAGGACGCCCGTTGCGGGAGCCGGCTACCTCATCTGCGACGCCGGCGATCGTCCGCGCGGCGGAGAAACCCCCGGAGTGAGGTCGGGATCACGTCGGCCCGCCACGCCCGAGCGGTTGCACCGCACTGAGCGCCTCCTCGGTGCGTGCACGCAGCACGCCGGGCCGCCCTTCATGCGGCGGGGCTTCGTCCTGCATGATCTGGGAGAACATCAGGTCCCGAATCGAAACGAGGCCGACGACGCGATCGCCGTCCTGCACCAGCAGGTGGCGGTACCGGTGCTCGACCATCAGCAGCAGGGCATCCTGAATCGTCGTCGCCGACGGCACCGCACGCACGTTGGGACTCATGACCGCCCCGATCGGGGTCGTCTTCGGATCCCGCCCTTCGGTCACCACCCGGCTCAGCAGGTCGCGTTCGGTGAAGATTCCTTCCACGCGCCCCGCTCCGGCCCGCACGACGATCGCGCCGACACCCTTCTTGAGCATCAGCGCGGCCGCATCCGCAACCGTCGAAGTCGCGGGCGTGGAAACTATGTCGCGAATCTCCTTGCCCGCCAGGACTTCCGCGATCGATCGTTGCAGCATGATGCCTCCTCTGTTGCGGTTTCCCGCCGTTTTGTCAGCCCCTGACGTTTATCGTAGATCGCCTTGCCCCATGCAGTTTCACGCCCACGATGCCTTTGCATCACGGCTTCGCGCAAGGGGTGCGGCCGCCATTCGAGCGCATGTCGCGGGCCAATGATTTGAGATCGATCAGCTACATCGTTGCTCCGACCTGCCACGGAACGAACTCCTGCTGGCCGTAGCCGTGCAGTTCGCTCTTCGACCGCCTGCCGGACGCGGTCTGCAGGATCATCTCGAAGATGCGCGCGCCGACCTCCTCCACCGAGTCCTCGCCGTCGGCAATCCCGCCGCAGTTCAGGTCGATGTCGTCCTGCTGCCGGCGCGCGAGCTCCGTGTTCGTCGCAAGCTTGATCGAAGGCGACGGCGCGCAGCCGTAGGCCGAACCGCGCCCGGTGGTGAACACGATCAGGTTGGCGCCGCCGGCGACCTGGCCGGTCGCCGAGACCGGGTCGTAGCCCGGCGTGTCCATGAACACGAAGCCGCGCTTGTCCACCCGCTGCGCATATTCGTACACATCGACGAGGTTGGTGGTGCCGCCCTTGGCAACCGCGCCGAGCGACTTTTCCAGGATCGTCGTCAGCCCGCCTGCCTTGTTGCCGGGCGACGGGTTGTTGTTCATCTCGCCGCGGTTGCGCGCGCAGTAGTCCTCCCACCAGCGGATGCGCGCGACCAGCTTCTCACCGACTTCGCGCGTCACCGCGCGGCGCGTCAGCAGGTGTTCGGCGCCGTAGATCTCCGGCGTCTCGGAAAGGATCGCGGTGCCGCCATGAGCGACGAGCCGGTCCACCGCGCTGCCGAGGGCGGGGTTTGCGGTGATTCCCGAATAACCGTCCGAGCCGCCGCACTGCAGTCCGAGCATCAGATGGCCGGCGGATACGTCCTCGCGCTCGACGCGATTGACCGCGGGAAGGAGTTCCTTCACTCGCGCGACACCGCTCTCGACCGCGCGCGGAGTGCCGCCGCTGTCCTGGATGCTGAAAACCTGCAGCGCATCGCTCTCCTGCAGTTCCTCCGCCCCGAGCCACGCGCTGATCTGGTTCGTCTCGCAGCCGAGGCCGACGACGAGGACCGCGCCGAAGTTGGCGTGCCGCGCGTAACCGCCGAGGGTCCGGCGCAGCACGCGCAGCGCCTCGCCCATGTCCATGCCACAGCCGGTGCCGTGCGTCAGCGCAACCACGCCGTCGACCTGGGGATAGTCCGCGAGCGCCTGCGGGAAGATGTTGCGCCGGAAGCGATCGGCGATCGCCCGCACCACGGTCGCCGAGCAGTTGACGCTCGACAGGATGCCGATGTAGTTGCGCGTGGCC
Organism: Gemmatimonadota bacterium; assembly: GCA_050258235.1. GTDB lineage: Bacteria > Pseudomonadota > Gammaproteobacteria > Burkholderiales > Burkholderiaceae_F > JAKOQB01. The sequence continues at coordinate 8,111 of JBLMYK010000048.1, read as the reverse complement.
ACGCGCCCGTCTGCGCGCACGATGCCGCGGAACGTGGCCGGCTTCTCCACGTATTGCGTCGGCTTCGCGTCGACGCCGAACGCATGGTCGCGCGCCGAGTTTCCCAGATTGGCGCCGTGCTCCGGGCCGATATCGAGGTTGTGAAGATGCACATGCTCGCCGGCCCGGATGTCGCGCCTCGCGAAGCCGATGATCTGGTTGTAGCGCCGCACCGGCGCGCCGCGCGGCACTTCACGCACTGCCACCTTGTGACCGGGCGGCACGAGGCCGGTGACAGCGACGCCTTCGATCATCGTGCCCGATACAAGCTGCCGGCGCGCGATCGCCACGTCGTCGGACGGATGCAGACGCAGCACGGGCAACGCAGTTTCAGTCACGGACGGCATCCTGTTTCCTCCGCATCGACGTCGCCCCCGACCTTACCCCAGTCCGGACGACGTGCCGGGACAGACCGATCCATCGGACCCCGCGGCACGCGCGTCCTTCATCGAAGCTTCGCGTCATCTTCCGAATCCGCGCTTGAAGCGCATCGCCGCGCGATCGAGGTGTCGTCGCATCGCAGCGCGCGCGGCGGCGCCGTTGCGCTGCTCGATGGCATCGATGACGGCCTCGTGCTCGTCGATGGCCGCCGACCACAACGCCGGCGTGTCGAAGTGATGCTCGAGCCGAAGGAACAGCGGCCCGGTGCGCTGCACCCAGAGCGTCTTCACGAGCAGCGCCAGCGCGCTGTTGCCGCTCGCTGCGCCGATCCGCTCGTGGAACAAACGGTCGCCGTCAAGTGGCGCCCTGTTACGCCGCCGGTCGCGGCTCATCGAGGTCAGCGCCGATTTCAGCTGGCCGATCTGTGCCCGCGTCGCGTTCCGCGCCGCCAGTCCCGCGCATTCGGACTCCACCAGGCGCCGCGCGGCGATCAATTCGAACGGACCCGCGTCCGGCGGCAGCGCGGCATGCGCGGCGTGCACGCCGCCGCGATTCTTCACATACACGCCGGCGCCGCCGCGCACCTCGACGAAGCCCTCGACCTCGAGCGCGATCAGCGCCTCGCGCACCGACGGACGGCTGACGCCGAGTTCACGCGCCAGGTCGCGTTCGGCCGGCAGGCGCGCGCCCGGCTTGAACTCGCCGCGCCGGATCAGCGTGATCAACTGGTCGGCGATCTGCCGATACAGGCGTCGCGCCTCGACGGCTTTCAGTGGCATTGGGATGGGATCAGCGTGCCGGACCGCATCCGCGATGGACAAGCGAAATCGCGGCTCTTAGACTGCCCGCCCTGGTCAGGTGGTCAGGCCAATCGCAAGCCAGCTTCGCATAGCACCTCCGCAGTGTCAACGAAGGCAGGCAGAGCAGAACAACGACGGAGGATCGAATGGCAGGGCGTCTGCAGGGCAAGTCGGCGCTGGTGACTGCGGCCGGCCAGGGCATGGGCCGCGCCGGCGCGCTGGCCTTCGCACGCGAAGGCGCGCGCGTGCTCGCGACCGATATGAAGCCCGAGCTCCTGCGCGGACTTGAACCCACCAGCGGCATCACGACCCACGCGCTCGACGTGCGCGACCACGCGTCGGTGCGTGCGCTCGTCGACAAGATCGGCGCGGTCGACATCCTGTTCAATTGCGCGGGTTACGTGCACCAGGGCACGATTCTCGACTGCTCGCTCGAAGACTGGGACTTCAGCTTCGATCTGAACGTGCGCAGCATGTTCATGCTCACCAAGGCGATGCTGCCGAAGATGATCGCCGCCGGCGGCGGCGTGATCCTGAACATGGCCTCGGTGCTGGGTGCGCACAAGGCGGCGCCGAACCGCCTTGCCTACACGGCGAGCAAGGCGGCGGTCGCGGGTTTCACGCGCGCGCTTGCGATCGATCATGTGAAGCAGGGCATCCGTGCGAACTGCGTGTGCCCCGGCACCGTTGACACGCCGTCGCTCGGCGACCGGATCAACGCGTTTGCCGACCCGGTGCAGGCGCGCAAGGACTTCATCGCGCGCCAGCCGATGGGGCGGCTGGCGACCGCGGAGGAAATCGCCGAGACATTCGTCTACCTTGCCTCGGACGAATCATCTTTCATGACCGGCCAGGCGATATTCGTCGATGGCGGCATGAGCCTCTAACCGACGTCAGGGAGAAACATGAAACTGTTGCGCTACGGCCCGGCGGGCCGCGAAAAACCCGGCCTGCTCGATCGCGACGGCAACCTCCGCGACCTGTCGGGCGTTGTCGCGCAGATCGACAGCCAGCTGCTGGCGCCGCGCGAACTGGCGAAGCTGCGCAAGCTCGACCAGGGATCGTTGCCGCTGGTGCGCGGCAAGCCGCGCCTCGGGGTGCCGTACATCGGCATCGGCAAGTTCGTCGCGATCGGGCTGAACTACTCCGACCACGCCGCCGAATCGGGGATGCCCGTGCCGGCCGAGCCGATCGTGTTCATGAAGGCGACCACCTGCATCACCGGACCGAACGACGGCATCGTGATCCCGAAGAATTCCATCAAGACCGACTGGGAAGTCGAACTCGGCGTAGTGATCGGTGCCAAGGCCCAGTACGTCGACAAGGCCGACGCGCTGAAGCACGTGGCCGGCTACTGCGTGGTCAATGACGTCAGCGAGCGCAACTTCCAACTCGAGCGTGGCAGCCAGTGGGACAAGGGCAAGGGCTGCGACACCTTCGGTCCGATCGGCCCCTACCTCGTCACCGCGGACGAGGTTCCCGACCCGCATGATCTCGACATGTGGCTCGACGTCAACGGCGAGCCCCGCCAGCGCGGCAACACGCGCACGATGATCTTCGGCGTCGCGCACCTGGTCAGCTACATCAGCCAGTTCATGACGCTGATGCCGGGCGACATCATCACCACCGGCACGCCGCCGGGTGTCGGCATGGGCATGAAGCCGTCGCAGTACCTGAAGCCGGGCGACGTGGTGACGCTGGGCGTGGCCGGTCTGGGCGAGCAGCGGCAGGCGGTGACCGCCTACTTGGGCCGATAGGCCGGCTGGGTGTTCCGGCGGCGGCCCCCGCGGTCGCAAAGCCGGAGCCTTCGGCAGCCGGGTATTCCGGCCCCCACGTCGCTCGTCGCGCCCCGCGTCAGGCGATCGTCGACGGCCTGACGAAACAGCCTTCTCGGATCCGCCGCAATCTTGACCCGGCGCAGCCTGTGCCACGCCGGGGCATGCACTAATCACACAAGTTTTCACAAGCGGAACCGCTTTTCCGGCATCAGGCCGCGATGTACGAAGAGACGCTCCATCGCGATACGCGGCACTTTGTTCTGGAGCTTGACGAAGCCGCGCAGTGCCACGTGAGGTGGACGCACAGGGTGCTGCGCTGCGCATTGTCGGGCGACTCGCCGGGCGACGACGTTCTTGACGAGGACGCCGAGCACCGGTGTCGCTTCAACCTCTGGTTGGGCCGCTACCGCGAGAACTTCGACCGGCTCGATGCCGTGACCGCACAACGTCTGCGTGAGCATCATGCTCAGGTGCATCAAGCCGCGCGCGCAATCTGCCGGCGCATCCTGGCAGGCGCGACCGTTGACGCGCGCGAACTTGAGGACTTCGAGCGTGCGCAGGCCGGAATCGTCGACGACATGGCATTGCTGAAGACCGTTTGCCTCGCGCGCGGGGCGCGCCTCGATGCGCTGACCGGACTGCCGCTGCGCCACGGACTCGAGGAAGAATTCGAACGCTGCCGCGCCCAGGCGCTGCGGCATGGCGAACGGCTGGTGGTTCTGATGCTCGATGTGGACCACTTCAAGCGCGTCAATGACGTGAACGGGCACGTCGTCGGCGACCTGGCTTTGCAGCACGTCGCGAGGCTGCTGCAGGAGCACTGCCGGCTCGGCGAACCCGTGTTCCGTTTCGGCGGCGAGGAATTTCTCGCCTTGCTGCAGACGGAGGACCACGAGGCGGCACGCCAGGCGGCCGAGCGCATCCTGCAGGCCCTGCGCGATAACCCGCTGCAGTTGGCCGATGGCCGTCCGCTCAGCCTGCGGGCGAGCGCGGGGCTGGCCGAAGTCGGCGCGACGGAGCCGATGGCCGACGCGGTAGCGCGGGCAGATCAGGCGCTCTACGCCGCGAAGGCGGCCGGTCGCAACACGTGGCGCTGGGCAGCCGGCGCCAATTGGGCGTCCGATCCCCGCAGGCCGGGCGTTGCAGGCGAGATCAGTCGAGTTCGAGCTTGACGACTGGCGAGTCCGGGCGCTGGCTAGGTGGCTCTCGTCCGCTGCCGGGCCGCTCCGCTGAATACGAGCGCGCCGCGAGTCCGCCTGCAGGCGCGGCGCGCAACCGGGAACCCGCTCCCAGCGCGAACAGCCAGGCCAGCGCCGCTGCCAGGCCCAGTGCCGCGTGCACGACGGTCACCCCGCGTGCGCCGGCATGCTCGACGATGAATCCGAACGCCAGCGTCAAGGCGGCATATCCGAGGGCGGCACGCAGCGGCGACGTTCCCTGACGCCCACGCCGCGTTGGCGCCCAAAGCTGTCCGCTCCAGGCCAGCCCCCACGCCGCGCCATGCGTGACCGCCAGTCCGATCAGGTCCAGCGGCCCTGGGGCCCACATTGCCAGCGCGGCGCCGGACACGAGCAGGACGACACACGCCGTCGCCAACGCGCGCAGCGACCAGCGCGCGATCGACTGCCTCAGCAGCAGCGCCGGGCCGAACATCGCGGCCAGGTGAAGCAGCACCATCGTCTGCGGCGCGACCGCCTGCGCGCTGCACCATTCGGCCATCAGCGGCAGCGCGGCCATCATCGGCAGCATGGCCAGGCCGGCGAGCAGTGTCGGCCACTGCTGCATATCTCGCCATGCGCCCGCAGGCCAGGCCGGCAGCGAACAGTCGAACAGGCCCGCGCGACATCCCGGCGCGCGCGCTCGCTCTTCGACGCGAAGCTGTAGCAACAGCAGGATGGCGGCGGTCGCGCCGACGAATGCCACGAGACGCATTGCAAGTGCCGGCGTATCGCCGAGATCGCCAATCACCAGCCCGGCGCCCATGGCGCCCAGGCTCGCGGCCGCGATCGGCGGCGTCGGCGCCGTTGCCTGCGCCAGGCGCAGGCTGCGCACGACGCCCGAGGCCAGCGCGGTCAGCGCGGCCCAGCCGATCAACGCAGGCAGCAAGGCGGGAGTGCCACCGCCGTGCACGGTCGACCACACGCCGACGCCGGTGACCAGCGCACACACGGCCAGGGTCAGCGCACGCGTCCACCAGCGCATGCCGCCGCGCGTGGCGATGGCGGCAGCCGCACCGAGCAGCAACAGCCACAGCGCAACGAGCGCGAATGCGATACCTACCGACGGCGCAAACTGCAATGCCAGGCTGCCGAGGCCGACCCAGCCGGCAACCAGCAGCGCCCAGGCACAGGCGCGCGCCAGCGTCAGACGCAATGGCGCCACCGCGCGCGTCATCCGACGGACTCGTGCACGAGCGACGCGGGCCAGGTCAGGCGGTGGCCCGTCGTTGCGGCGAAGCGCTCGAGGTCTTCAGAGGTGTCGATGTCGACCACATAGCGCCGGTTGTCGGTATCGAACCAGCGCACGCGCTCCGGATGCGCATCGCGCCACGTGCGGCAGGCGAGATCGGCGTTGCCCGCAAGCCATTCGTCGCGCAGCGAAGCGTCGAAGATCACCGGGTTCCCCGGCACGGACTCGCCGCCGTCCCGCTGCACGCGCGGCACGACCATCGCCGCGTCGCCGCGCTTCCGGAAGGCGCTGATCAGCGCGACGATGTCCTGCGTGTCGATCAGCGGCTGGTCGGCGAGCGCGACGATCACCGCGTCGAGCTTCGGCGACAGCGCGCGCAGCCCGATGCGCACCGACGAGGCCTGACCGTCGTCCGGAGCAGGATTGTGCGCGAGCGTGATCGGCAATTGCCGCACCGCCGCTTCCACGGCATCCGCATGGTGGCCGAGCACGACCACCACTTCGTCCACGCCCGCGCCGGACAGTGCGATCAGTTGGCGCATCACGAGCGGAACGCCGCCCAGCTCCAGCAACGCCTTTGGCCGCCCACCGAGGCGTGTGCCTGCGCCGGCTGCGAGCACGACCGCGCCGACGGTCATCCGGCTGTAAAGGCCACTGCTCTTGAAGATGCAGCCCATGTTCCGTTTCCTTTCAGCCGAGCGCGTCGATCAGGTTGGGCAGCACGGCCCGGATGCTCGCCAGATCGGCACCCGGCGCCAGCAGATCCAGGTACGGCAGCGCCGCCTGCATGCCCTGGCAGACGGGCGCGTAGCCGGGCTGACTGCTCAACGGGTTGAGCCACACGATGCGCCGGGCGCGGCGGCGCAGCTGCACCAGCGCATCGGACAACGCCGCCGGGTCGCCGGTGTCGTAGCCATCGCTCATGATGACGATGGCCGTGCGCGAGTGCACGAGGCGGGGCGCGTGCTCGCGGTTGAACTGCGCCAGGCTTTCACCGATGCGCGTGCCGCCCGCCCAACCCTGTGCGATCAGATGCAGCCGTTCCTGCGCGCGCCACGGGTCGGGATCGTGCAGTGCCTCGGACACCGCGGTAACCCGGGTATGGAAGATGAAGCTGTAGATATCGTCCAGCTCGGCGCTGAGCGCACGTGCCAGGCGCAGGTAGAAGAAGCTGTACAGCACCATCGAGCGGCTGACATCGATCAGCAGCACCACGCGCGGTCGCACGCGGCGGCGCTCCTTCCAGGCCAGATGGAAGGGCGTTCCGCCGCTCGCGACGCTGCGCCGGATCGTCGCCGGCAGGTCGAGCCGACGACCGCGCCGCGCGCGTGCCTCGCGCCGCAGCCGGATGTGCTTCAGCTGCCGCGCGAACCGTCGCATCAGGGCTTCGATGTCGAGCGCGTGCTCGCGCTCCGTCAGCGCGCGGAAGTCGGTCGAGTTCAGCCCTTCTTCGCGGCTGGCGGCATGCCGGGGCCGCACATCGTTGTCATTGGCTGCGGCGTCGGCGTGCGCGCCGGCCTGCTCGACGCCGAGTGCACCGTTGTCGGCATCGCGCCGCTCGGGCCGCTGCCAGCGGTTCGCGGGCAGGAACCAGGCGTCGAACAGTTCATCGAAGCGCTGCCATTCGTCGCAGCGGCCGCACAGAAGCGCCTGCAAGCTCCAGCGCAACAACTGCGGATCGAGCACGCCCACCCGCTGCGCGGTCTGCAGCACCGGCAGCGCGTCGCCGCCGCCGACCGCGAAACCGTTCACGCGCAGGAACCCCGGGAAACCCGTCAGCCGCGCGACGGTGCGGGCGTCCAGCGACTCGGGGACCGTGCTCAGCATGCGGCGGCCAGCCGTGCAACGACCTCGCGCGGAAACGCCGCACGGTCGTCACGCGTCTTGATCAGCGCGCTCAAGGTCTCGACGATGCGGTCGGCGCCGTCGACGTCGATCACGGAAATGTCCAGTCGCAGCAGCGCGGCGGTCCAGTCCAGCGTCTCGGCGATGCCGGGCCTCTTCTGCAGCTCCATGCGGCGCACGGCCTGCACGAAGGCGACGATCTGCTGCGCGAGCGCCGCCGCCACGCCGGGCGCCTTCTTGCGCACGATCGCGAGTTCCTTGTCGTAGTCCGGGTAGTCGATGTACTGATACAGGCAGCGGCGGCGCAACGCGTCCGACAATTCGCGCGTGCCATTGGACGTGATCACCACCAGCGGCCGGTGCGTGGCGTGCACGGTGCCAAGCTCGGGGATCGAAAGCTGGAAGTCCGACAGCAGCTCGAGCAGGTATGCCTCGAAGGCCGAGTCGGCGCGATCGATCTCGTCGATCAGCAGCACCGGCGGCTGATCGCCGGTGATGGCCTCGAGCAGCGGGCGCTTCAGCAGGTAGCGCTCGGAGAAGATGTCCTGCTCCTTCTGCGCGATGCCGCGCTCGTCGTGCTCGAGCAGCTTGATCGCCAGCAGCTGGCGCTGGTAATTCCATTCGTACATCGCCGCGTGCGCATCCAGACCCTCGTAGCACTGCAGCCGGATCAGCCGCGTACGGCGTACCTCGGCCAGCACCTTCGCGACTTCGGTCTTGCCGACACCGGCGTCGCCCTCGAGCAGCAACGGCCGCCCGAGGTCCTGCATCAGCAGCAGCGCCGCCGCCAGCGGCGGCTCCGCGATGTAGCCCGCGCGCGCCAGATCCTGCTGAAGGGAGCCGAGTTCCAGTGCCCGCG
>JBLMYK010000047.1:0-8419 GCA_050258235.1 Gemmatimonadota bacterium | reverse complement strand
CTGCAGCAGATCTGCGACGCGCTGCACCGGCGCATCAAGCTGCGCATCCACGTCGGCAATTTCGAAGCCGCGTGCCGGATGATCGAGGCCGCGGTCGGCGTGGGCGTGCTGCCCGAATCGGCCGCGCGGCGCCACGCGCAGACGATGGATATCCGCATCGTGCCGCTGACGGACGACTGGGCGCTGCGCGAGCTGCAGATCTGCGTGCGCAGCCTCGATGCACTGCCCGCGTTCGCGCGCGACCTGGTCGACCTGCTGGTCGAGGACGCCCGCGCCGCGCAGCCGCCGCCCGCGGCACCGAATCGGCGCCGCTCAGATCGGCTCTGAAATCTCGACCAGGTTCAGGTCGGGATCGCGCACATAGATCGAGCGCAAGCGCCGCGTGGCGCCGGTGCGTTCGACCGGCCCTTCGATGATCGGCCAGCCGCAGGCCTGCAGGTGCGCGATCACCCGGTCGAGCGGCCGGTCGGCGATGAAGCACAGGTCCAGCGCGCCCGGTACCGGCAGGTGCGCCTTGGGTTCGAACTCGCGGCCGCGCTCGTGCAGGTTGATCTTCTGGCTGCCGAAGCGCAGCGCGGTGCGATCCGCGCCGAAGGTCTCGAGCTGCATGCCGAGCACGCGCGTGTAGAAATCGATGCAAGCGGCGCGGTCGCAGGTCGTCAGCACCAGATGGTCGAGGTGATCGATCATGCAGCCTCCCTGCGCGCGACGATCTGCACTACGTAGCCCACGCCGTGATGCAGGCGCCCCTCGTGCACCGCCCGCGTCCCGGCGAAGCGATGCTCGATGCGCAGACCGGTCAGGTCGGCCAGCACGTCTTCGAGCGTCGGCAGCAGTTCCGGCTCCTTCGGCCCGCCGGTGCCGTAGCGCAGCTGCTCGTGGCCGTAAGCCTCGTAGATGAAGGTCCCGCCCGGCTTCAGCGCCGCCGCACAGCGCGCATGCAGCGCACGGCGCGGCTTCGGCGGCAGGTGCAGGAAGATCGATACGATCGCGTCCCACGCCGCCACGCCGAGCGCATAGTGCGTCACGTCGCACGTCGCCGTGTCGATCGTCACGCCGGCGCGCCGCGCCAGGTCGCGCGCCTTCTGCATTCCGCGCTCCGAGACGTCGACCGACGTGACACGCCTGCCCTGCTGCGCCAGCCACGCGCCGTTGCGTCCCTCGCCGTCGGCCAGGCAAAGCACGTGCCCCTGCGGCGCAATGCGATCGATCATCTGCACCAGGAAATCGTTCGGCGCGGTGCCGTAGGCGAACTCCTCGTCCGCATAGCGTGCATCCCAGAATGCCTTCAGCTTGCGCGTCACTTCGGGCGAGGCCGCTTGCCGATCGCCCTCGCTGTTGCCCGTGGACGCCATCGTCACTCCTCCGGCAAGTGCCTGCTCAGGCCTGCGCGGCCAGCAGCCGCGGCACCCGATCTGCCTGCGCAATCGACCACGCGCGTTCGAGCAGCGCGTCCATTTCGGTCGGGCTGGCCGCGCTGCTGAATGCGGCCAGTTGCAGCGCCTTGGCGCGCAGTTCGCTGCGGTCGAGCGTGTTGCCCGGATCGCCCTTGGGCTCGTCGACGCGCCCATGCAGCCGCCGCCCATCGACCGTGACCACCGTGACCTTGCCGATCCAGCACGCCGGATACGCGGCATCGACCTCCGGATCGAATTCCATCGTCACGCGATTTCGCAGATCGACGACGTCCGCATCGCGGAAGTGATGTTCGAATTCGGGCAGTCCGGCATGCGCATAGCGCGCCGCCAGCGCGAGCACGGTGCCCATCGAGAATTTCGACTGGTGCACGGTCGTGGGATCCGTGACCGGCCCGAGCACGTCGAGCGCGGCGCGGTGCACGTGCGCGGTGACGTGCGCGATCTGCGCGGGCTGCAGAGAATGTGCACGCATCACCTGCAGCAAGGCATCGGCGGCCGGGTGCGTGTGGCGGCACGATGCGTGGTACTTGAACGACGTTTCCGAAGTGGCCCAGCGCGTGCCCAGGCCGTCGACGAGTCGCGCCGGATCGGCATCGCGCGCCATCCCGGCGGCCATGCCCTGCGGTCCCTCGAGGATGTGGCGCGCGCCGGTGAATCCATCGCGTGCGAGGTACGCCGCGGTGAGTCCGGCCGCTGCCGCGTGCGCAGTGTGCAACTGCTTGGAGTCGGCTGCATCGCGCAGGAATTCCCACAGGCCGGCCGACTGCGTGCCCGCCGAGCCGAAAGCGTTCAGCATCTGGTCGTCGTCCAGCCTCAGCAGGCTGCCAACCGCCGCCGCTGCGGCCAGCGTGCCCGCGGTGCCGGTCGTGTGGAAGACCTTGTAGTGCTCGCGGCCGAGGAATTCGCCGACGCGGATGCCGACTTCGTAGCCTGCGACCGCAGCGAGCAGCAGCGCCTCGCCGCTGCGACCGAGCGCCTGCGCGACCGCGAGCGCGGGCGGAAACACGACGGTGGCCGGATGGAACACGGACCCGTTGTGCACGTCGTCCTGCTCGGCGACGTGCGATGAGGCGGCATTGATCGTCGCGGCCAGCAGCGGGCTCGTCGTGCGGCGATGGATCAGGATCTCGCTCGGACCGTTCGCCGGGCCCATCGCTTCCGCGAAGCGGGCGATCGATTCGACCGCACGTGCGCCCTTGCCGGCCAGCGCGGAACCAAGCCAGTCGACGAACAGGTCCTCGGTCCTGCGGACGACGGCCGCCGGAATGTCGGCGAAGCGCAATGAAGCGGCGAAGCCGGCGAGCGCTCGGCTCGGATGACGGTCGTCCATCGGATTCACCATGCACCCTCCGCACGCAGCCGCTCGATTTCGCCGTCGCCGTAGCCGAGCTCCGTCAGGATCGGCGACGAGTGCTCTCCCAGCCCCGGCACCGCGTCCATGCGCGGCGAGAACTCTTCCGGCATTCCCGGCGGCAGCAGCGCCGGCACCGGACCCGCGGGTGTCGCGACTTCAGCCCAGCGGCCACGCGCCTTCAGCTGCGCATGTTCCCACACCTCGGCGAGCGAATTCACGCGCGCGTTGGCGATCTGCGCCGCATCCAGCCGCGCGACGAGCTGCTCGGCGGTCAGTTGCGCGAACACGCCGACGATGATGTCGTGCAGCTCCCTGCGCGCGGCCACGCGCAGCGCATTCGACGCGAAGCGCGCGTCGGTCGCCAGTTGCGCCCGCTGCAGCACCTTCGCGCAGAACTCGCCCCACTCGCGCTCGTTCTGCAGCCCGAGCATCACCGTCTTGCCGTCGCCGGTCGGGAACGGACCGTACGGGTAGATCGTCGCGTGCGCCGCGCCGGTGCGCGGCGGCGGCGATGCGCCCTCGAACGCGTAGTACAGCGGATAGCTCATCCACTCGACCATGCTTTCGAGCATCGACACGTCGATCCGGCAGCCGACGCCGGTCGTGCCGCGCTGGATCAGCGCGGCGAGGATATTCGTATAGCCGTACATGCCGGCCGCAATGTCGGCGATCGAGCAGCCCGCCTTCGACGGCTCCTCCGGCGTGCCGGTGATCGACAGGAAGCCGGACTCGCTCTGGATCAGCAGGTCGTAGGCCTTCTTGTCCCGATACGGACCGGGAGTCTTCGGGTCGTCGCCGTAGCCGGAGATGTCGCACACGATCAGCCGCGGAAACTTCGGATGCAGCGCCTCGAACGACAGCCCGAGGCGCGCTGCCGCGCCGGGCGCGAGGTTCTGCACCAGCACGTCCGCGCGCGCAAGCAGCCGGTCGAGGATCTCCGGCGCCTGCGCGTGCTTCAGGTCGAGGGTCAGGCTTTCCTTCGAGCGGTTGGTCCACACGAAGTGCGACGCCTGGCCGCGCACGCGCGCGTCGTAGGCGCGCGCGAAGTCGCCCACGCCCGGCCGCTCGACCTTGATCACCCGCGCGCCGAGGTCGGCAAGCTGGCGCGTGCAGAAGGGGGCGGCGATCGCGTGCTCGAGCGAAACGACGGTGACACCGTCCAGCGGACGCGGCGGGGAAGTCATCGGCGAACCTCCTCAGAACGAGCGCGGCAGCCCGAGCAGGTGCTCGGCCACGTACGACAGGATCAGGTTGGTCGAGATCGGCGCGACCTGGTACAGCCGCGTCTCGCGGAACTTGCGCTCGACGTCGTACTCGGCCGCGAAGCCGAAGCCGCCGTGGAACTGCAGGCACGCATTGGCCGCCTCCCACGACGCCTTCGCCGCCAGGTACTTCGCCATGTTGGCCTGCGCGCCGCACGGTTGGTGCCCGTCGAACAGCTCGCATGCCTTCCAGCGCATCAGGTTCGCCGCCTCGACTTCGATGTACGCCTCTGCGATCGGGAACTGCACGCCCTGGTTCTGGCCGATCGGACGGCCGAACACGACGCGGTCCTTCGCGTATCTCGACACCCGGTCGACGAACCAGTAGCCGTCGCCGATGCACTCGGCAGCGATCAGCGTGCGCTCGGCGTTCAGCCCATCGAGGATGTACTTGAAGCCCTGCCCTTCCGCGCCGATCAGGTTCTCCGCCGGAATCTCGAGGTTCTCGAAGAAAAGTTCGTTGGTCTCGTGATTGACCATGTTGGGGATCGGGCGCACCGTCATCCCCTTGTCAATCGCGCCGCGCAGGTCGACCAGGAAGATCGACATGCCTTCGGACTTCTTCTTCACTTCGGCAATCGGCGTCGTGCGGGCCAGCAGGATCATCAGGTCCGAGTGCTGCACGCGCGAGATCCACACCTTCTGCCCGTTGACCACGTAGCGGTCGCCGCCTTTGCTCCTAACAAGGACCGCGGTGGTCTTGATCTTGGTGGTGTCGGTGCCGGTGGTGGGCTCGGTCACGCCCATCGACTGCAGCCGCAGTTCGCCGCTGGCGATCTTCGGCAGGTACTTCCTCTTCTGCTCGGCCGAGCCGTGGCGCAGCAGCGTGCCCATGTTGTACATCTGCCCGTGGCAGGCGCCGGAGTTGCCGCCGCTGCGGTTGATCTCCTCCATGATCACGCTGGCCTCGGACAGCCCCAGTCCCGAGCCGCCGTAGTCCTGCGGAATCATCGCTGCGAGCCAGCCCGCCTTCGTCAGCGCATCGACGAATTCCTCGGGGTAGGCGCGCTGTTCGTCGATCCTGCGGTGATACTCGTCGGGAAACTGCGCGCACAGCGCGCGCACGGCGTCGCGGATGTCGGAGTAGGCGTCGTTCGAGGCTTGCATGGCAGGATTCCTTGCGATTCGTTACGCGATCTCGGCACTCGCGTCCATCGCGAGCGCCCCCTGGTGGTCGCGCGCCCACAGCGCGATGCGGCCGTCGCGGTGTTTCCCGCAGACAGAGAACGGGTGAATGTCGAACAGCGGCCGCACCGCCCTGAACTCGAAGCGGCGCACGCGCGCGTGCGCAACGCTTCGGCGCACCAGGTCGAGCAGCAGCGTGGCGATCAGCGGCCCGTGCACGATCAGGCCCGGATAGCCTTCGACCCCGGTCACGTAGCGGCGGTCGTAGTGGATCCGGTGGCCGTTGAAGGTCAGCGCCGAGTAGCGGAACAGCAGCACCGGGTCGGGCACGATTTCGCGCGTGAAGTCGTACTCCGCAGGAGCGGGCTGCGGCGCCGGAGCCGGCGCGTCGGCGCGCGGCGCGTCGCGGTAGACGATGTCGTGTTCCTCGGTCAATGCCAGCCCGCGCGCGTTGTTGATCTCGTGCCGCACGCGCACGAACACCAGCATGCCACTGCGCCCCTCCTTGACGCTTACGTCGGCGATGCGCGACAAGCGCGTGATCTCGTCGCCGACCTGCAGCGGATGATTGAACTGCAGGCGGCCACCGGCCCACATGCGCCGCGGCAGCGTGACCGGCGGCAGGAATCCGCCGCGCCGCGGGTGTCCGTCCGGACCGAGTTCGCTCTGCCGTGCGACCGGGTTGAAGTACATCCAGTGCCACAGCGGTGGCACGTCGCTTCCCGGCAGCGGCTCCGGATCCCCGCGGTCGAGCGTTGCCGACAGCGCCGCCAGCGATGCGGCCGTCACCAGGTCCGACCGCTGTTCGGTGCGGCCGATCCACTCGCGCCATCGTTCCGTTTCCATCGTCATCGCGGGTTCCTCGCAGGCAGGACGCGAGCTTGAACCGGTGCGCGACCGCCGGCAATTCGGTTTTCGGAAAGAGGCCCTTCGGCTGTCTTTAACCCGCCCGTCGCAGCGGGTTTCTTCGCGGCCGCCGGATCGATAACATCGCGACTGCGCTCGCTCGGCGGCCGGACCTTCGCAGCGCAACCTGCACCCCGGCGCTCAGGAAGGAATCGAACATGACCGACCACGTCTACAAGCAGGTCGAACTGACCGGATCGTCGACCAAGAGCAGCGATGATGCGATCCGCAATGCGATCGCGAAGGCAGCGCAGACCCTGCACAACATCCGCTGGTTCCAGGTCGTCGAGACGCGCGGCCACGTCGACAATGGCGCGATCGCGCACTGGCAGGTGACGATCAAGGTCGGCTTTTCGCTCGACTGACACCAACGGTCTCGACGGAGGAGCGACATGCGCGTTTTCCAGATCCAGGACGAATGGGGCATGGACCATCTGCAGGTCGCGAGCCGGCCGGACCCGCGCCCGGGCCCGGGACAGGTGCTGGTGAGGATGAAGGCCGCGTCGCTGAACTACCGCGACCTCGTCGTCCCCAACCGCGGCTACGGCTCGTTCACCGGCACGCTGCCGCTGATCCCGATTTCGGACGGGGTGGGCGAAGTGGTCGAGGTCGGCAGCGGGGTGACTCGCGTCAAGGTCGGCGACCGGGTGTGCCCGTGCTTCCACCAGGGATGGATCGCGGGCGAGCCGGATCTCGAGCGGATCACGCGCACGCTCGGCGGGCCGATCGACGGCACGATGGCCGACCTGATGTGCCTGTCCGAGCAGGGCGTGGCAAAGGTGCCCGCGCATCTGTCGGACGAGGAGGCCGCCACCCTGCCCTGCGCCGCGCTGACCGCGTGGAGCGCGCTCGTCACCTATGAGGACCTGCGACCGGGCTCGCGCGTGCTGGTTCAGGGCACGGGCGGCGTGGCGCTCTTCGCGGTCCAGTTCGCCAAGCTGCTGGGCGCGCACGTGACCGTGATCTCGTCGAGCGACGCGAAGCTCGCGCGCGCCAGGCAACTCGGCGCCGACGTCGGCATCAACTACACGACCACGCCCGAGTGGTCGAAGCCGGCACGCGAGGCGAGCGGCGGCGGCTTCGATCACATCGTGGAACTCGGCGGCGAGAAGACGCTGCCGCAGTCGCTGCGCTGCATCCGTCCCGGCGGCACGCTGTCGATGATCGGCGTGCTGTCCGGCTCCAGCCTGTCCGCGCCCCTGGGGCTTGTCGTGACGCGCCAGGTGCGCCTGCAAGGCATCACGGTCGGGCATCGCGACGGCTTCGAGGCGATGCTGCGCGCGGTCGACCAGCACAAGATCCGGCCCGTGCTCGATCGCGTGTTCGCCTTCGAGCAGCTGAAGGAAGCGATGGCGCACCTGAAGAGCGGCGCGCAGTTCGGCAAGATCTGCGTCAAGCACTAGGGCTCAGGGTTTTCACGGGCTGACGGCGCGCCCGGGGCACTGCTCTAATGCGCGCGCCTCTGACGGGGAGTAGCGCGGGATCGGCTTCAGCGTCCCGCTGCGGTGTCGTCAATACGGCGGGGTGATCGCGCAGGCGCAAGATCCCTCGCCCGGTACCGCAGACCGGCACAGCCGGGTTGCCAGACCAGGAGAGCGATAACTCCAACCCCACGGCCCGCGCCTGGCCAAACGAATCGAGGCATACCCATGATGTCCATCGGCACTCCGCTGCTGTGGTCGCTGTTCGCGGCTTTCGTTCTCGTCGCGCTCCTGGTCGATTTCCTCGCGCTGCGCAGCCAGGGTGCGCACAAGGTTTCGATGCGCGAGGCTGCGCTCTGGTCGCTGGTCTGGGTTGCGGTGTCTTTCGTCTTCTGCGGCTGGCTGTGGTGGTATCTCGGCGGCGCGCAGGGCAACGACATCGCCGACGCCAAGGCGCTCGAGTTCGCCACCGGCTACCTGGTCGAGAAGGCGCTCGCGGTCGACAACATCTTCGTGTTCCTGATGGTGTTCACCTATTTCGCGGTGCCGGCCGAGTTCCAGAAACGCGTGCTGATGATCGGCATCCTGGGCGCGCTGGTGCTGCGCGCGGTGATGATCCTGATCGGCGCCTGGCTGATCGCGCGCTTCGACTGGATCCTGTACGTCTTCGGTGCGTTCCTGCTGTTCACCGGCATCAAGATGTGGTGGGCGGCCGGGCAGGAACCCGACCTCGAATCGAACCCGGCGCTGAAGTGGATCCGCGGCCACCTGAAGATCGCGCCCGGCTACGACGGCGAGAAGTTCTTCACCCGCGTCGGCGGCGTGCGGATGGCCACACCGCTACTGGTCGTGATCCTGCTGATCGGCATCGTCGACATCGTGTTCGCGGTCGACTCGATCCCGGCGATCTTCGCAATCACCACCGACCCGTTC
>JBLMYK010000046.1:0-2786 GCA_050258235.1 Gemmatimonadota bacterium | reverse complement strand
GCATCTTCTGCTGCTCGGCGAGCTGGCGCGCGATGTGGCGTTGCGTGACGTGCGAAATCTCGTGCGCCAGCACCGAGGCGAGTTCCGATTCGTCGTCGGCAACCATGATCAGCCCGGTGTTCACTCCGATGAAGCCGCCGGGCAGCGCGAACGCGTTGATCGTATTGTCGCGGATGCAGAAGAACTCGAAGCGCTCCCTGGCGCCCGGGGGCGCCTCGGCGAGCCGCTCGCCTATTCGCTGCAGATAGGCGGTAATCTCCGGATCACCGACGTAGCTCGAATCGTGGTAGCGGATCTGGCGCATCGTGTCCTCGCCGATGCGACGCTCCATCTGCGGAGTGAGAACCGTATCCATCGACCCGCCGAGGTCCGGCAGGCTCTGGGCGGACGCCGGCAGCGCCGGCTCGGCGAGCAGCAGGACCGCCAGCAGGAGGTAGGTGACTCGACGCATGCGATTATGATAGCGGCTGGACAGCCGAGTTCCTCGAAAATCCTTGCGGGAGAACACCTTGACAGCAAAGCGCGGGCGCAAGCTGACGCACCTCGACGCCCGCGGGCGGGCGCACATGGTCGACGTCGGCGGCAAGGCAAACACGCACCGCGTGGCGGTCGCCTCCGGGCGCATCTGCATGAGCCCGCCGACGCTGCGGCTGCTGCTCGAGGGCGGCGTGAAAAAGGGCGACGTGCTCGGCGTGGCGCGCGTGGCCGCGATCCAGGCCGCCAAGCGCACGGCGGAACTGATCCCGCTCGCGCATCCGATCTCGATCTCGCGCGTGGCGGTCGAAATCACACCCGAGCCTGAGCGCTCGTCGGTGCGCCTGGTCGCGCGCGTCGAATGCCGCGGGCAAACGGGGGTCGAAATGGAGGCGCTCACTGCGGCAGCCGTCGGCCTGCTTACGATCTACGATATGTTGAAGGCCGTGGAGCGCGGCATGACGCTCGAGGATCTGCGACTCGACGAAAAGCGCGGCGGTAAGTCGGGCACTTATCGCCGGCCGAAAAGTGGAACGATTCATAAGTAGATTTGATTTAATTTTTGCTTTTCTTACGCGGTGAAATCCGCTTAGGATTCACCGTGGGTTGGTTTCAAGTACGCATCCCGGACGCCAGATCCGGGAATTTCCGAGGAGGAGTGCATGAACGAAGGACGTAGATTCGTGCTGAGAAACGCGAGCGCGGCGGGCGCGTTCGCGGCGCTCTTGGCCGCGGGCCTGCTCAGGCCGGTGCAGGCGCTGGCCGCGACCTGGAACAAGGTCGCGTTCGGCGCCAAGAACCCCGCCGACGCGCTCAAGGGCATCGGCGCATCGGACGCGGCGGAGAGCAAGGAAGTGCTGATCGACCTGCCGCAGATCGCGGAGAACGGCGCCGTGGTGCCGATCGAGGTCACCAGCAAGGTGCCTGGCACCACCTCGATCGCGGTGCTGATCGAGAAGAACCCGTTTCCACTGTGTGCGCAGTTCGACTTTATGGAGGGCGCCCTGCCCTACGTGAAGCTGAACGCGAAGGTCGGCGAGTCTTCCATTGTCCGCGTGATCGCGGCAGCGGGCGGCAAGCACTACACCGCCAGCAAGCCGGTCAAGGTCACGATCGGCGGCTGCGGCGGCTAAGGGGGAGAACATCATGCCAGGACCGATGAAGATTCGTGCGACTGCGGAAGCGGGCTACACCGAAATTCGCGTGCTGATGAGCCATCCGATGGAAACCGGGCTGCGCAAGGGCCCGGACGGCAAGCCGATTCCCGCGCATTTCATCCAGAACGTCACGGTGAAGGTGAACGGAAAGACCGTGGTCGAGGGGCAAATCAGCCAGGCGATCTCGCGCAACCCGGTGTTCTCGTTCCGCGTCAAGGGCGGAAGCAAGGGCGACAAGGTCGAGATCAGCTGGCTCGACAACAAGGGCGAACACAACCAGATCGAATCAGCCGTCGCCTGAGGCAATAACTAGGAGGAGGGAGCCATGCGTCAAGTTGCATGCCACGCGTTGCTGGCAGGCGCCGCTTTGAGCATCGCGGCGAGCCTCGCGTACGCGGACGACACCAAGCAGGAAATCCAAAAGTATCAGCGCATGACCGCGGAGAGTAGCCCCGTCGAGCTGTGGGAGATGGAGGGGGCGGATCTGTGGAAGCAGAAGCGAGGTCCGAACAACGTTTCGTTGGAGCGCTGCGACCTGGGCATGGGTCCCGGGGTGCTGAAGGGCGCGTATGCCCATCTGCCGCGCTACTTCAAGGACACGGGCCGGGTGCAGGACCTCGAGTCGCGGCTCGTCACCTGCATGACGACGCTGCAGGGCTTCAGCGAACAGGAGGCCACCAAGCGGGTGTTCGGCAACGCCGACAAGCCCTCCGACATGGAGTATCTCGCGGCCTACGTCGCCGGCCAGTCGCGCGGCGTGAAGATGCAGGTCAGCACCAAGAATCCGAAAGAAAAGGCGGCCTACGAGATGGGCAAGGCGCTGTTCTTCTATCGCGCCGGCCCGTGGGACTTCTCCTGCGCCTCGTGCCACGGCCACGAGGGCAAGCGCATCCGCATGCAGGAGCTGCCGGTGCTGTCCAGCCCGAAGGGCGCGCGCGGCACCTACACCACCTGGCCGGGCTACCGCGTGTCGGTCTCGCAGCTGAAGACGATGCAGTGGCGTCTGAACGACTGCTTCAGACAGCAGCGGTTCCCGGAGCCCAAGTACGCGTCGGACGCGACCATCGCGCTCACCATGTACATGGCGGTAAACGCCAACGGGGCGACCTACCGCGGCCCCGGCACCAAGCGCTGAGGAGGACGACATGACGAAGA
>JBLMYK010000045.1:0-4967 GCA_050258235.1 Gemmatimonadota bacterium | reverse complement strand
CGAAGCTATGCAGTGAACGAGGCGCGGTAAGCTTGCGCCCGAACCGACTCGAGTGCCGCAGAGCGACCGGGTCGGGCTCACAGGGAGAAATCAGGAAATGCGCAATCCACTGGTTGCGCTGCCGAAAGACTATCTCGGCGGTGCGCTGATGGTGCTGCTCGGCGTCGGCGCGATGGTCGAAGGCGCCCGCTACAGCATCGGCTCATTGAACCGGATGGGGCCGGGATTCTTTCCGGTCGCGCTCGGTGCGCTGCTGACCCTGATCGGCATCGCGATCGGCATGGCGGCCTGGCTGGAGCGCGCCCCGGCGGCCGCCGCCGACCGCGAGCCACTGCCGCCCGAATGGCGCGGATGGGCGTGCATCGTCGGCAGCGTGATCGCCTTCATCGTGCTCGGACACTACGCAGGGCTGGTGCCGGCAACCGCAGCGATCGTCTTCATCTCCGCGCTCGGCGACCGCGAGAACACGGTCAGGAGCGCACTGCTGCTGACGGCGCTGATGCTGGCGATCTGCATCGTCGTGTTCTGGTGGGCGCTGCAGATGACCTTCCCGCTGTTCCACTGGGGTTAGCCCGGACATTTCAGGAGGTCGCCCCCTTATGCAGGCAGCTGTCATCAGTCGATCAGACCTTTCTGTCTGCTCACGGCGGACCCGGTTTGCATCGCCGGGGCTACGCGGGTTTGCGCGGCGCCTGCTGGCGCGGGCCTGCGCTCAAGTGCTCGCGAAGGCCAGTTGGCCTACCGTTGCGTTCCGCGGCGCGGCTTGCCGGCCGCGCCGGCTACGACGGGACGAAGCGCCGCAGGACGCTTCGTCTGTTCCGCCTCCGCCGCTCTCGCGCAATCCGCATCCCGCATCCGCTCGCGCAATTCCCGCGTCCCTCCAGAAATATCCGGGCTGACCCGTGTTCGCCGAATCGCTCACGAACCTCTGGTACGGCTTCGAAGTCGCGCTGCAGCCGCATAACCTGTGGTGGTCGTTTGTCGGCGTGCTGATCGGCAATCTGATCGGCGTGCTGCCCGGCCTTGGCGCGCTGACGGCGATCTCGATGCTGCTGCCGATCACGTACACGATGCACCCGGTGCCGGCAATCCTGATGCTGGCCGGCATTTTCTACGGCTCGATGTACGGCGGCGCAATCGGTGCGATCCTGCTAAACCTGCCGTCGCACCCGCCGCATGCGGTGACCTGCCTCGACGGCTATCCGATGACCAAGGCGGGCAAGGGCGGTACCGCGCTCGGCATCACCATGATTTCGTCGTTCTTTGCCGCCTCGTTCGGCATCACCGTGATGCTGTTCGCTTCGCCGCTGCTGGTGTCGGTGGCGTTCAAGTTCGGTCCGGCGGAGCTGTTCTCGATCATGCTGCTGGGCCTGCTTGCCGGGGCGACGATGTCGCGCGGCTCGCCGCTGAAGGGCGTGGCGATGACGATCTTCGGGCTGCTGGTCGGAATCGTCGGCACCGATGTCAACAGCGGCACGCTGCGGTTCACGTTCGGCCTGCTCGAGCTTTCGGACCGCGTCGAACTGGTGGCGCTGGCGCTCGGCGTGTTCGGCGTCGCCGACTTCCTGATAAGCGTCAACCGCATGCACGCGATCACCTCGGTCAAGACCAGCGTGCGCCTGCGCGACATGCGGCCGAGCAAGGCGGAGCTGAAGCAGGCGTTCTGGCCGATGCTGCGCGGCACGCTGGTGGGCACCCTGTTCGGCGCGATGCCGGGCACCGGCCCGACCGTGTCGACGTTCGTCGCGTACGCGTTCGAGCGCAAGGTGTCGCGCACGCCGGAGCGCTTCGGCCAGGGGGCGCTGGAAGGTGTCGCCGCGCCGGAGGCGGCATCGCACTCGAAGACGCAGGTCGATTTCATCCCGACCATGAGCCTTGGCATTCCGGGCGACGCGGTGATGGCGCTGATCCTGGGCGCGCTGCTGATCCAGGGCATCCAGCCGGGACCGCAGATGATCACCGAGCATGCCGATCTGTTCTGGGGCCTGATCGCCAGCTTCTGGATCGGCAACCTGCTGCTGATTGTCATGAACGTGCCGATGATCGGCGTCTGGGTCAGGCTGCTGCAGGTGCCGTACCGCTACCTGTATCCGTCCGCGATGTTCTTCATCGCAATCGGCGTTTACAGCACCAACAACAGCCTGTTCGATGTCGGCGAGGTGCTGTTCTTCGGCGTGGTCGGCGCGATCCTGCTCGCGCTCGAGTTCCCGGTCGCGCCGATCCTGCTCGGGTACGTGCTGGGACCGCCGGTGGAGGAGAACTTTCGCCGCGCGTTGCTGCTGTCGCGCGGCGACATGATGACGTTCGTGCAGCGGCCGATCAGTGCCACCTTCATCGCGCTGGGCGCGGCGCTGGTGGCGGGACAGCTGTTCTTCGGCCTGCGCCGCGCGTTGCGCCGGCGCGAAGCGGCGGCCGTGGGCGCCGTGTCGGCCGCGTGACGCGGACGCGGCCCGGCTGCATCGGACGGGGCGATCAGCGCGCAGATTCGGCGCGCCGGGCGATCGCGCGCGTCATGCCCTTGAAGATGAACAGGTGCGCGGGCACGAACGCGTACCAGTACAGCAAACCCCAGATCCCCGCCGGGTGCCAGTAGGCGGTGACGGTAACCCGCGTCTGATCCTCCGCCAGCGGCTCGAGCTCGATTTCCATCACCCCGTTGCCGGGCGCCTTCATGCCGAAGTTCAGCGTCAGCCGGCGCTGCGGCTCCAGCGCGAGCACGGTCCAGTAATCGATCGTGTCGCCGACGCGCAGCCCGGTCGGGTGGCGCCGTCCCTTGGAAAGGCCCGGTCCGCCGACCAGCCAGTCGATCCACGCGCGCAGCCGCCACAGGACGTCGGCGTAGAAGTACCCGTTGTCGCCGCCGAGCTGGGTGACGACGCGCCAGAGCGCCGCAGGGGTCGCACGGGCGACGGCGCTGCCGCTCGCGCGCTTGGCATAGAACGCGTAGTCCTGTCGCCCGCCGCGGAACATCAGCACGCCTTCGGTCCAGCGCGCCGCAACGGTATGCGCTCTTTCTTCCTCGAGCGCGGCGACCACGGCTTCCCGGAATGTCAGCAGCCGCTGCGGCACGAGCGCGCGCAACCCTTCGTCTTGCGCGGGAATGTCGTGCTTCAGGCCGCCGATCAGCGCGCGCGCGATCGGCGCCGGCACGGTGGTGATGAGTGCGAGCCAGTACGACGACAGGCGCGGCGTCAGCACCGGCACGGGGATGATCGCCGGGCGCTTGCCGACCACCTCGCCGAACTGACGCATCATCGTGGCGTAGGCCAGATAGTCGGGACCGCCGGCGTCGAAGGTGCGGCCCGCCGCCGCAGGCAGCGCAGCCACGCGGACAAGGTACTCGAGCAGGTTCGCGAGTGCGATCGGGCTCGACTTCGAGCGCACCCAGCGCGGGGTGATCATCAGCGGCAGGTTGTTGACGAGGTCGCGCATCACTTCGTAGGCCGCCGAACCGGATCCGACGATGATGCCGGCGCGGATCTCGGTGACCGGCACCGGGCCGGCGCGCAGCCGGTCGCCGGTTTCCTTGCGCGATACCAGGTGTTCGGAGTCTGCATCTGCAGGCACCAGCCCGCCGAGGTAGACGATGCGCTTGACGCCGGCGGCCGCAGCGGCATCGGCGAAATTGCCAGCAGCGACGAGATCGAGGCGGCCGAAATCGCGACCGGCCGCCATCGAATGCACGAGGTAGTACGCGACGTCGACGCCCTTGAGCGCGGCAGCGAGCGTCTCGGGCTTCAGTGCGTCCGCCTCGACGAGTTGTACGCCCGGCCACGCGCGCGTCTCGATCACCTTGCGATTACGAGCGCAGGCACGCACCTGCCAACCTTCGGCGCGCAGGCGCGGCACCAGGTTGGTGCCGATGTAGCCGCTGGCGCCGAACACGGAAACCGACAGTTGCGCAGGATTCGGAGGCTGCGGGTCAGGAGTCAGGGTGATTGGGTTCACTTTGTCGGCCGGATGCCACGAGAGATCAAATCCCGGTGCTGCACCGCAAGCGTAGCGTCTCGCATCGGCGTAAAGTCGCGCCGGTTTTCGCGCCGGCAGGGCGCGAGCTAGAAGAACTCCAATGTCTACGGTGGCAACAGACACTCGATCCCCGCACGGGTCGCGCTTTCCGCTGCTGGTGCTCGGCGCTCTTGGCGTCGTGTTCGGCGACATCGGCACGAGCCCGCTGTACGCGCTGAAGGAGGTTTTCGGTTCCCAGCATCCGGTGCCGCTGAACAACGCGAACATCCTCGGCGCCCTGTCGCTCGTGTTCTGGACGCTGCTGGTGATCGTCACGCTGAAGTACGTGACGCTGATCCTGCGCGCCGACAACCGCGGCGAGGGCGGCATCCTCGCGCTGCTCGCGCTGGTGGTGCGGCTGACGCGGCACCAGAAGCGGCTGCGCTACGTTCTTGGGCTGCTTGGCGTGTTCGGCGCCACGCTCTTCTACGGCGACGCGGTAATCACCCCGGCAATCTCGGTGCTGTCGGCCGTCGAGGGGCTGGAGGTCGTCGCCCCGCAGCTTCACCCGTACATCGTGCCGACCGCGCTGACCGTGCTGATCGTCCTGTTCGTGATCCAGGCCTATGGCACCGGCCGGGTCGGCGCGTTCTTCGGTCCCATCACGCTGCTCTGGTTCGTCACGCTGGCGGTGCTCGGCGTTGCCAGCATCGCGCAGACGCCCGGCGTGCTGGTGGCGATCTTTCCCGTCTACGCGTTCCACTTCTTCGCAGATCACCCGCTGATTTCATTCATCGCGCTCGGCGCGGTGGTGCTGGCGGTCACCGGCACCGAGGCGCTCTACGCCGACATGGGTCACTTCGGGCGCGGGCCGATCCGCGTCGCCTGGGTTGCCATTGTGTGGCCCGCGCTGCTGGCCAATTATTTCGGCCAGGGCGCGCTTCTGCTGCGCAATCCCAAGACGGTGGAGAACCCGTTCTACCTGCTTGCGCCCGACTGGTTCCTGGTGCCGCTGGTGG
>JBLMYK010000044.1:0-3372 GCA_050258235.1 Gemmatimonadota bacterium | reverse complement strand
GCCCAGTCGCCGCGGGTGCAGCGCGTGTTCGTCGCGCCCGGCAACGGCGGCACCGGGCGCGTCTCCGGCATGCATGCTCGGCTCGCCAATGTCGCGCTCACCGACATCGACGCGCTCGCCGATTTTGCGCTCGACAACGGCATCGCGCTGACTGTTGTCGGCCCCGAGGCGCCGTTGGCCGCCGGCGTCGTCGACGTGTTCCGCGCGCGCGGGCTGCGCGTGTTCGGGCCGACGGGCGCGGCGGCGCAGCTCGAGAGCTCGAAGGACTTCGCCAAGGCGTTCATGAAGCGGCACGGCATACCGACCGCCGACTACGAAACGTTCACCGACGCCGCCGCGGCGCATGCGTACGTCGAGCGCAAGGGCACGCCGATCGTGATCAAGGCCGACGGGCTGGCGGCCGGCAAGGGCGTGGTGGTCGCGACCGCGCTGGCCGAGGCGCACACTGCGATCGATGCGATGCTGGTCGACAACCGGATGGGCTCGGCCGGCGCGCGCGTCGTGATCGAGGATTTCCTCGCTGGCGAAGAGGCGAGCTTCATCGTGATGAGCGACGGACGCAATGCGCTGCCGCTGGCGACCAGCCAGGACCACAAGCGCCTGCTCGACGGCGACCACGGGCCCAACACCGGCGGCATGGGTGCGTATTCACCGGCGCCGATCGTGACGCCGACCGTGTACGCCCGCGTGATGCGCGAGATCATCATGCCGACGATCCAGGGCATGGCGAGCGACGGCATCGTCTACACGGGGTTCCTGTATGCGGGCCTGATGATCGACGATGCCGGCAGGCCCCGCACGCTCGAGTTCAACTGCCGCATGGGCGATCCCGAGACGCAGCCGATCATGATGCGGCTGAAGTCGGACCTGGTCGACCTGGTCGAGCATGCGCTCGACGGCCGGCTCGACGAGATCGAAGCCGAGTGGGACCGCCGCAGCGCGCTCGGCGTCGTCGTTGCCGCGGCCGGCTATCCGGACGCGCCGCGCAAGGGCGATCCGATCGAGCAATTGCCCGCCGACACCGACGACTGCGTGACCTTCCACGCCGGCACGGAGCTACGGAGTCCGTCGAACACGCTGGTGACGAGCGGCGGTCGCGTGCTGTGCGTGACCGCGCTCGGCGACAGCGTGCGCGCAGCGCAGCGGCGCGCCTACGACGCCGTGGCGCAGGTCAGGTTTGCCGGCGCGCAGTACCGCAGCGATATCGGGCATCGCGCCGTCGGCCGCAGCCCGGCCCCGAACAGCCAGCGCGGGAGCGGCTCGTGACCTACACCGTCGAACAGCATGTCGCGCTGAAACGCGTTTCCGACATCGCCGCCGCGCCCGATGGCACCTGGCTGGCCGTCGTGGTCGAGCGCCTAGACCGCGACGGCGCCAAGTACGTCAGCGACCTTTGGAAGGTGCCGACCGACGGCAGCCCCGCGGTGCAGCTGACGCGCGGCGACAGCAAGGACCGCGCCCCCTGCTTCCGGCACGATGGCGCGCTTGGCTTCCTGTCGAACCGGCAACCGAACGAGGTCAAGCCCGACGACGAAGCAGACAAGCGGATGCAGGTCTGGCTGCTGCCCAAGGAGGGCGGTGAGCCGCGGCAGTTGACCGACGAGCCGCTGGGAATCGACGGCTTCCGGTTCGCGCGCAACGCGGATCGCATGGTCGCATTCGCGCCGGTGATCGCCGGCGTGGCGCACGACGCGCAGCGCGAAGTGAACGCGAAGCGCGGCAAGAACGGGCCGAGCGCGCGACGCTTCCGGCAGCAACCGGTGCGCCACTGGGATCACTGGCTGCACGAGAACCCCGACCTGCCCTGCAGTCACCTGATCGCCTTCGACGCGTCCGGCGGCGGCCGCATCGACCTGACTCCCGACGCACGCCGCGAATTCGCGATCGAGCCCGCGCTCGACATCTCGGCGGACGGCAAGCGCGTCGCGGTCACGCGGCAGACGCCGGGCAAGGATCGCGAGCTCGATGCGACGCTGCTCGTGATCGATCTGGAAACGAAGGCACAGCGCGTCTTCGGCGAGGCAGACAACGTGATGTTCGACGCGCCGCTTTTCTCGCCGGACGGCACCCGCATCGCCACCACGCGCAGCACCCGCAGTCCGAAGACCGTGATGCGCCCGCTGGCGACGATCATCGACGTGGCAAGCGGCGAGATGCGGCAGCTGGCCGCGCATTGGGACCGCTGGCCCACGCTGGCGCGCTGGAGCGCCGATGGCAGGCAGCTGATCGCCACGGCCGACGATGATGGCCACACCCCCGTTTTCACGATCGATTCCGCCAATGGCACGGTCGAGCGGATCACGGCCTGGGCCGCGGGCGGTGCGCACTCGCAGCTCGAGGCGCTCGCCGACGGCCGCATTGCGGGCATTCGATCCACGCTGCTCGATGCGCCCGAGTGCTTCGTCGTCGAGCCGAACCCGGTGTCGACTCCGAGGACGCTTGCCCGGCTGTCCGGCTTCGTGCCCGCGACGGACTGGGCCGAGGTCGAGAGCTTCACCACCCCGTCGACCGATGGCGTGGCGATCCAGAGCTTCCTCGTGAAGCCCAAGAACGCGAGCGGCAGGCTGCCGCTCGCACTGTGGATCCACGGCGGCCCGATCGGGATGGACGTCGACGGCTGGCACTGGCGCTGGAATCCGCTGCTTGCCGTCGCGCAGGGATATGCGGTCGCGCTGCCGAACCCGCGCGGGTCCACCGGCTTCGGCCAGGAATTCATCCAGGGCATCTGGGGCAACGTGTGGGGCGACCAGTGCTACAAGGACCTGATGGCGGTCACCGACGCGCTGGCCGCACGCGCCGACATCGACGCCACGCGCACGATGGCGATGGGCGGATCCTTCGGCGGGTACATGACCAACTGGATCGGCACCCAGACCGATCGCTTCAGGTGCCTGATCACGCACGCGAGCATCGTCACGATGGCGCAGTTCACCGGCACCACCGACCATCCGGCCTGGTGGTACCTCGAGATGGGCGGTGAGAATCCGTACGAGGACATGGCGCGCTTCGACCGCTTTGCCCCGATCCGCCACATCGGCAACTGGAAGACGCCGGTGCTGATCATTCACGGCGAGCTCGACTACCGCTGTCCGATCAACGAGGGCCTGAACCTGTTCGAGGCGCTGCAGTACCACGGCGTGCCGAGCGAACTGCTGCTGTTCCCGGACGAGAACCACTGGATCCTGAAGCCCAGGAACATCGTCGCCTGGTATGACGCGGTGCTCGAGTTCATCGGCCGCCACCTGAAGGCATGAGCGCGCCGGGCCGCCCCAAGCGCGAATCCCTGAGCGCGCAGCGCGAGGGTAGTCCAGTGAGCGAATTCGTCGACTCGCAATCGGTGCGCGAATACCTGCTCGTCCTGCAGCAGCGCAT
>JBLMYK010000043.1:0-11588 GCA_050258235.1 Gemmatimonadota bacterium | reverse complement strand
CTGCGCGGCAAGGCGCAGATCGAAGCGCATCAGCTCGTCGCGGCGGAATGCGAGCAGCTCCACCAGGTCGCCCGGCTGGTAGCGGGTCAGCAGCCGGTCGAGATTGGCCGGCGAGATGCGCAGTCCGTCCAGCGCGACCAGCACATCGCCGCCCGCCAGGCCAGCGTCCTGCGCCGCGCTGCCATCGAACACGTTCGTCACGCGGCACTCGGTGCGGCCGTTCGTCGTGATGCCGAGCAGCGCGAAGTGGGGCTGATCCAGCGCTGGCCGCCGTTCGCATGCCACGCCGAATGGCGCCAGCAGCGCGGCGAAGTCTGGATCGCGCGTGCCGTCGGTCCATTCGCGGATCGCGCGCGCGAGCTTCAGGTCCGTCGCTGTCTCGGCAGCCTCGATGATTTCATCCTCTTCGACGCCGGGGTACACCTCCGGCGAGTTGCGCCAGCGCGTCCACAGCAGGCGCATCACGTCGTCGAGCGATTTGCGGCCGCGGCTCGCCGTGCGGATCGTCAGGTCGAGCGCGAGCGCGACCAGCGAACCCTTCTGGTAGTAACTGACGACGCTGTTCGGCGCGTTGTCGTCCTGGCGGTAGTACTTGATCCAGGCGTCGAAAGAGCTGTCGGCGAGACTTTGCTTCAGGCGGCCCGAACGCTGCGTCACCGTCGTCATCGTCTGCGCCAGCGTGTCGAGGTACTGCTTGTCGGTCAGCAGGCCGGCGCGCGCGAGCAGCAGGTCGTCGTAATAGGACGTGAATCCCTCGAACATCCACAGCAGGCGCGTGTAGTTCTCCTGCGTCAGGTCGTAAGGGACGAAAGCGGCGGGCCGGATTCGCTTGACGTTCCAGCTGTGGAAGTACTCGTGGCTGGCGAGCCCGAGAAAGGTGCGATAGCCCTCGGTCGAGTCCTTCAATCCCTTGTGCGGCAGTCCGTCGCGCCGGCAGATCAGCGCGGTCGAATTGCGATGCTCGAGCCCGCCGTGGCCCTCGCCGAGCGCGTGCGTGAGGAACGCATAGCGCGCGAACGGCGCCTTCTTCGTGCGCGGCTCGAACAGCCGGATCTGCGTCTCGCACACCCTGGCGAGATCGGCGATCAGGCGCTTGATGTCCAGCTGCGGCACGCGACCGGTGATCGCGATGTCGTGCGGCGTGCCGAGCACGTCGAAGGTCGCGTGGATGAAACTGCCCATTTCGACCGGGCAGTCGATCAGCTCGTCGTAATTGCGTGCGACGTAGGTGCCGAATCCGCCACGCCGCGACCCGCGCGCGGGCGCCAGCCCGGTGGCGACCTTCCAGCCGGCGTACTTGCGGCCGGCGGGCGGCAGGATGTCGACCTCGCAGCGCTCGTGCTCCCTGCCGAGCGGCAGCAGGAACACGCACGGCCCATTGAAGAATCCGTGCGTCTCATCGAGGTGCGCGGCGCGGACCGACAGGTCCCACGCGTATACCTCGTAGGCGACCGTCAGCGGACCGGGCACCGGGGCGCAGCGCCAGGTGTGCTTGTCAAGCTTGTCGACGCGCACCTTGCGGTCCGCGGCCAGCGCAGTCAGCCGCACCACGTGGCGGGCGAACTCGCGGATCATGTAGCTGCCGGGCGACCAGGCCGGCATCAGGAAGCGCTGCCCCGCAGGGTCGGGGTCGTCGACGGTGACGGTGACGTGGAACAGGTGCGCGCCCGGATGCGCCGGGCGGATCGCATAGCGGAGCGTCATGTTGACAGGCCGGATGGGACGCGCGAGTTTACTGGCGGAGCGCGGCGCGCACTTCGTCGAAGCGCGCGCGCGGCGTCGGCGCGCTCTCGTAGCGCTCACCCGTGCGCGTGACGAGCACAAGCCGCACCGTCGGCGTCTTCTCGCCGCCGGTTCCCAGTGCGACGTGGTCGATGTCGGCGCGCACGACCGCGACCGAACGCGCGGGAAACGCGAAGTGCAGGGTTGCCTCACTCGCGCCGACGTCGATCCGGTGGAACGACTGCAACTCGGCACGCGCCCCGATCATGACGAGCGCCAGCAGGCTTGCGCCCGCGATCACCGCGGCCGTGGCGCGCGACGGCGGGTGCCGGAAGAATCCCTGTGGCATGTCCGGGCGCCGCGACCACAGCCAGTACACCGATGCGAGCAGTCCGCCGGCGACAACGCCGATCACGCAATACAGGATGAACGCGCCGATCACCGCGCCGGGTTCGGCCAGGACGAAGGAGTTCAAGCCGGCCCTCGTCGGGTCATGCGCCGACCCGCTGCAGGACTTCGTCGGCGACCCGCGCGGCAAGCTTGCGGTAGCCGCCGGCATTGGGATGGATTTCGTTCTCCCAGTCGTTCGAATCGCCCTGTGCGCCCTCGGCCGCGCGGGTCAGCGTGCCACGCGTATCGACGACGTGGAAGTTCGGCAGCTGCGCGGGCAACGCCAGCAGCGTCTCGGCGACGTGATCGAGCAGATGGTCGATCAGCGGCTGCCACGCCGCCTGCGGCAGACGGCCGTTGAACTGCGGATAGATCCACGGGCCGGCGATCGGAACGCCGAACGCTCGCGCCGGTGCGTCGTTGGGTGTCGGGTAGTCATAGGTATGGGCGATCATCGGCACATTCGCGTTCGGGCTGTCCCGTCGGTCCCGGCAGGCGACGAAGCCGCGATAGCTTTCGTTCAGATAGCGGTCGAGCAGTGCGAGCGCATCGGCATCGACGAGATTCTCCGGGTGGGCGGGGTCGACGGCCGACGTGTCGATGTCGGTGCGCAGCAGATGCGGCAGCGCCGCGATCAGGTCGTTGCCTCCGCCGGACAGCAATATTGCATCCCAGCTCCAGGTGCTGCGCATCGTCATCCAGCCTGCGAACTCGGCGCCGTAGTCGCACATGCGGCGGAACATCTCGGTCACCCTTTCGCCCGGGTAGGCGAGGTCGAGAACGACCGAACTCTTGTCGAACTGCAGTGCCATCAGCAGGTTGTGCGGCGGCAGCGATCCCAGCGAGAACCACGAGTCGCCCTCGGCGAGCAGGCGCAGCGAATACAGGTTCAGGTTGACATCGCCGACCTCGCGGCCGGAGAGCTTGTCGGGGCCGATGATCTGCGCTCGCGTCATGACCGCCTCGCCGAATTGCGATTGCTGCAGATTAGCGCCGCAGGCTGCGCGGTTGCAGCCGCGCGATCATGGCGCCGGCGTGTCGATGTCGAGCAGGCAGCCCGGATCGCTGACCTCGATCACGGTGGGCGGATGCGCGCGCAGCACGCTGCGGGCGCCCTGATCGCCCTGCAGCGCCGCCAGTTCTTCGTAGCAGACGCGCGAGAACCCGACCGGATGGCCGCGCTGGCCGCCGAAGCGCGGCGCGGCGGTGATCGCGCCGGTTTCGAGTGCGCCCAGAACCTTGGCGATCGTGGTCGCGCGCACGGCGGGCATGTCGGCGAGCGCGACGATCCAGCCTTCTGCACCGGCCGTCGCACGCACGCCGCAGGCCAGCGACGCGCCCATGCCCTGGTCCGCGTTCTCGCACACGATCAGCCGGCAGCCCTCGGCGATGAGCAGCGCATGCAGCTGCTGCTGCGTCGGCGACAGTGGCGGCCGAACGACGGCGTGCACGACGCTCAGCACCGCACGCACGGTGCGCGCCGCGGCAACCGCGATCGGTGCGCCCGCATGCGCTCCAAGCACGGCCGGCTCGAGCAGTTTCAGCCGAGCGCCGGTCGGGTCGAAGCGCTGGCCCAGGCCGGCCGCCAGCAGCAAGCCGACGAATTTCATCCGGCCCGTCCCCGGCGCGGCGTGTTCCGGGGTCACGCGGCCTTCCGCAGGCGTGCATACAGCCACGCGACGATGCCCGCGCCCATCACGTAGAAGGCGATCTGGATCGCCCTGTTCTCGAGCGTGAACAGCACGCTGCGGTATAGCAGGAACCCGCAGGTGCCGATGAAAACCATCGGCAGGATCGGATACATCGGCACCCTGAACGGCCGCGCGACGCGCGGCTCCTTGAAGCGCAGCACGAGCAGCGCGATGCCGGTGAGAAGGAAGAAGAACCAGAACACCGGCGCGGTGAAGTCGACCATGAACTTCACGCCCGACTGGTTGACCGCTGCGAGCAGCACCAGCGCGACCGAGATCGCGCCGGTGACGACGAATGCCGCGACCGGTGCGTTGCGTGCGCTGCTCCACCGGCCCATGAACGCGAATGCCGGCCAGTCGTTGCCGAGCGAGTAATTGGTGCGCGCCGCGACCAGCATGGTTGCATTCATCGAGGTCAGCGCTGCCAGCGCGACGATCGCGCCGATCGTCTTCTCGCCGAACTGGCCGAACCCGCGTCTCATCACGTCGGCGGCGACCTGCTGGCTCGCCCTCAGGCCGTCGAACCCCAGTCCGACGAGCAGCGCGGCGATGAAGAGCAGGTAGACCAGCGTGACCAGCCCGAGCGCGAGCGCCAGCACCATCGCGATCGCGCGGCTGCCGCCTTTGACTTCAGCCGAGATGTACGCGGCCTCGTTCCAGCCGCCATAGGTAAACAGCACGAACAGCAGCGCCGTGCCGAAGAGCGCCGGAACGCCCGGCGCAGGCGCGGGCGCGGCGTACGGCGCAGGCGACGAGAAGCCGGCGATCACCGCCAGCAGCATGCCCAGCACCAGCAGCGCCGACATCGCGTTCTGCGTGCGCGCCGATTGCTTCAGCCCGGCCAGGTTGACGGCCGTGAGCGCGAGCACGACGAGCACCGCATAGATCGCCGGCGACTGCGCACCGAGCGGGATCACGCGCGTCATGTAGTCGCCGAAGACGAAGGCCAGCAGCGCGATCGCGCCGGTGGTGATGACCATCACGCGCGCCCATGCGAAGAAGAACGCCAGGTCCTTGCCGTAGGCGCGAGCGAGGAAGTGATAGTCGCCGCCGGCGCTGGGAAACGCGGTCGCCAGTTCCGCGTAGCACAGCGCGCCGATCAATGCGAGCGCGGCGCCGACGATCCACGCTCCGAACATCCACTGCACCGAGCCCGTCATGGATGCCACCAGCGGCGGAAACGCGAAGATCCCGCCTCCGATCACGATGCCGGTGATGATCATCACCGCATCGAAGATCGACAGCGCCGGCTTCGGTGCGGCGTCGTTCATGCGGCCGGCGCGATGCGAAGAGCCCCGCACGCGCGGGGCTCCGGTTGCGTCGAATCCATGCGTCTTCGCGTCACTTGCGCTTGCCGGTGATCGGGACTTCACCGTCACCCGCCGCCTTCAGCGTGCCGGTGATGTCGCCGCCGTGAACCCTGCCGGTCAGCGTTTGCGTCACCTCTTTGTCGTCGTTGAACGCGAATCTGATCTCATCGCCGTGCAGCGATGCGCCCACGATCGGCTGCTTGTGAGCGCCCAGGAAGGCGTCACCGCTGATCCTCTGGTACTTCTGGCTCAGGCTGACCGTGAACTGCGTGCTGCCGCCCCGATTGTGGAAGTTCCACGTACCTTCGACCTTGGCCGGGACGATCCACAGATAGGCCGACCGGTGTTCGATGGTCGCCGACTGATCCGGCTCCCAGTCGCCCATCGTGAACTGGTGCGAAACCACGCGAGTGCCGGGCCGCATGTTCAGGATGATCGGCCGCAGCCGCAGGTTCAGTTCCGGCAGCAGGTACATCGTGACGACCGTGGCCTGGGAGAAGTCCTCCTTGAACACGTCGCCCTGGATGATCTTCGCCTTGCTGGCGACCCCCTCGACCTCCGTCATGCACTGCGCCAGCCTCACCATGTCGGGGTTGTATTCGATGCCGAGCGCCCTGGCGCCGAACTCCTTGGCCGCGGCGATCGCGATCTTGCCGTCGCCGGCGCCGAGATCGACCACGTAGTCCCGCGGCGTGGTGTGCGCCATCGTCAGCATGCGCGTGACCAGGTCGTCCGGCGTCGGCACCCAGATCACGTCCTTGCCGGTCTGTCCGATCTGCGGCTTGTAGGTGCGCTCGCAATCCTCGCGCGATTTGGGCTGGGCGGTGACGGAAACGGCGAGCGCGAACAGCGCCGCCGCGCCGGCGACACGGAGCAGGCTCATTCGCATGGGGCCTCCATCGATGCGGTCGGGGAGAAATT
This sequence comes from Gemmatimonadota bacterium, assembly GCA_050258235.1. Taxonomy (GTDB): domain Bacteria; phylum Pseudomonadota; class Gammaproteobacteria; order Burkholderiales; family Burkholderiaceae_F; genus JAKOQB01. Next base: position 5,554 of record JBLMYK010000043.1, on the reverse strand, counting down.
CTGCCGCACGCGCGGCGCAGGCAAGCTGGAATTTCTGCGTGCTTCCGCCGCGCGGCTCGGCGCGTCAAGTCATCACGCGTTCACGTCGACGACCACGCGGCCGCGCATCTTGCCGGCCAGGATGTCACGTGCTGCATCGAAGCTCGCGGCCAGTCCGACCTCGCGCGTGATCGCTTCGAGCTTGGCGCGGTCGAGCTCTCCGGCGAGCTTCTGCCATGCCAGTGTGCGGCGCGCGGCTGGACACATCACCGAATCCACGCCGATCAGTCTCACTGCGCGAAGGATGAAGGGCGCAACGGTGGCCGGAAAATCCATTCCCTGCGCCAGGCCGCAGGCCGTCACGACTCCGCCGTAGCGGGTCTGCGCGCAGGCGTTGGCGAGCGTGTGCGAGCCGACGGCGTCGATGACGGCCGCCCAGCGCTCCTTCTGCAGCGGTTTGCCTGGGGTCGACAGCTCGGCGCGATCGATCACGTCCGCGGCGCCGAGCGTTTTCAGATAGCCCGCCTCGGCGGCCTTGCCGGTTGAGGCGATCACGCGGTATCCGCGCCCCGCCAGAATCGCCAGCGCAATCGAGCCGACGCCGCCCGAGGCGCCGGTGACGAGAACGTCGCCGCCGGACGTGTCGACGCCTTGGTCCTCGAGCGCCATGCAGCACAGCATGGCGGTGTAGCCGGCGGTGCCGATGGCCATCGCCTGTCGCGTCGTCAGTTGCGCCGGCAATGGCACCAGCCAATCGCCTTTCAGCCGCGCCTTTTGCGCCAGGCCGCCCCAATGCGCTTCGCCCACGCCCCAGCCGTTCAGGACCACGCGATCCCCGGGTTTCCAGCGCGCATGGCTGCTCGCGCTCACCGTGCCCGCCAAGTCGATTCCGGGGACCATCGGCCACTTGCGCACCACCGGCGACTTGTTGGTCAGCGCCAGGCCGTCCTTGTAGTTGATGGTCGAATACTCGACGTCGACCGAGACATCCGCGCCGGCCGTTGCAGCTTCGAGCGCATCGTCGCCGAGATCGCGCACAGCGGCGCTGAACTGGTCGTTGTCCTTCGTAAGCAGGATGGCCTTGAACATGCAATCCTCCGCAAAAAAATCAGTTTAGCCACGGAGGACGCCGGTGGGTTTTCACCCGCGTCAATCATCCATCAGGAGGCTATGCGTGGCACAATCGCAGCCGCCGCGCTTCGCACGCGCCCCGCGCGAAAGCGCTGGCTGCGCCCACGGCGCGCAGGAGACCGCACCGCGTGTCAACCGTCATCCCGCTTCGGCAATCTGCCGTTGAGTCGTCGCTCAAGCAGGCGGCGTTCGACCATCTCGCTTTACCGACGATCTGTTTTAACGCATCTGCGCAGATCCTGACGGCGAATGCAGCCGCCGCCGCGCTGATCGGCAAGCCGGTCGACATCGTGATCGGCCGACACCTGGCCGAAGTACTCGCGTATCCACGCTATCGGGATGCCACGCGACGATGGGCGCGCTTCTGGAGCGCGCTGCAGCGAGACGGACGCACTGCGGGCGAGGTCAAGGTGCCGCTGGCGGACGGGCGTCGCGTCGCGCTGCAGTTCGATGCCGAGTTGCTGCGCTTCGAGCAGGAGAGCGTGGCGGCCATCGCTTTGAAGGACATCACTGAGCGGCGCGCACGGGAGTTTCATCGGCGTTGCGACGCCGCGCGCGTGGCGGCGATCGCGCAGGCATCCGGCGAGATCGGCATCCTGATCGGCGCGGACCGGCGCGTGATCTCGATCAGCGCCGCGGCGCAGGATGCCGCGGGCATGCAGCCGGCCGACGCAATCGGGATTCCGTTCGAGTATCTGCTGGATGACGTGGCAGCGGCCGACTTTGCGCGCGCGGTCGAGCGCATGACCGCGCAGGAGGAACCCGCACCGCTGCGGTTCGAGTGGCGCCTGCGCCTGTCCGGCCAGGGCGGGGGGCGCTGGATGCTCGGCACCCTGACGAACCGCCTGCGCGATCCGCTGATACAGGCCTTCGTGGTGTGTGCGCGCGACGTGACCGATGCGCGCGAAACCAAGCGCCGCATGCGCCTGCTCGAGCGCCGCCTGCGTTCGTTTGCCGAGCATGCGGCCGATGCGCTGATGGTGCTCGATGCCGACGGCGTGATCCGCTACCAGTCGGCCGCCATCCACAAGTCGCTCGGCGTGACGCCCGATGCGACGATCGGCAAGCCCGGAGTGTCGCTGGTCATTGAAGAGGATCGGACGATCCTGCGCGACACGATCGGGGCGGCGGCCCGCGATGCCTCGCCGCACCGGACGCACAGTTGCATGGCGCGCTTCGCCAACAGCGACGGCACGACGCGCCGGCTGTGGTTCTCGGTTCGCAACCTGATGTCCGACGCGACGATCGGCGGCCTGCTGCTTACCGCGCGAGACATCAGCGCGGCGACGCTGACACGCAGTTCGGAGGCTGGCCGGCAGGCGCGCCGGCTCGAATACCGCGAACGGCTTCTCGAACTTGCCATCCAGGCGCGCGCGGACTTTTCGCATTCACTGTCCCGCACGCTGCGCGTGGTCGCGGAAACGCTGCGTGCCGCGAGCACCAGCTTCTGGGTCTATGAACCATCTCCGCTCGCGCTGCGCTGCGAATCGTGGTTCGATGCCCCGCGCGACCGGTTTGACCGCGACTGGGTCGGCGCGGAGTTTCCGCCGTCCATGTTTGCGCACTACTTCAACCAGCTGCGTGATCGGCAGCCGGTGGTCGTGGCCGACGTCGGCACGTCTCTCGTGCTGGCACCGCTGGTGGACGATCCGCGCTGGTCGGGCGTCAAGGCGCTGCTCGACGCGCCGGTGCTGCTCGACGGCGAGGTGCACGGTGTGCTGCGGGTGCAGAGCGCGGAACCGCGCGGCTGGGACGAGGACGAGATCAACTTTGTCGCGACCGGCGCGCTGCTGATTTCGCTGGCGATGGAAGCGTCACAGCGCCAGGAGGCGGAAACCCGGATCGAGCAGCTTGCCTGGTACGACTCGCTCACCGGCTTGCCGAACCGCAATCTGCTGCGCGAAACGATGCGCGACATGATCATGACCGCGGCCAACCGCCGGCGCCGGATCGCGGTGATGCTGATCGACCTCGACCGCTTCAAGGACGTCAACGACACGCTCGGCCATCTGGTCGGCGACGCCCTGATCAAGTCGGCGGCGCAGATCATCAAGGACATCGTCGCCGAACGCGGCATGGTCGCGCGCCTGGGCGGCGACGAGTTCGTCGTCGTGCTGAACGACTTCGAGCATCGGCAGGAGGCGGCGCTGCTGGCCGCGCGCATCACGCAGGCGTTGCATCGGACCGACCTCGTTCCGAACGTCGATACGCAGGTGTCGGCCTCGATCGGGATCGCGCTGTTTCCCGAGCACGGGCGCGAAATGAGCACGCTGCTGAAGAACGCCGACGCCGGCATGTACCAGGCCAAGCGCGACGGCCGCAATCAGTTCAGCTTCTTCAACCCGATTCGCTACGAGTCCGCGGCGCGCGAGGTCCAGCTCGGCATCCAGATGCTCAAGGCGCTGCAGTCCGAGCAGCCGCAGTTCGTCCTCGAGTACCAGCCACAGGTGCAGATGAACACGGGGCGCGTGGTCGGACTCGAAGCGCTGATCCGCTGGCAGCACCCGACCTACGGGCGGCTGACGCCGGATCGCTTCATCGGCGTGGCCGAGGTCAGCGGGCTGTCGGAGCGCATCACGCGCTGGCTCGTCAACGACGTGTGCACGCAGATCGTGCGCTGGCGTGAGAAACAACCCAGTTTCGATATCCCGGTTTCGATCAACGTCGCCGGGCGCGAGATGGGCTCGACCACCCTGCCGCTGATCGTGCGCAGCGCGATCACCAAGCACGGTATCGAGCCGCACATGCTTACGCTGGAAATCACCGAGCGCACGCTGGTGAAGGAAAGCGAGGTCAACAACGATGTGTTGAATGAACTCGCGACCCTTGGTGTCGGCCTCGTGCTGGACGACTTCGGCACCGGCTATTCGATGCTTGCCTACCTGAAGCGGATGCCGATCAAGGCGCTGAAGATCGACCAGTCCTTCGTCGAGGGCGTGCCGAACGACGCCGACAGCTGCGCCATCGTGCACGCCATGCTGGCGGTCGCGCGCCATTTCCGGCTCAAGGTAATTGCCGAGGGGATCGAGACGCCCGAGCAGGTCGAATACCTGCGCAACATCGGCTGCGAGTTTGCCCAGGGCTTCTACTACTCGCGCGCGCTGCCGTCACAGACGATTCTTGAATACATCGAGTTCGGCCCGGGCGACGCGTCGCCACACCCGATCGCCTGATCGCGGGACGGACGGACTGCAGGGGATTTCAAATGAACTACGAGAACATTCTTGTCGAAAGACGCGACCGCGTCGGACTGGTCACGCTGAACCGGCCCAAGGCACTGAATGCGCTGAACGACGCGCTGATGAACGAGCTTGGCACCGCGCTGCTCGCCTTCGATGCCGACGATTCGATCGGCGTGATGGTTGTCACCGGATCCCCCAAGGCGTTCGCCGCCGGTGCCGACATCGGCGCGATGCGCGAATGGTCATACATGGATGTGTTCCGCAGCGACTACATCTCGCGCAACTGGGAGACGATCCGGCGCGTGCGCAAGCCGGTGATCGCGGCAGTCGCCGGCTATGCGCTCGGCGGCGGATGTGAACTGGCGATGATGTGCGACATCATCATCGCAGCGGAAAGCGCACGTTTCGGTCAGCCTGAGATCAAGCTTGGCATCATTCCCGGCGCTGGCGGCACCCAGCGTCTGCCGCGTGCGGTCGGCAAGGCAAAGGCGATGGATCTCACTCTGACCGCGCGCCTGATGGACGCTGCGGAAGCGGAGCGGGCCGGACTCGTATCGCGCGTGGTGCCTGACGACAAGCTGCTCGACGAGGCGATCGCCGCCGCGGCTGCGATCGCGCAGTTCTCGCTGCCGGCAGTGATGATGGCGAAGGAATGCATCAACCGCGCCTACGAAGCGCCGCTTACCGAGGGGCTCTTGTTCGAGCGACGCCTGTTCCACTCGCTTTTTGCCACCGAGGATCAGAAAGAAGGCATGACGGCCTTCGTCGAGAAGCGCGCGCCGAATTTCCGTCACCGCTGATTCCGGCCTTTCGGAACAACGACTTGTCGGCGCTGGAGGGGCGCCTCTGGTTTTGCCGCCCCTCTCAACTTGACACGAATTTTTCGGGTCTTCATAATCTCGCCTCTTCGCTGAACGCCGGCGTGCGCACTGCACAAAACGCGAGTCAGCCCGCTCTTTAACAACCGAAACAGCCGATAAGTGTGGGCGCTGGATGACGGCGCAACCACGGCGGAAGGCCTCACGCCGAACGTCGTGGCAATGCTCAAAGCATCTTGTGTCTCACACGGAAGTAATTGGAAGTCTTTCGAGATTTCCTTCAATTCCGCGAGTGAGCGAACGTACACGGTTACGTGTGCGAAGGATTTGAACTGAAGAGTTTGATCCTGGCTCAGATTGAACGCTGGCGGCATGCCTTACACATGCAAGTCGAACGGCAGCACGGGGGCAACCCTGGTGGCGAGTGGCGAACGGGTGAGTAAT
>JBLMYK010000042.1:0-10980 GCA_050258235.1 Gemmatimonadota bacterium | reverse complement strand
GTCCTCCGTGCTCTCCGTGGTTCATATGGACCCTTCCTTCAGTCGTAGTGCAGCAGCGCATGCCCGAGCCTCGGCGTGCGCCCCGACAGCAGGTCGTTCAGGAACTTCCAGATCGCATCGGCCGACGGCGGACAACCCGGCAGGAAATAGTCGACCTTGACGACTTCGTGCAGCGGATGCACCTTGTCGAGCGGCAGAGGAAGTTCGGGGTCGTTCGGAATTCCGCCGCGCGACAGGCTGCGCTCGGTCACGTAGACCTCTTCCAGGCAGCTGCCGAGATCCAGATGATTGCGCTGCGCCGGCAGCCCGCCGTTGATCGCGCAGGCGCCGACCGCCACCACGATGCGGCAGTTCTTGCGGAACTCGCGCAGCACGTGCACGTTCTCCGCATTGCAGATTCCGCCCTCGATGAACCCGATGTCGCACTTGCCGCAGTGCTTGATGTCGGTGAACGGCGAGCGGTCGAACTCGATGCGCTCGAGCAGCGGCAGCAGCCGCTCGTCGATGTCGAGGAACGACATGTGGCAGCCGAAACATCCGGCGAGCGAGGTGGTCGCGACCTTGAACTTGCGCGTCATCTACTCGCCTCCGCTCGGCGTACGGTCCAGCGGACGCGGCGCGTCGCGCAGCGCCTGCGCACTGATCGGCTGCGCGTCGAAGAGTCTCCTGCCGATCGGCTGCGCAAACCCGACGCGCTTCCTCAGGATCACGCCCACCGGACAGACGTCCATCGCCTTGTCGCTCACCGCGATGTTCGTATCCGCGAGCCGGCCCGACTCGCTGTTCACGATCAGGTGCTTGGTGATGCCGCGCCCGGACAGCGCGAACACGGACTTGCCGTCGACCTCGCTGGACGCGCGCACGCACAGTTCGCACAGGATGCAGCGATTGAACTCGAGCAGGATGTCCGGATGCGATGCGTCGACCGGACGGTCGGGGTAGAAGTGATCGAGCTGCGTGCTCACCATGCCGAGGTCGTACGCGACCGCCTGCAGCCGGCAGTTACCGCTCTTCTCGCATGACGGGCAGAAATGGTTGCCCTCGACGAACAGCATCTGGGTCAGCAGGCGCCGCTTGGCGTTGATCTCCTCGGTGTTGCTCTCGACCTGCATGCCGGCCTGCGCGGGCAGCGTGCACGACGTCATCCAGTGGCCGTCGACCTTGACCGTGCACAGCTTGCAGCTGCCGTGCGGCTTGAACTCGGGGTGGTAGCACAGGTGCGGCACGTAATGCCCGTGGGCGAGCGCGGCCTGGATCACGGTCTGCCCGGGCTCGAACGGGACTTCCTCGCCGTCGAGCAGGAACGTCGCGGATTCGCTCATCCGAGATCCCCGAAATGCGCGCCGGCATCGTCGCGCCCGGTCATCGCGCGCGCGCGCGCCAGCGCTCCGTCCAGATCGAACGCGGGCTCGTAATCCATCGACACCAGGCGCTGCTCGTACGCCGGACGAAAGCGCTTCAGCGTGTCCAGGACCGGATTGCACGCGGTGTGACCGAGTCCGCAGTGGCTGGCCGCCTGCAGCAACTGGTTCATCTCGCCAATCTGGTTCAGGTCGTGCTGCGACCCCTTGCCGCTGGCCAGCTTGTCCATCAGCCGGCGCAGCACCGACGTGCCGACGCGGCACGGTGTGCAGAAGCCGCAACTCTCGTGCGCGAAGAAGTGCGTGAAGTTGCACGCCACCTCGAACATGTCGCGCGACTCGTCGAACACCATGAACGCACCCGCGGTGGGCAGATCCTCGAACGCGATACGGCGCTCGAACTCGGTCGCGTCGATGCAGATGCCCGATGGCCCGCTGATCTGCACCGCCTGGGTGAACTCGGCGCCGCAGTCGGCGAGCACCTGTCCGACCGTGACGCCGAACGGATATTCGTACACGCCGGGCCGGGCACAGTCACCCGACACCGACAGGATCTTGGTGCCGGATGAACGCGGCGTGCCGATGCGCGCGTACCAGTCGCCGCCCTTCAGCGCGATCAGCGCCGCCGCGCAGAACGTCTCGACGTTGTTGACCACGGTCGGAAACTTCAGATAGCCGCTCGTCACCGGGTACGGCGGCCGGTTGCGCGGAACGCCTCGCTTGCCTTCGAGCGATTCGATCAGCGCCGATTCCTCCCCGCATACGTAGGCGCCTGCGCCCAGATGGATCTCGATGTCGAACTCGAAGTCGGGCCTGCCGCAGATTCCGCTCCCGAGCAGCCCCTGTGTACGCCGACGCGCCAGCACCTCCTGCAGCGGCGCCAGCAGATGGCGGTATTCGCCGCGCAGGTACAGGAATCCCTTCGTCGCGCCGACCACGTAGGCGGCCACCGTCATGCCCTCGAACACGAGGTCGGTGTGACGCGCGAGCAGCACGCGGTCCTTGAATGTGCCGGGTTCGCCTTCGTCCGCGTTGCAGACGACATAGCGCTGCGCGGCGCGTGCGTTGCGGCAGGCCTCCCACTTCAGCCCGGTGGTGAAACCTGCGCCGCCGCGCCCGCGCAGCTTCGAGCGCTTGATTTCCTCGAGCGTGGCGACCGGTCCCTGCTCGGAGATTTCGAGGCCTTCGCGCCACGAGCGCTGGCTCGATGCGGCCTCAGACGCGTCGGGGCTTGCGCGCGCGATCGCCGCGCGGATCGCATCGCCGGGCGCCAGATCACTGGCGAGCATCGCATCGCGCCGCCGGACGTTGTCCTCGATCGCGAACAGCGGCGCCGGCCATTTCTCGAGGGGCACCTGATCGCGGATCAGCGCGGCGATCTCGTCGATGCGCTCCGCCGTCAGGCGCGCGATCGCCCAGCCGTTCACGAGCAGCGCCGGCGCCTGGTCGCCCATGCCGGTGCACGAGGTCGTGTCGATCGACACCAGATGGTCCTCGGACACCTTGCCGCGCTCGACCCACAGCTGCGTGCACAGGCGCTCCAGCAGCGGCTCGCTGCCGGCCATGCGGTCGATGATGTTGTCGGAGAAGCGAACCCGGTAACGCCCGGCCGGCTTCAGGTGCAGGAAGCTGTAGAAGCCCGCCACGCCTTCCACGCGCGCGCGGGGCAGCTTGACCGCCGCCGCGACGTAACTGATGGCCTCGGGCGGAATCCAGCCGTCGGGCTCCTGGGTTTCCCGCAGGATCTGCACCAGACGGGTGCGCGCCGCGCCGTGGCGTTGCAGGATCGGATCGAGGCGGGCTGCGAGTTCGGAGGCAGGCGTCATGACACGACGCCATGTTGCCGCAATCGCGCCGGCGCCGGCACCGATGTCGCAGTCACGGATGACGGAGGTCAATCCCCGTCGACGCGCGACGCGAATTCGCGTCGCGCAGATGCACTACCCGAGCTTTGCCAGCACGCGCGCGAGGCGCTCGATGCGTGCTTCCTGCCGCTCGCGCTGGTTGGTCGAGAACTGCGGGTGCTGGATCGCACAGGCCATCAGTTCGTAGAAGGCCTTGTCGAGCGCCTTGCGCGCCGCGGACAGCTGTTGCGCGATCTGCTCGCAGTCGTTGCCGGCTTCGACCATCGACTGCACGCCGCGGATCTGCCCTTCGACGCGCTTCAGTCGCAGAACCAGATCGCGGCGCGCGTCGTCGGCGCTTCTTTGCTCGGTCATCGGCTATTGCGCGCAGGCTTCGCGCGTGGCGGGTACGCCCAGCTTCTTCAGGATCCACCCGAGCGGGCAAACGTTGGTGAAGCCGTACTGCAGCAGATTGGCACCGACGAACGCGGTGAATGCCAGCCACCACTTGGACACGAACAGCGGGCTGCCCTCGACGCCGAGCGCGAGCGACAGCAGGATGAAGGTGCCGGCGAATACCCGGATGTAGCGGTCGATGGTCACGTCAAGCTCCTTGGGGTTGGGGTTGAACCGGAGGGGTCGCGCAGCGGCGTTCGGCTTCCTGCCGCCACGTGGCCGCGTAGTGCAGAACCGGAATCACGATCAGCGTCAGCGCGGTCGACACGAAGATGCCGAACAGCAGCGAGATCGCCAGACCGTTGAAGATCGGATCGTCCAGGATGAAGAGCGCGCCGAGCATCGCCGCCACCGCGGTCAACACGATCGGCTTGGCACGCACGGCGGCGGCCTCGATCGTCGCCTGCTGCAGGTCGCCGCATTCGCCGAGGCGCTGGTGTATGAAGTCCACCAGCAGGATCGAGTTGCGCACGATGATGCCCGCCAGCGCGATCATGCCGATCATCGATGTAGCGGTGAACTGTGCTCCGAGCAGCGCGTGCCCCGGCAGCACGCCGATGATCGTCAGCGGGATCGGCGCCATGATGATCAGCGGCGTCAGGTACGAACGGAACTGCGCCACCACGAGCAGGTAGATCAGGATCAGGCCGACGCCGTAGGCGATGCCCATGTCGCGGAACGTCTCGTAGGTGATCTGCCATTCGCCGTCCCACTTCAGGCCGAACGCCCGGTAGCGGTCCGACGGCTGCGCGATCCAGTGCTCGACGAGCGGCAGTCCGCCCGGCGTGGCGATCTTGGCGATGCCGTCGCGCAGCGCGAAGACGCCGTACAGGGGCGAATCGGTCTTGCCCTTGCCGCCGGCGACGTCGCCCACGACGTACACGACCGGCTGCAGGTCCTTCCGATAGATGATCCGCTCGGCCGGCAGCGTGACCGGACGCACCAGTTCCGCCAGTGCGACCTCGTAGGGCTGACCCTTCTCGTCCTGCCCGCGCAGGCGCAGCTTCAGCACGTCGTCGAGCCGGCCCATCTTTTCCGGCGCCAGCGCGACCCGCACCGGCACCGCGTACTTGCTGCCGTCGTGCAGCGGCGTGACGTCTTCGCCTGCGAGCGCGAGCTGCGCGGTGCGCGCGACTTCGGTCACCGGAATGCCGTACAGCGCGGCCTTGGCGGCATCCACGCGCAGCACGATGCGCTGGCTCGGATCGAGCGTCGTGTCGTCGATGGCGACGATGTCCGGCGTGGCCTCGAACACCGCGCGCACCTTCTTGGCAAGCTCGATCTGCGCGTTGTAGTTCGGCCCGTAGATCTCCGCCACGATCGGGCTCAGCACCGGCGGGCCCGGCGGCACCTCGACCACCTGGATGTCGGCGCCTTCGCGCCGGGCGATCGCCTGCAACGCCGGCAGCACCGCCTGCGCGATCTCGTGGCTCTGGCGGTTGCGCTGGTGCTTGTCGACCAGGTTCACCTGCAGGTCGCCGACCTCGCCGCCGGATCTGAGGTAGTACTGCCGCACCAGGCCGTTGAAGTTGATCGGCGCTGCGAGCCCCGCATAGGCCTGGATGCTCGTCACCTCCGGCAGCTTGGCGACCTGCGCGGCCAGTTCGCGCAGAACGGCGTCGGTGCGCTCGACCGCGGTACCGGTCGGCATGTCGACCACCACCTGGAACTCGCTCTTGTTGTCGAACGGCAGCATCTTCATCACGACCAGCTTCAGCGGCACCAAAACCACCGACACAACGATCGCCAGGCCGATGCCGATCCACAGCATGCGGCGATTGCGCCTGCCGGCGCCCTCGCGCAGGAATGGCGTCATCACGCGCGTGAAGAAGTCGGCCAGCCGCTGCGACAGCTTGTCGGCCGACGATGGCGCGGCGTGACTGCCGAAATGCCTGTGCAGCAGGCGCAGCGCCAGCCACGGCGTGACCACGAACGCGATCGCCAGCGACAGCAGCATGCCCATCGACGAGTTGATCGGGATCGGCGCCATGTACGGACCCATCAGGCCGGTCACGAACGCCATCGGCAGCAGCGCGCCGATCACGGTCAGGGTGGCGAGGATGGTCGGGCCGCCGACCTCGTCGACGGCGCGCGGGATCATCTCGGTCGGCGCCGAGTGGTCGAACACCGAGCGCCGGTGGATGTTCTCCACCACCACGATCGCGTCGTCGACCAGGATGCCGATCGAGAAGATCAGAGCGAACAGCGACACGCGGTTCAGCGTGAAACCCCACGCCCAGGACGCGAACAGAGTCGCCGCCAGCGTCAGCACGACTGCCACGCCGACCACGATCGCCTCGCGCCGGCCGAGCGCGGCCCACACCAGCGCAACCACCGACAGGGTGGCGAAGATCAGCTTCTGGATCAGCTTGTTCGCCTTGTCGCGCGCGGTGTCGCCGTAGTTGCGCGTCAGCGTGATCTGTGTGTCCTCCGGGATCAGCGTGCCCTTCAGTTCATGCACGCGCGCCAGCAGCGCATCGGCGACAGTCGACGCGTTCTCGCCGGCCTTCTTCGAGATCCAGATCGTGACCGCGGGAGTCTCGACGTACTGCCTGGCGCCGTTGACATCGACGTTCTCGCCGTGCCAGACGAAGCGCGTCGGCGTATCGGCGCCTGCGGCCACCTGCGCGACGTCCGACAGGTAGACCGGACGCCTCTCGAAGACGCCGACCACGATCTGCGCCACGTCGCGCGCCGACTCGAAGAATTCGCCGGTGCGCACCTCGACCGTGCGATTGCCGCTGATCAGCGCGCCGGACGGCGCCGATGCGTTGGTCGCGCGCAGCGCGTTTTCGATGTCGGTGACGGTGATGCGGTGCGCGGCCATCCGTTCCGGATCGAGGGTGACACGCACCACCTGATCGGGCCCGCCGATCGTCGCCACCTCGCGCGTGCCCGGCACGCGCTTCAGCTCGATTTCCAGCGCGTGCGCGATCTTCTGCAGGCTGGCCGCCGTCACTTCGGGGCGGCTGCTGTGCAGCGTCAGCGTGACGATCGGCACGTCGTCGATGCCCTTCGGCTTGACGATCGGATCGGCCACGCCGAGGTACTTCGGCAGCCAATCGCTGTTGGCGCGCAGCGTGTCGTGCAGACGCACCAGCGCGGCGATGCGGTCCTGGCCGACCTTGAACTGGACGGTCAGGATCGCCATCCCCGGGCGCGTGACAGAGAACACGTGCTCGATGCCGGTGATCTGCGAGATGACCTGTTCGGCCGGGATGGTGACGAGATCCTGCACGTCGTCGCTGGATGCACCCGGGAACGGAATCAGGACGTTCGCCATCGTGACGTTGATCTGCGGCTCCTCCTCCTTCGGGGTCACCATGACCGCGAAGATGCCGAGCAGCAGGGCGACCAGCGCCAGCAGCGGTGTCAGCTGCGAGGTCAGGAAGGCTCGGGCAATGCGGCCGGAGACGCCGAGCTTCTCGCCCGCGGGGGAAGTCGTGCTCATCGCGTGGCCAGCAGAGGGTTCAGTTGCACGCGCTCACCGGCGGCGAGCCCGGACAGCACCTCGACCTGGCCGCCCTCGACCGGCTCGCCGACACGGATCTGGCGCAATTGCGGCCTGCCGTCGGCACCGACCACATACGCAGCCGTCAGCTCGCTGCGGCGGACCACGGCCGAAGCGGGCATCGTGAGCTTGGCTGCCTTGCCGATCGGCAGCAGGATCTTGGCAACCGTTCCCGGCATCACGCCGTCAGGCAGCTTCGCCGGCAGATCCGCGCGCACAGGGGTCGACAGCAGCCGCGGATCGGCGGCCGGCAGCAGCGTCACGCGGGTGGCCGCGATCGACTGATTCAGCGTCGGCAGCACCACGTCGGCACGGTTGGCCTGCGTGACGCGCGCCAGCACGAACTGCGGCACGCTTCCCGTCGCGCGCAGCGCGGTGGGGTCGTGAACCTCGAGCATCGGCTTGCCGGGCGCTGCCAGCTCGCCCAGCTCCATCAGCCGGCGCGACACCACGCCGTCGATCGGCGAACGCACTTCGGCGAAGCTGCGCGTGGTGATTGCCTGGGTGCTGCCGGCGCGCGCAGCCTCGACCGCCGCCTGCGCGCTCTTGAGGTCCGCATCGGCCTTGTCGAGCGCAGACTGGCTGACGAAGTTCTGCTTGACCAGGCTCTGCGTGCGCTCGAAGTTCAGCTTGGCCTGCGCCAGTGCCGCCTCGGCCTGCGCGACGTTGGCGCGCTGCGCGGCGACCTGCGCATCAGGCTCGCGCGTGTCGATGCGCGCCAGCAACTGGCCGCGCTTGACCTGATCGCCCGCGTCGACGAAGAACTGCGTGACCGTGCCGGAGATCTGCGCCGACACCGTCGCCTGCCGCACCGCCTCGATGATCGCGTCGGCCGCATACACGTCGGCCACGGTCCGCAGCTGCACCTCGGCCGTGGCAACGCTCGGGGCAGCCGCGCGGTTTTCGGCCGGCGCCGGTGCACTGTTGTGCTGCGCGTACAGCACGCCGGCCGCGAGGACAGCGGCCGCGCCGGTGCCGACGGCGGCAATCAGGAACCTGCGTGACATGGGGGACATTCCAGCTCAGTGATTTCTCGACCGGCGGAATGATACCCCCCGGGGTATATGCGCGGGCGCCTCCTCCTCTCTTATGTGAGGCGCGTCACACAGCCCGGATCAGGCGGTCAGAGCGCCGCCAGCACACGCTGCAACCTGTTCTTCACCTCCGCCGCGATCGGCGCGACCTCGGGGCGACCGACCAGCTGGAGCACCGCTTCGGGATCCATGAACTCGACCCACACCTTGCCGGCGTCGTCCTGCCGCACCACCACGTTGCAAGGAAGCAGCAGGCCGATCTGCGGTTCCGCGGTCAGTGCGCGATGCGCAAACGGCGGATTGCACGCGCCGAGGATGCGGTACGGCGGCATGTCGTGGCCGAGCTTCTTCTTCAGCGTTGCCTGCACGTCGATCTCGGTCAGGATGCCGAAACCCTCCTTCGCCAGTTCCTGCGTCACACGCTCGATCGCCGAATCAAACCCGAGAGCGACCGCCTTGCCGAATCCGTACCTGCAGTTCTCCATGTGATTCCCTATCCCTTCAGCTTGTCGATGCCGACGACCCTCATGAAATAGCGCTCGAAGATCGGTTCCGAGGTGCCGGCTTTCAGTTTGCGGATGAAATACTTCTCGAAGCCGATCTTGGCCAGATGGACCCACTTGCCCTGGCTGAACCAGTTGACATTGCGCGGCGGGATCTGCGGCAGGGCGACGAAAGCGATGCCGGTGTCGCCCATGTCCGCCAGGCACACCGCGTTCCAGGTCGCCTTGTGACTCGGCTCCTTGCCGTCGAGTTCCTCGCGGATGTTGTGCGCGGTCGCGGTGACCATCGATTCGATCATGAATCCGGTCTTCGGCGCACCGGTCGGCACCGGCGTGGCCTCCACCGGTGGGATCGCCACGCAAACGCCGACCGAGTAGATGTTCTTGTACGTCGGGTTGCGCTGGTGCCCGTCGATCAGGATGAATCCCCGCGGATTGGTCAGCCCTTCGATGCCGAATACTGCGTCGACCCCCTTGAACGCCGGCAGCATCATCGAATACGCGAACGGCAGCACGTGCTCCTTCTTCGGCTTGCCGTCCTCGTCGTGCTCGGTGACGAACATCTTGCCCGGCTCGACCTTGGTGACCTTGGCGTTGCAGATCCACTTGATGTGCTTGTCGCGCAGCGCCGACTCGAGCATCGACTTCGAATCGCCGACGCCGCCCAGACCGAGATGGCCGATGTACGGCTCGGCGGTCACGAAGGTCATCGGCACCTTGTCGCGGATCTTCCGGCGCCGCAGGTCGGTCTCCATGATGAAGGCGAACTCATACGCGGGGCCGAAGCACGATGCACCCTGCACCGCGCCGACCACGATCGGCCCGGGATTCTTCACGAAGGCGTCCCAGGCGGACGCGCCCTTTTCCGCATGGTCGATGTGGCAGACCGACTGCGTGTTGCCGTTCGGCCCGAGGCCTTCGATCTCGTCGAATGCAAGCTTCGGTCCGGTCGCGATCACGAGGAAGTCGTAGTCGAGGCTCGCACCGTCGTTCAGTTCGAGGCGGTTCTCCTTGGGGTGCACCCGCTTGACGCCGGCGCCGTTGAATTCGATCCCCTTCTTGGCGAGATACGGCGCGATCGGAAACTCGATGTCCGAACGCTTGCGCCAGCGCACCGCCAGCCACGGATTCGACGGCACGAAGTGATACGTGTCGCCGAGACCGACGACGGTCAGGCGATCCTGCGGCCGCAACATTTCCTTCATTTCGTACGCCATCGGCAGGCCGCCCAAGCCTGCGCCCATCACGACTACGTGTGCCATGTCCGCCCCTTTCGGTGTGAACCACGAGCCGACGCTCTGTCCAGCGGCGGCTTCGAACGCGTTCCGCGACGCCACCTTCGCGACCGCAGCCGCCGATATGCTGCATGAGAAGTGTCTGGCGCCTCTTGACCTGACGTCGGCTCAGCGCCTGCTTTTCGTGCGCTCGCCGGGGTCGAACCCGTCGAGCCGCGACCAAACATCGAGCGTCAGCTCGGTGCGGCCCGATCATCAGGACTCGGACCGCAGAGAGAGTGCGCGGTACGTACGGATGCAGGCTGATTAGCCTGACCCACCGCCACCGCCTCCGCCACCGCCTCCGCCACCGCCTCCGCCTCCGCCTCCGCCGGCGCCGCCGCCAGCACCTCCACCGGCACCTCCACCGGCACCACCGCCAGCGCCACCACCGGCACCACCACCGGCACCACCGGCACCACCGCCAGCACCTCCACCGGCGCCACCACCGGCACCGCCGCCAGCGCCACCACCGGCACCTCCACCAGCGCCGCCGCCGCCCGGGCCCGCGCCTTGCCCACTACCGGGACCCGGCCCTGCTCCAGTCGACGGGCTGCCACGACTGGATCGGCTTTGCGATTGCTGCTGCGTTTGCTCCTGCGTCTGCTGGCGCGTCTGCGTCTGCTGCTGTGTCGTCTGCTTCGTCTGCTCGCGCGTCTGCGTCTGCTGCTGCGTTGTCTGCTTCGACTGTTGGCGCGTCTGCGTCTGCTGCTGCGTTGTCTGCTGCGTCTGTTGCTTCGTCGTCTGCTTACGCGTCTGGTCGCGCGTTTGATCTCGTGTCTGATCCCGTGTCTGATCCCGTGTCTGGTCCCGCGTTTGGTCACGCGTCTGATCCTGAGTCTGGTCACGGGTCTGGTCCCGCGACTGGTCGCGGGACTGATCCTGTGCGAATGCCGGCCCCATCGACACGGCCGCCGCGACCAGCGCCATCACCAACCTGCTTGCTCTCATCGCTACTCCTTTCAGGCCGTCGACCTGCCTTGCATTCGCTCTCGCG
>JBLMYK010000041.1:0-8654 GCA_050258235.1 Gemmatimonadota bacterium | reverse complement strand
CGGCCTTCGCGCACACCGACGAAGCGCAACGTCAGCACGGCGTCGCACTCGAGCGCGCCCCTGATCCAGCGGCGCAGTGTGCCGGGAGCGGGCAGATCGGCGAATGCATCGGCGCCCTGGATCGTCAGCGCCAGGCGCGTCATTCGGGCGCTTCGTGCCGGCGGCCGCGCGGCGGCGGCGGATTGGCCATCTCCGCGCGTTCGTAGGCTTCGACGATGCGTGCGACCAGCGGGTGCCGCACCACATCGGCCGCAGTGAAGTACGTGAAGGCAATTCCGCGCACCCCGCGCAGAACGTGCTGCGACTCGATCAGGCCGGAGGAGTTGCCGCGCGGCAGGTCGATCTGGGTGATGTCCCCCGTGACGACAGCCTTGGAGCCAAACCCGATGCGGGTGAGGAACATCTTCATCTGCTCGGGCGTGGTGTTCTGCGCCTCGTCGAGGATCACGAACGCCTGGTTCAGGGTCCGGCCGCGCATGTAGGCGAGCGGTGCGATCTCGATGGTCTGCTTCTCC
The DNA here is from genome assembly GCA_050258235.1 of Gemmatimonadota bacterium. Classification (GTDB taxonomy): domain Bacteria; phylum Pseudomonadota; class Gammaproteobacteria; order Burkholderiales; family Burkholderiaceae_F; genus JAKOQB01. The sequence continues at coordinate 8,139 of JBLMYK010000041.1, read as the reverse complement.
AGCAGCCGCTGCGTCTTCTCGAAGCCGAGCAGGTCGAACAGCGCGTCATACAGCGGGCGCAGGTAGGGATCGACCTTCTGTGCCAGATCTCCCGGCAGGAAGCCCAGCCGCTCGCCGGCCTCGACCGCGGGCCGCGTCAGCACGATGCGCTTGACGGCATCTCTTTCCAGCGCATCGACCGCGCATGCCACGGCGAGATAGGTCTTGCCGGTGCCGGCGGGGCCGATCGCGAAACTGATGTCGTGCGCGAGGATTGCCTCGATGTACTCGCGTTGTCGTGGCGTGCGTCCGTGCAGATCACGCCGACGGGTGTGCAGATCGGGCCGTCGTTCGCCTTCGTCCGGCCGGTCGCGCCCGCGGCCACCGCGCAGCTCGACAAAGTAAAGCTGCACGTCGTCGACGCTGATCGGATGCTGCGCGCGCGCAAGAAGATGGTCGAGCACGGCGACCGTCTGCTGCGCTGCGCCTGCCGTCCCCTCGATCCGGAACTGATGGCCGCGGCGCTTGATGGTGACGTCGAGTTCGGTCTCGATCTGGCGCAGATTCGCATCGAGTGCGCCGGTCAGATTCGAAAGCTGCGCGTTGTCGGCGTCCACGCTGTACGCGAGCACCTTCCTGGCCGGAGCGCGACGAGGCATGTCAGTACCGCCCGGCCGCCCGAAGGTACTGACACGCCCCCTCGGGGGGCAGCGAGCGAAGCGTGCGTGGGGGCCGCTTCATCCTAGGCCGGCAACAGCGAATCGCGCGTGACGACCTCACCCCGCAGCGAGTGCGGGTAGGCCTGCGTGATGCAGATGTCGATCATCGTGCCGATCAGCCGCGCTGCGTTCGGCCCGGCGTTGAAATTGACGATCCGGTTGTTGCCCGTGCGGCCCATCAATTCGCGGTCGTCCTTCTTCGACGGCCCCTCGACCAGAATCCGCTGCGTCGAGCCGACCATGGCCTGACTGATCGCCGACTGCTGGCCGTTGAGCAGCGCCTGCAGGCGCTGCAGTCGCCTCAGTTTCAGTTCTTGCGGCGTCTCATCGGGCAGGTCGGCGGCCGGCGTGCCGGGGCGACGGCTGTAGATGAAGCTGAAGCTGGCGTCGAAACCGATCTCGGCCACCAGCTTCAGCGTGCGCTCGAAATCCTCGTCGGTTTCGCCGGGAAAGCCGACGATGAAGTCGGACGAGATCGAGACATTCGGTCGCACTGCGCGCAGCCGTCGCACGATCGACTTGTATTCGAGCACCGTGTAGCCGCGCTTCATCGCTGCCAGCACGCGGTCGGACCCGGCCTGCACCGGCAGGTGCACGTGATCGACCAGTTTGGGCAGGAACCGGTACGCATCGATCAGCCGCTGCGAGAACTCCTTAGGGTGCGATGTCGTATACCGGATGCGCTCGATGCCGGGGATCTCGTGCACGTATTCGAGCAGCAGCGCAAAGTCTGCAGACTGCCCGTCCGCCATGCCGCCGAGATAGGCGTTCACGTTCTGTCCCAGCAGCGTGATTTCCTTCACGCCGTGGTCCGCCAGGTCGGCGATATCGGTCAGGACGTCCTCCAGCGGCCGCGATACTTCTTCGCCGCGCGTATACGGCACCACGCAGAAGCTGCAGTACTTGCTGCAGCCCTCCATGATCGACACGAACGCACTCGCGCCTTCCACGCGCGGCGGCGGCAGATGATCGAATTTCTCGATTTCGGGAAAGGAGATATCGATCTGGGGCTTGCCGGTTCGGCGCCTCTGCGCGATCAGCTGCGGCAGACGATGCAGCGTCTGCGGCCCGAACACCACGTCGACATACGGCGCCCGGGCCACGATTGCGGCCCCTTCCTGGCTGGCGACACAACCGCCGACGCCGATCACCAGATCGGGTTTGCGCCGCTTCAGATTCTTGACGCGACCGAGGTCGGAAAACACCTTCTCCTGTGCCTTCTCGCGCACCGAACAGGTGTTGAACAGGATGATGTCCGCGTCGTCCGGATTGTCGGTGGGCTGCAGCCCCTCGGAGGCATTGAGCACGTCGGCGATCCTGGCCGAGTCGTACTCGTTCATCTGGCAGCCGAACGTGCGGATGTAGAGCTTCTTGGTCGTCATCTGTCGCGAGGCCGGTTTAGAGCCGGGGGCGAGGGATCAAACGGGCAGTGTAGCCGCGTGGAATGTCAGCGCTGTCTGGCTTCTTCCGGGGTCAGGATCCAGATCGTGCGAACCTGACCCATGCCGTCGAGCTGGTAGCGCACCGATGAATCCGTCGCGACCTGGTTGGGCGTGACCGTCAGGTTATTCGCGTTCAATATGCGTGCGCCCGGCGCCATCCGCAGCACCTTGCCGTCGATCTTGACCGCGCCGATTTCGATCGCGTCAATCCGTCCGCGCTTGGCGTCGGCCGGAATTGTTCGCAGCGATACCTGCGCGGCGACGCCAAGGCTGGCGAGCAAGCCGATCAGAGCGATCATCCAGCGTGTCATGGCGCGCGACGAAGAAAGAGGTGGTGGCGGATCAGGGACTCGAACCCCGGACACAAGGATTATGATTCCTCTGCTCTAACCAGCTGAGCTAATCCGCCGCCGTTGAACGCGCCTCGCGGTGGCTGCAGCGAGGCAAGCGAGGCGCGGATTATCTGCATTCACCGCGGCGGGGTCAAATCGCCGCTGCGTGCCGGTTTTCCCGGCTCGTGCCGCAGCGAGTGCGGTGCGGCCGCCACGTGTCGGAACTCGATGCTCATCCGCGTGCCCGGCGCGTCGGCGGCCCGGCTGTTCGGATTGTCTCCGACCCGCAGCAGCGCGTCGTGCTGCTCGACGATTTCGCGCACGATCGCCAGTCCGAGCCCGCTGCCGTCCACGTCTGTTCCCAGCACGCGATAGAAGCGTTCGAACACGAGCGCGCGCTCGTTCTCCGGGATGCCCGGGCCGGTGTCTTCCACGTCCAGTCGTACGACGCCGGGTGAGGGTTCTACGCGGACGGTTACCGTTCCACCCGCCGGCGTGTAGCGCAGCGCGTTGTCGACGAGGTTCTTCAGAAGCTCGCGCAATGCCATCGGCGCGCCGATGATGCGGGTCGAAGCGGAATCCGTCTCGGGCGTTTCGAGGCCGAGGTCGATCGAGCGTGCGAGCGCCTGTGGCACGAAATCGCGCACCAGATCGCGTGCCAGTTGGGCGAGATCGACGATTTCGAGGGCGCCGAGGTCGGTGGCCTGGTGTTCGGTCCGCGCCAGGGCCAGCAACTGGTCGATCAGGTGCGTGGCCCGTGCGGTCGATTCGGCGATCTGGCGCAGGCTGCGGCGCAGCTGTTGCGGGTCGGTCTCGCGCAGCGCGAGTTCCGCCTGTGTCCTCAGTCCGGCCAGCGGCGTTTTCATCTGATGCGCCGCATCGGCGAGGAAGCGCCGCTGCGCCTGCAATGAACGGGTCAGTCGCTCCAGCAGTTCGTTGAACGAATTCACCAACGGAGCGAGTTCGTCCGGCGCGGCGCGCGGGTCGATCGGCGACAGGTCGTCGGGACGCCGGGCGCGGATCCTTGTCTGCAGCGCGGTCAGCGGCGCCAGCCCGCGTGTCAGTGCGAACCAGACCAGTACGACCGCCACGGGAAGCACGATGAACTGGGGGATGATGACGCCACGGATGATGTCGTTGGCGAGCCGCGAGCGGTCATCCAGCGTCTCGGCGACCTGCACCAGCGCAGGCTGTGCGCGCCCCGCGCTGGGAAATTCGACCCATGAGTAGGCCACGCGCACCTCGTTGCCGCGCATGTGGTCGAAGCGGAATTTGACGACCCCGGGCTTGGGCAGTTCGTCTTCGGGCGGCAGCGGAATGTCGCGCTCTCCGGCAACGAGTTCGCCGCGCAGTCCGAGCACCATAAAGCTCGCGCTCTCGCCCGACTCCCTTCGCAATACGTCGCCGGCGGGAATGGGCAGCTGCAATGAAACCTGACCCCGGTACTCCTTCAGATAATCGGACAGCAGCTCGAGGTCTTCGCTCAAGGTCCGATCGAAGGGGGCGTTCGCGATCGACTGCGCGACCAGATAGGTGATCGTCACGCTCATCGGCCAGAGCAGCAGCAGAGGCGCCAGCATCCAGTCGAGGATCTCGCCGAACAACGAACCTTGTTCGTTGCGCAGCCGGAGCGGGTTGACGAAGGAATCGGGCGCCGACGCGGACTCCGCAGGACTGCCGTCCGCGATTCCCGTGTGACGGTGGCTGCGCAGGATCGATGCCATCGCCCGCAGACCGGCCCGTCGCGCGGCCGGCTTGTCGCTCGAGCCGGTCGGGTTGGTCTGCCGCTGCTCGTCCGGCATGCCGTGATCCGTGAGGTGACCTCAAGCGTGCGACAGCGCGCGAAACGCGCAGGCGCCGTCGCGGTCGACGTCAGCTCGCACGGCCGGGTGCCGCGCTGACATTGATTTCGGCCGCCTCGCTGCTGATTCGCTCCAGGCAGTAGCCGAGACCGCGAACCGTGACGATCCGGATGCCGCCCGGTTCGATCTTCTTGCGCAATCGATGCACGTAAACCTCGATGGCGTTGTTGCTGACCTCCTCGCCCCATTCGCACAGGTGATCGACCAGCTGTTCCTTGCTGACCAGCCGGCCCGAGCGGGACAGCAGGATCTCCAGCAGCCCCAGTTCGCGCCCGGAAAGGTCGAGCGGCCTGTCGTTCAGCGACGCCACGCGCCCGACCTGATCCAGCGCCAGCGGGCCGTGGCGCAGCACCGTCTGTGCGCTGCCCATCGCGCGACGCGTCAGCGCGCGCACGCGGGCTTCCAGTTCGGAAAGCGCAAACGGTTTGGCCATGTAATCGTCGGCACCGAGGTCGAGCCCCTTCACGCGCTGCTCGACGCTGTCGGCCGCGGTCAGGATAAGCACCGGCGTCCGCACCTGGCGCGCCCGCATCCGCCGCAGCACCTCCAGGCCGGAGAGTCGAGGCAGACCGATGTCCAGTATCAGCAGATCGAACGTCTGCGCCGAAAGAGCGCTGTCGGCCGCTTCCCCGTTGCCGACGACATCGACCGCGTAGCCGCCGGCGCGCAGCGAGCGCGACAGGCCGTCGGCCAGCACGGGATCATCCTCGGCAATCAGTATGCGCACTTGTTATGCTCGTCTGGCGAGCGAGGCCGCCGTTTTCCTGTACGTGACGGCTGCGGCAGCCCGCTGCAGCGTATTTCTCTTCCCCGGGCGGTAAGTCAGTCTAGTGCCCCGTCAATGCGCGCGGCAACCAGCGCGTGGCCTGCGAGCGAAGGGCGGGTGGGTTGACGACGATACTGGATGAATATACAGTAATACTGTAGATTGATTCAGTGGCGGGCGGGCCGGTGACACGGCGATGCCCGCGACGGTTGACCTGGCGACGGCGGAAGGAGACGGCAATGGATGACGGAAGGAGCGTACTGGTGGCGGACAGCAAGGAGCGGCAGAAAGCCCTGGCGGCGGCGCTCGCTCAGATCGAAAAACAGTTCGGCAAAGGCTCGATCATGCGCCTGGCCGACGGCGAGGTGGCCGAGGACATCGACGTCGTGTCGACCGGCTCGCTCGGGCTCGACATTGCGCTCGGCATTGGCGGCCTGCCGCGTGGACGCGTCGTCGAGATTTATGGACCGGAGTCGTCGGGCAAGACGACGCTCACCCTGCAGGTGATCGCCGAGATGCAGAAGATCGGCGGCACCTGCGCGTTCATCGACGCGGAACACGCGCTCGATGTTCAATATGCGCAGAAGCTCGGTGTGAACCTGACGGAACTGCTGATCTCGCAGCCGGACACCGGCGAACAGGCGCTCGAAATCGCAGACGCGCTGGTGCGCTCGGGCTCGGTCGACCTGATCGTGATCGACTCGGTTGCAGCGCTGACGCCGAAGGCCGAAATCGAGGGCGAGATGGGTGACTCGCTGCCCGGCCTGCAGGCGCGCCTGATGAGTCAGGCACTGCGCAAGCTCACGGCGACCATCAAACGAACCAACTGTCTGGTCATCTTCATCAACCAGATCCGGATGAAGATCGGCGTGATGTTCGGCAACCCGGAAACCACGACGGGCGGCAACGCGCTGAAGTTCTACGCGTCGGTGCGACTCGACATCCGTCGCATCGGGTCGATCAAGAAGGGCGAAGAGGTGATCGGCTCCGAGACCAAGGTCAAGGTCGTGAAGAACAAGGTCGCGCCGCCGTTCAAGCAGGCCGAATTCGACATCCTCTACGGCGAAGGCATCTCGCGCGAAGGGGAAATCGTCGACCTGGGCGCCGCGCACAACATCATCGAGAAGTCCGGGGCCTGGTACGCATACGGCGGCGATCGCATCGGCCAGGGCAAGGACAACGCGCGCGAGTTCCTGCGCGAGCATCGCGATCTTGCACTGGAAATCGAAAACAAGATTCGCGAAAGGCTGGGGGTCGCTGCCCGCACGGTCGCCGCTCCAGCGGGCGAATGACCGCGCCTCCGGTTCTCGACTCGGCGGAGGCTGACGCGCGGCCTGGGGTCGGGCCGCACGGCGCTAGTCGGGACACACCGGTCGCAGATACCTGATCGATCTCCGAGCGATCGATGCCCTCCGCGCGCGCGAAGAATCCGCCGACGATTCTTCAGCGCGCGGTTGCGTTTCTCGCGCGGCGTGAGCACAGCCGCGCCGAACTGGCGCGCAAGCTCGCCCGCTATCAGCTGGATGGGCAGGACGCCAGCAGCGTCGAGGCGGTGCTCGACCAGCTCGAGGCAAAGGGCATGCTGTCCGACGAGCGCTTTGCGGCCGCGTTGACGCGCAGCCGCAGCGAACGTTTCGGCGCCGCGCGGGTGGGCCAGGAGCTGCGCGACCATGGAATCGATCCCGAGCTGGCAAGAAAGTCGACCCAGCCGCTGAAGCAGACCGAACTGGAACGCGCGCGTGCCGTATGGCGCAGGAAGTTCGGAGGTCCCGCGAATGACGAGAAGGGACGCGCCCGCCAGATGCGGTTCCTGGCGGCACGCGGTTTCTCCGCCGACGTGATCCTGCGCGTCGTCAAAGGCGCCACGGACACCGAAGACTCGTGATGTCTGCCGCGCGCCGACGCGGCGGCACCTGTTAACATCGCGCTGCCGGGCGACCGCTGTCCCCGGTTTTTTTTCGGACCCGGCCGTTTCGTCTCGATCGCGCATGCCTGACGCGCCCTCACGTCGCCACGTTCACACGCGCACGATCCGCGTCGAGGCGTACGTGCGGGATGACCAACTGTGGGACATCGAGGTCGAACTGCTCGACCGCAAGTCGCGGGACTTCATGCTCGCAACTGGCGTGCGCAAGGTCGGCGAACCCGTGCACGACCTGAGACTCGCCGTGACCATCGACGCGCAGATGAACATCGTCGATGCGCGAGCCGAATCGAACCGCGTCCCCTATCCGGGGTTCTGCGAACCGATCGCCACCGAATATCGCAAGCTGATCGGGCTGAATCTGTTTCGTAATTTCCGCCGCCAGGTGCGCGAGCGCTTCGGCGGCGCCTACGGCTGCACGCACCTGACCGAGCTGACCGACGTGCTGCCGAGCGCGGCCATCCAGGCCTTTGCCAATGAGGTCTATCCGACGCGCGACGCGGCGGATCGGGAGCGCGATACCGATCAGCGCAAACCTTTCCAGCTGGATCGCTGCCATGCTTTGCGCGCCGCCGGGCCGGCGGTGGCGAAGTTCTATCCGCGCTGGCACCGCGCCAGTGATGCATCCCAGGACGAAACTGAAGCGAGTCGTGCATGAAGATCCACGAATATCAGGGCAAGGAAATTCTCAAACGCTATGGCGTCGCGGTTCCGCGCGGGTTTCCGTGCTTTTCGGTCGATGAGGCGATCGATGCGGCCCGCAAGCTCGGTGGCCCGGTCTGGGTCGTCAAGGCGCAGATCCATGCCGGCGGCCGCGGCAAGGGCGGTGGAGTCAAGCTCGCACGTTCGCTCGATGAGGTCAGGGAGAATGCGTCGCGCATCCTCGGCATGCAGTTGGTCACCCACCAGACCGGGCCCCAAGGCCAGAAGGTGCGGCGGCTGCTGATCGAGGAGGGCGCCGACATCAAGAAGGAGCTTTACGTCGGCATGGTCGTCGACCGCGGCACGCAGCGGGTGGTGCTGATGGCATCGAGCGAGGGCGGCATGGACATCGAGGAGGTCGCCGCGCGCACGCCCGAGAAGATCCACAAGGTGTTCATCGACCCCGCGACCGG
>JBLMYK010000040.1:0-20092 GCA_050258235.1 Gemmatimonadota bacterium | reverse complement strand
CGCTCACTGCTGTGGCTGGTGTCGGCGTCGTTCGAAGGCGGACAGGCGACGCCGATCCTCGGCATGGAAAAGTTCTATCGCGATTACGCAGGCCGACTGAAGAACGCGACGGCGGTCGCGGGGCCCGGCCCGCAGAGCGCAAGCACCACGCACGGCGGCTTCGACGACGACGAGCTGACGCAGCAGCGCGTGATCGAGTTCATCCGGCAGTGAGCACAGCCGCCGCGCGGCAAGCGTGGTCAGCGCTTGCCGACCCGGTCAGGCGGGCGGCATGCGTCGGGCATTCGGCCGATGACGCGCGCGCGCCCGCTCCGTAGCATCGAACGGGGGCCGCACGCGGTCACGCGGAAGATCGCGCACCGCATTGAACTCGCACGTCACGTCGATGCCGTCACCCACGCCCGCCGTCGGGCTGTCCACCGAGCCGCAACGCGCCGGCGATATCTGGTCACGCTCCGTCGGCCAGGTGATCGCGGCCCTTGCCGTCGTCGGCCTGTTGTTCGTCGGCGCCCTGCTGTTGCTGTACTTCGGCACCGTGAACCCCCATGGCAGGGCCGAGGTTGCTGCACCGGCGATGGGCAAGTTGCGCGCGTTACCCGTCGTGCCGACGTCACCGGTCGCGGACACGCCAATCGTGGCGGCCGGTCCGCCAAGCCTGGAAACCCCCGCACGGGTGGATCCGCTGCGGCGCGACGCGGCGCGGTCGCACGCTGCCCCCGCCGCTCTGCCGAAGCCCGCTGCGGAACCGCCGGCATCCGCGGGCCGCGCTGCGTCGCCACCGTCGGTTTCGACCCGTCGCACGGTAGTCGAGCCGGAACGAGACGTTTCCGCGTCGACGTCGAGTCCCGCAGTGCCCGACGCGCTTGTCAGCGCCCCGGCGATCAGCGGAGGCGCCGGCGATGTGCCGGCGCCGGGCGCGGCACCGGTAGCGGAAGTCGTGCCGGCGCCAGCCATTGCAGCGCCTGTCCCCCGGGCACCGGAATCAGAGGCCGCGCCGAAGCCTCCCGCCGTCGCCGAGCCGCGGCGCGATGCGCTGGAGGCGTCGACGCCGGTAACGCTGCGGCCGGTCGCGCGCCCCCAGCCGCAGTTCCCGCGACTGGCGCAGCAACAGGGAGTCAGGCGCGGCCGGGTCGTGGCCAGCATCGCCGTGGCAACCGACGGCCGCGTGAGCGCCGTGACGATCGTGTCTTCCGATCCTCCGCAGCTCTTCGACCGGGCCGCGCAGAGCGCGCTCGCTCAATGGCGATTCGAGCCGATTCCGCGTCCGACGAGCGTGCAGGTCGAACTCGCGTTTCGCGCCGAGTGACGGCGTACGGCCCGCTGAATCGGGCCGCCGGCCGCCGCCGAAGAACGACCGCGCCGAGGGGGATAGGCGCAGCGGCTCTCCGGCGGCGGACGCCGACGTTCCGCGAATGCTGGAAGGCTAGAAGAAGTGGTAGGCGACGCCGAGCGAATAGACGTTGGCGTCGGTGCGGCCGGTCGTTCCGGCGTCGCCGACGTGGTCGTAGCGGTTCCACTCGAGGTCGGCCGAGACGTTGCGGGTCAGGTCGTAGCTCAGGCCGAGTCCGAACGTGACGCCGACGTCCGAGTGGCTCCGGTTCGATACCGGGACGGCGCCGGTCGACGAGGCATCGAGCTTCGCCCGCGACCAGAGCGCACCCAGTTTCCCGTACGCCGAGAAGCCGGCGTCGAGCGGAACGATCCCGACGCCGACGAGGTCGAAGCCGTTGGCCTTGAACTTGCCGCCGATCGAATCGATCGCCGGCGAAGTCACGCTCGAACGAACGTCGTAACTGCCGAGATCGACGTAATTCGCCTCCACGCCGAGGAACTGGTTGGCGCGGTATCCCGCGGTCAGCGAGTAGCTGGTGTCATTGCGGTCGAGCGATGAGGACGTCGCAAGCCCCTGCGAAGCGAATGCGCCGTCGATCCGGCTTGCGTTCGCAGTCAGGTGCGACGTGCCGATGCTGGCGCCGACGTACGGTCCGCTGTCGGAGGCCGCGTATGCACTGCCTGTGGCGAGCGCGCCGAGGACGGCGAAGGGTAGGACGAGGATCGGTTTGTGCATCTTCAACTCCCGGCGCATGACCGCGCCTAAAGGGTTAGGAAACGTTCTTGCGGTTCATCCCGCGCGGGAATTCCGGACAAAACGGTCGCGATGGAGGCGGCGCTCAGGACCGGTCGGTGCGCGCGTCGCGCGGCCAGTGGTCGCCACGCATCTCACCGGGGTGAGTCCAGCGCGCCCGGTGTGCCCAGGCGGCGCGGCCGGCGCGGCGTGTCACCTCGTCGAGCACCAGCCGCTGGTTGGGATCGAGCGCCTGTTCCAGCTTTGCGGTCGCGTCGGCGAGCTGCGTCAGATGCTGGGCGCGTGCAGTGGCCCGGTCAGCGCGAAAGCGCATCAGGGAAGCGGCGTCGGCGTCGGGGCCGGGGATCCGCGCGGGCGGCGCAGCGAGGCCGCGCACGGCCTGCGTGTACTTCTGCCATGCATCCTCCTGGGACGCGCGCACCTCGAGACGCTGACCAAGCCGATCGAGGCGCGCCTGCATCATCTGCTGGCGCCGCGCCTGGGTCGGCGCATCGGGGGCGGGCGGAGCGGCCGCCTGCGCCATGACGCCGGTGGTGGCGGCGAGCAGTGCGCCAGCCAGAAAGAAGCGGATCAGGTTCGGGTTGCGTTCGATCATGTTCGTCTCGGCGATGTCGGTGGCGCAGATTGGAGCGCAGGCGTGTCAATCGGTTCAGTCCCGGCAGCGGTGGTTTGTCAACCCTGCGTAACAGCTGGTCAGCAGTTGTATGCGCGACCGGGTCGACTGCACCGGGATCGCTATCATTTGAAACAACTCTCGAAATGCTGCTGCCATGAAGCCACGCGTTCTTGTCGTCGACGATGACCCCGGTCTGCGCGACCTGTTGTCCGGTTACCTCGGCGATTCGGGCTACGAGGTGGTCTGTTGCGCCGACGGCGCGGAGATGTGGCCGAAGCTCGAGCAGGGGAAATTCGATCTCGTCGTGCTCGACCTGATGCTGCCGGGCGACGATGGCCTGACGCTGTGCCGCAGGCTGCGCGGGCTTTCGGACATGCCGATCCTGATGCTCACCGCACGTGGCGACGAGGTGGACCGGGTGATCGGGCTCGAGATGGGTGCGGACGATTACCTGCCGAAGCCCTTCAGTCCGCGCGAACTGCTGGCGCGCATCAAGAGCATCCTGCGGCGCGTCGCCGACCGGCGTCCGGCCGGGGCGGCGCAGATCAGCTTCAGCGGCTGGACCCTCGATCTGGCCGCGCACCACGTCCTCGATCCGCACAACGTCGTGGTGCCGTTGCCGACCGGCGAGTTCCGCCTGCTGCGCGCGCTGGCCGAGAACCTGAACCGCGTGCTGACACGCGATCAGCTGATCGACGCGCTGGCCGGTCGCGAAGCGAGCCGGATCGACCGCACGATCGACGTGCTGGTGAGCCGCCTGCGGCGGCGGCTCGGCGACGACGCGCGCGAGCCGCGCCTGATCCGTACGGTGCGCAGCGAAGGGTACATGCTGGTGTCGGCGGCCGCGAGCGGCTGATGAAGCTTCTGCCGCGCTCGCTGTTCGGCCAGATCGTGCTCGCCTTGCTGGTCGGAATCGCGACGGCGCAGGCGATTGGCGCGTGGCTGATACTCGACGAACGCACGCGTCTGGCGCACCGGCTGCTCGGCACCCACGCGGCGCAGCGCATTGCCGGCATCATCGATGCGCTCGATGCCGCCGATGCGACCGAGCGCGCGCGACTCGTTCGTGCGCTGAGCCTGCCGCCGAACCGGATTCGCCTCGACGAGCCCTGGCAGGAGAATGCCGCCGCCGGCGACGAGGCGATGGTCTTTGCAAACGATGTGCGGCGCCTTCTGCCGCACCCGATTCCGATCCAGGTGTTGTCGCTGCGCGGCGAAGAGTTTCCGAACTGGCCGCCGCCCGATGACGAAAACGGCGGGCCGCCCGACGGCGCGTTCGAGCGCGGATTGGTCGGGCCCGCCTCTTCGAGTTCCGGCACCGAACCGGCACGACCGCATCCGCGCATGCTGATCCGCGCCGAACTGCAGGCGCGGCTGTCCGACGGCACGATTGCCACCTTCTATCACTCACTGCCCGGTCCGCTGCCGGGCGATCCGGTGCGCATCCTCGGGTCGATCGGGGTTGTGCTGGTGACGGTGACCGCGCTGGCGCTGTGGATCGTGCGGCGCCTGACGCGGCCGCTCAGCGCGCTCGCCCTAGCGGCGAGCGGACTGCCCGGAAATCTCGATCAACCGCCCCTGCCGGAAGCGGGACCGAGCGAGGTCGCCAGCGCGGCGCGCGCGTTCAACTCGATGCAGCGCGACCTGAAGCGCATGATCGAAACGCGCACGATCGGACTGGCCGCGGTGTCGCACGACCTGCGCCTGCCGCTGACGCGGCTGCGACTGCGCATCGAGGCACTGCGCGACGCAAAGACGCGGACGGCATTCGAGTCCGACGTCGCGGACATGGAGCGCATGATCGACAATACGCTGCAGTTCCTGCGCGCGGGCAAGTCGAGCGAGAAGCCCGTGCTGCTCGACGTCAACGCGCTGCTGGAGCGGATTGCCGAGGACGTCGAGATGTTCGGCGCCGAGGTCAGCCTGCATGGCGGCGCGCAGCCGCTGCTGGCGCGCCCGACGGCGCTCGAGCGCTGCCTGGCGAACCTGATCGACAACGCGCGCCGCTACGGCGGTCCGCATGTCGACGTGTCCATCAGCGACTCGCCGCAGCAGGTGGAGATCCGCGTCGAGGATCGCGGACCCGGCATCGCCGAGAACGAGCGCGAGCGCGTGTTCGAGCCGTACGTCCGCCTCGAATCCTCGCGCGCCAAGGAGACCGGCGGCACCGGGCTTGGGCTTGCGATCGCGCGCGCCGTGGCACGCCTGCACGGCGGCGATGTTCGGCTCGATTCGCGTCCTGGCGGCGGCCTGTCGGCGGTGCTGACGCTCGCGCGCACCGCAGTGCCTGCCTGAAGCGATCGTGCCGCCCGGATGGTCGACCCGGGATTGATTCACGTCTGCTTACACAATTTCAGGACGGCCACAATTCGCTCGCCACTTGTGCGATTAATGTGCGCGCTCATGAAGACTCCCAGCCGGCTGAGCCGGACACTCCATTCCGCGTGCATGGTGTGCGCGGCATTCGTCGTCGTCGCGGCTTATCTTGCGCCGGGCGCCGCCATGGCGAGCCTGGGTGGTGACGCCGCGACAGTCGAGCTGGACCGCACTCATTTCCGCGCGATGCGGATGTCCGCGCGGACGGCATCTGCACCGCCTGCGTATACGGTTCAGTCGATGCAGCTGCCGGGCGGCATCAACGTGCGCGAATACGTCTCCGCGGCGCAGAAAGTTTTCGCGGTGGCCTGGGACGGGCCGCGCATTCCTGATGTCCGGCAACTCCTCGGCGCCTACTATCCGCGCTATGTCGATAGCGCCAAGGCCGCGGCCAGGGGACACCGGCCCGTCGAGCGGCAGGACGCCGATCTGGTGATCCGCACCAGCGGACATCCGCGCGCGTTCAGGGGGCTCGCCTACCTGCCGCAGCAGGTGCCGCCGGGCGTCGATCCGAGCGAGCTACAGTGATGACAGGCATCCGCATGCTTCGCGTTGCGACGCTTGTCGCATCACTGCTGGCGCTGACCGCCTGCGGCGGTGGAGCGGGGTCCTCGTCGTCCGGCCCCGCGGCGGGACCGAATACGGTCACGATGGTCGTCGATGCGGGGCCGATCGTGAACGGCACGGCAGTCGGCGCACTGAACCAGGCCTACGTCACGATCACGGTCTGCAGCCCCGGCAGCAGCACTGCCTGTCAGACGATCGATCACGTCTGGGTCGACACCGGTTCGACCGGCCTGCGCCTGGTGGCGTCGGCGCTGAACAACCTGTCGTTGCCGGCGGTGACGGACAGCGGGACCACGAGCGGAAACGCATTCGCCGAGTGCTATCAGTTCGTATCCACCTACATTTGGGGAGCGGTCCGGTCGGCCGACGTCAAGATCGGCGCGGAAGTGGCGAAGTCGATCCCGATCCACGTGATCGGAGACGCTGCGTTTCCCAACATTCCTCTCAGTTGCGCGTCGACGGGCGGGAGTCTGCAGAGCTCGGTGAGCGACATCTCCGCCAACGGCATCCTCGGCGTGGGAAGCTTCGCCCAGGATTGCGGCACGGCCTGCACGACCGGCAACGTCCCGGCCGCGTACTACACCTGCCCGACTGCGGGTTGCCAGCCGGCCAACGCTTCCCTCGCACAGCAGGTGTCGAACCCGGTGGTTTCGTTCACGACCGACAACAATGGCGTCGCGCTCACGTTGCCGCCGGTGCCGTCACAGGGAGCCGCGACCGCGACCGGCAGCCTGACCTTTGGCATCGGCACCCGACCGAACAACGGGCTCGGCGGCGCGGTGGTACTGACGGTCGACCCGAATACCGGCTATTTCACGACCTTGTTCGGCACGAGCGGAATCGCGTACGCCAGCAGCTTCATCGACAGCGGATCGAATGCGCTGTATTTCAGCGATTCGACGAACACATCGCTGGTCAAGTGCGCAACGAACGACTTCCTGTACTGCCCGTCCAAGACACTTTCGCTCAGCGCAATCAACGTCGGTGTGAACGACAAGCGATCCAACGTTTCCTTCAGCGTCGCTGCCGCCGATCCGCTGTTCCAGGCGCAGCCGACGTTCGCCGCGTTCAGCAACGTCGCCGGGCCGAACCCGCCGACCGGATTTTCGGGCCGAAGCTTCGACTGGGGGCTGCCGTTCTTCTATGGGCGCACCGTGTTCATCGCCATCGAAGGCGCCAGTACGCCCGGAGGCGTTGGCCCGTACGTCGCTTACTGACCGCGCCCCGATTGCGCCGACGTTCGCGACAACCTGGCGCGCGCAGCGCGCCCCCGAGGAGGTCGCCATGAACCGTATCGGTGCAACGATCCTCGTCGCGCTTTCGCTGTGGGTCATTCCGGCCCTGGCGCAGGTGCAGACGGCCTACACGACGAAGGATGCGCATCTGCGCGCGGGGCCGCGTCGTGATTACCCGGTTGTCGCCATCCTGCCGGCCGGCACCCAGGTCCTGGTGCAGGGCTGCCTCAGCGACTACAGCTGGTGCGATGTCATCGTCGGCAACGACCGCGGCTGGGTCTACGCCGGAAACCTCGACTACATCTACCTGAGCGAGCCCGTGCCGCTGATCGAATACGGTTCCGCGATCGGAATCGTGATCGTTCCGTTCATCCTCGGCGAGTACTGGGATCATCACTACTACGGTCGCCCGTGGTATCGCGATCGCGACCGGTGGATCCACATGCCTCGACCGCCGCGACCGGTCGGTCCTGGCCGACCCGCACCTGCGCCGCACGGCATCGCGCCGGTGCCGCCACGCCATCAACCTTTCCCGCGTCCGATGCCGCCACCGCGCGCGCAACCTCCAAGTGCCGCGCCGCCGCGCGCAGAAACGCCTGCGCGTCGACACCCGCAACCACCGGGCGAGGGAACGCGGGAACGCCCGCGCCCGTGAGTCGTGTGACGCAGGTTCGCAAGGCCGCACGCGAATGCGCGCGGCTCATCACGAGCGCAGATCAGGCAGCAACCTTGCGGCGGCATCATGAATGCGCCCGCGTGCCACCTGGGATTCGCGCACGCGCAACTCGCAGCGCGCGTCGATCGTTCGTCGAAATCCTGCCTCCTTAACCGGAGATTAGGCGGGCGCCGCAATCAGGAACCCGGCATCGGCAGGGCAGTCGAACTTTGCGTCATCTGCATGAAAGGAGATCAGGATGATGCTGAAAAACTCACCGCGGTTCGCGCGGCTATTGCTCGCCTCCGCCGTACTCTTCGGCGCCGCCGCCGCGCAGGCAGCAACCGGCTACGACATCACGCAAGGCAGGGAGGCAATGATCCATCCCGGCATGACGATGGCGCAGGTTCAACGCACGCTGGGGCAGCCCGACCAGAAGATCGGTTACGGGGATCGGGCCGGACCGACCTGGACTTATGAGGTTTCGAGTCCCGCAGCTCCCGGCACGCAGTTCGCCGTGAACTTCGGAGCCAACGGCAAGGTCGCGTCGGCTCGGCAGCTGATCGCGTATATGGGATAGCGGGAGTTCGACGCAGCGCGCATCGATGACACGCGCGCTGCGTGATCCGCACGAAGCGCCCGGTGGCACCGTTCACCGGGCGCTTCGCTTTGCAGCTTGCTCATCGCGCCGCGCGACATCCAGCCCGATCCACCCGCCTCCGAGAGCGCGGATCAGCGCCACGTTGGCGGAAAGCTGCCGTCCGTGCACGTCCAGTTCGGTGCGCTGCGCGGTGTACAGCGTGGCCTGCGCGGTGATCACGTTCAGGTAACTCACCGTGCCCGCCTTGTACTGGTTGGTCGTCTGCGCGAGCGATTCGCGCGCCGCTCGCACAGCATCGCGCTGCAGCCGCGCCTCGTCGTCAAGGATGCGCAGCGCGGCGAGGTTGTCCTCGACTTCCTGCAGCGCCGCGAGCACGGTCTGCCGGTATTGCGCCGCTGTCTGCTCGAAACCGGCACGCGCCGCATCGGTCGCGGCACGGCGCGCACCGCCATCGAACAGCGTCGCGGCCAGCGCCGGGCCGAGCGACCAGACCCGATTCGGCGCCGAGATCAGGTCACTGAAGCTCGGGCCGCGCCATCCGCCGCTGGCGGCGATCGACAGCGTCGGGAAGTATGCCGATTGCGCCACGCCGATCTGCGCATTCGCCGCCGCGGCACGCCGCTCGGCGGCCGCGATGTCGGGACGACGTTCGAGCAACTGCGCCGGCAGCAGCGCCGGGATCTGCGGCAGCCTCTGCGCGGTGGGTAGTTCCGTCCGCGCCGGCAGCGCGAAGTCGGCCGGCACGGCGCCGATCAGCACGGCGATCGCGTGTTCGAGCTGGGCGCGGCCGAGTTGCGCGTCGACACGCTGCGCCTGCACGCTCGCGAGCTGCGATTCCGCCGCCGCAACATCGGCGCGCGACACGACGCCGGCTGCGTAGCGATTGCGCGTCAGCACGAGGAACTTGGCGTAGCCGTCGACGGTTTCGTCGAGCAGCCGGATCTGCGCGTCGGCAACCCGCAGCAGGAAGTAGTCCTGCGCCAGTTGCGCCTGCAGCGCGAGCCGTGTCGCCTCCAGTTCGGCGCCGCTCGCCTGCGCTCCGGCGTTGTTCGCCTCGATGCCGCGGCGGACGCGGCCGAACAAGTCGGGTTCCCAGGATGCCGCGAGCTGCGCGCCGGCAGTGTTTGCCACCGTGCTCGCCGCGCCGCCGGACCCGCGCGCGCGCGTATACGACACATTCGCCGACACGACGGGAAACAGCGCGGCACGCGCCTGCGCGGCAAGCGCCAGCGCCTGTTCGTAGCTTGCGACAGCGGCGCGCAGGGTCTGGTTCGACACCTCGATCTTCGCTTCGAGCGCGTCCAGATCGCCGTCAGCGAACACCTGCCACCACGCGCCGCGCGGATGGTCGTCACTCGGCTGCGCCGGCTTCCAGTCCGGCGCCTCCTTGTAGCCCGCCGGCAGCGTCATCGGCGGGCGCGAGTAGTCAGGGCCGGCCGCGCAGCCCGCAAGCAGGGCGACCAGAAATGGTGTGGCGAAACGTCGCATCGAAGTCATGGCGAAACGGCGGGTTCCTGCAGCGGCCCGCGCCCGGGCGCACGGCCGCGCAGCCGCGCCCACGCCAGCCGGGCACGATCGAGATAGAGATAGATGATCGGTGTCGTGTAAAGCGTCAGCAGCTGGCTCGCAATCAGCCCGCCGACGATCGAGATGCCGAGCGGGCGGCGCAGCTCGGCACCGTCGCCGAAGCCGATCGCCAGCGGCATCGCGCCAAGCAGCGCGGCCATCGTCGTCATCAGGATCGGCCGCAGCCGCAGCTTGCACGCCTGCAGGATCGCATCGCGCGGATGCAGGTCACGCTCGCGTTCCGCGTTGATCGCGAAGTCGACCATCAGGATCGCGTTCTTCTTCACGATGCCGATCAGCAGGAACACGCCGATCAGCGACATCACCGAGAACTCGGTGCCGGTGGCGAGCAGCGCGAGGATCGCGCCGGCGCCCGCCGACGGCAGCGTCGACAGGATCGTCAGCGGATGCACGTAGCTCTCGTACAGCATGCCGAGCACGATGTACATCGCCGCGACCGCCGCCGCGATCAGCAGCGGCTGCGACGCCAGCGACTGCTGGAACACGCGCGCGGTGCCCTGGAAGCTGCCGCGAATCGAGGTCGGCAGCCCGATGCGCGCCATCGCGTCGTCGATTGCGCGCGATGCCTGCCCGAGCGACACATTCGGGGGCAGGTTGAACGAGATCGTGCTCGCCGCGAACTGTCCCTGGTGGTTGACCGCCAGCGGGGTGGCGGTCGGCTCCCAGCGCGCAAACGAGGACAGCGGCACCTGTGCGCCGGCGCTGGTGATGAGGTAGATGTCGCGCAGCGAATCGGGGCTCTGCCAGTACTGCGGCGCGGCCTCCATTACCACGTGGTACTGATTCAGTGGCGCGTAGATCGTCGACACCTGGCGCTGGCCGAACGCGTCGTTCAGCGCCGCGTCGATCATCTGCGGCGTCACGCCGAGCCGCGAGGCGGTGTCGCGGTCGATCACGAGCGTCGTCTGCAGCCCCTTGTCCTGCAGGTCGGTGTTGACGTCGACGAGCTGCGGCAGCTCGGCCATCGCCTGCCGCACGCGCGGCTCCCAGGCGCGCAGCTCCGCCAGATCGTCGCCCTGGATCGTGTACTGGTACTGTGCGTTGGAGGAGCGCCCGCCGACACGGATGTCCTGTGCCGGCACGAGGAACAGGCTCGCGCCCGGCACCCGCGCCATCTTCGGCCGCAGGCGAGCGTTGATCTGGTCGGCGCTCGCGTCACGTTCGGACCTGGGCTTCAGCGTGACGAACATGAAGCCGCCGTTGCGCTGGCCGCCGCCGGTGAATGCGACGACGTTGGCGACGGCCGGATCGCTCTTCACGATTTCGGCCAGCGTGCGCACCTTCTCGCGCATCGCCTGGAAAGAGATGCTCTGGTCGGCCTGGATGCCGCCCACCATCAGGCCGATGTCCTGCTGCGGGAAGAAACCCTTCGGCACGATCACGTACAGGTACACGTTCAGCGCGATCGTCGCGAAGAACACCAGCAGCATGAAGAACGAATGGCGCAGCGCCCAGGCGAGCGAGCGCTCGTAGCCGCGCGCGAGCCGCGCGAAGCCGCGCTCCGCCCAATGCTTCCAGCGCGCCGGGCGGTGGTTCGGGTCATCCCGCTTCAGCAGCCGCGAGCACATCATCGGCGACAGCGTCAGCGACACCACGAGCGACAGCGCGATCGCCACCGACAGCGTGACCGCGAATTCGCGGAACAGCCGGCCGATGATGCCGCCCATCGCGAGGATCGGGATGAATACCGCGATCAGCGACGTGCTCATCGACAGCACGGTGAAGCCGACTTCGCGCGCGCCCAGCAGCGCCGCCGGCATCGGTCGCATGCCGGCTTCGATGTGGCGCGAGGTGTTTTCCAGGACCACGATCGCGTCGTCGACGACGAACCCGGTGGCGATCGTCAGCGCCATCAGCGACAGGTTGTTCAGGCTGTAATCGAGCAGGTACATCACCGCGAACGTGCCGACCAGCGACACCGGCACGGCCACCGCCGGAATCAGCGTCGCCCGCCCGTTGCGCAGAAACAGGTACACGACGCCGATCACCAGCAGCAGCGCGATCAGCAGGGTGCGCTCGACCTCGCGCAGCGACGCGCGGATCGAGGTCGTGCGTTCCATCACGACAGTGACGTTGATCGCGGCCGGGATCGAGGCACGCAGCGCCGGCAGGAGGCGCCGAACCCCTTCGACGGTGTCGATGATGTTGGCGCCCGGCTGGCGATACACGATCAGCTGAACCGATTCCCTGCCGTTGGTGAAGCCGTCGTGGCGCAGGTCCTGTACCGAGTCGACGACGTCGCCGACGTCCGCAAGGCGCACCGCCGCGCCCTTGCGGTACGCAATCACCAGCGGCACATAGTCGGCCGCCTTCGTCGCCTGATCGTTGGCGTAGATCTGCCAGTGTCCGGTCGCATCCTCGACCGCGCCCTTCGGCCGGTTGGCGTTGCTGGCGGCGATCGCAGCGCGCACCTGCTCGAGCGATATGCCCATGCGGTTCAGCGCCGATGGATTCAGCTCGACGCGCACCGCGGGCAGGGCCGAGCCGCCCACGTTGACGTTGCCCACGCCGGGCAGCTGCGAGATCTTCTGCGCCAGGATCGTCGAGGCGGCGTCGTACATCTGTCCGCGAGTCAGCGTATCGCTGGTCAGCGACAGGATCATGATCGGCGCATCGGCCGGGTTGACCTTGCGGTAGTTTGGATTGCTCGGCAACCCCGACGGCAGCAGCGTGCGCGCGGCGTTGATCGCCGCCTGCACGTCGCGCGCCGCGCCGTCGATGTTCCGCGACAGATCGAACTGCAGCACGATGCGCGTCGAGCTGAGCGAACTGCTCGACGTCATCTCCGTCACGCCGGCGATCTTGCCGAGCGCGCGTTCCAGCGGCGTGGCCACCGTCGCGGCCATCGTCTCCGGGCTCGCGCCGGGCAGATTCGCGCTGACCAGGATGGTCGGGAAGTCGACCTGTGGCAGCGGCGACACCGGCAGCAGCCGGAACGCCACCACGCCGGCAAGCAGCACGCCGAGCGCAAGCAGCGTGGTCGCCACCGGACGCTGGATGAATGGAGTCGACAGGCTCATCGCCGCGTGGTCGTCAGCGCACCGTGTAGCCGCGCCCGTCCATGCAGGCTGCAAACGCACGCTGGAACACCGACGCATCCTTGCCGGTCGCCTGCTGCGTGGCCCATTGCGCGCACGCGCTGCGGTCGGCATCGGTCTGCTGCGGACTCTGGCCGTTGCGGGGATAGATGACCGGCTCCGGCGGCGAAGGCGCAGGCGGTGGCGGCGGCGTGGATTCGAGTCCGGGCGGCGGCGCAACGACGACATATCCGTCGGGCACCTGGGTGTAGTAGACGTCGTTCGCGTAGTAATACGGCACGCCGCCGAACCACAGCGTCACGTACGCGGGCGGCAGCACCGGGACCACGACCCCGAGCGGCGGCGCGACGACGACGAAGCGCGGGCCGCTCGCACGGAACCACACGCCGCCGTGAAAGAAGAAGCGCCCGTCGCCGAAGCGGATCGAAATCGCGCCGGCCGGCACTGCGGCCACGACTTCGCCGCGCACCGGGTAGTAGTGATTCAGGTGATGCCGCGAGTCGTACACCCAGTGCGGATTGCCGAAGCGCTCGTCGCGATGCCGTTCGCGGCCCTCGCGCTGCGCCCACGCCGGCGCTGCGGCAACCGCGCATGCGACCAGTGCGATCGCGATTCTTGATCCGTGGATTCTCATGCTCGATTCCTTCATTCGGCGGCGGAGACTTCCGCCCCGCTCGCGGGCTCGCGCCGCCGCCGCGCCAGCCGGTCGAAGGCGAGGTAGATCACCGGAGTGGTGAACAGCGTCAGCACCTGGCTGACGAGCAATCCGCCGACCATCGTGACGCCAAGTGGATGGCGCAGTTCCGAGCCAACGCCGGTTCCCAGCATCAGCGGCAAGGCGCCGAACAGCGCGGCGAAGGTCGTCATCAGGATCGGCCGCAGCCGCAGCAGGCAGGCCTGGTGGATCGCCTCGCGCGGCGATTTGGCCTCGTTGCGCTCGGCGTCGAGCGCGAAGTCGACCATCATGATCGCGTTCTTCTTCACGATGCCGATCAGCAGCACGATGCCGATCACCGCGATCACCGACAGGTCGTTGCCGGTCAGCATCAGCCCCAGCAGCGCGCCGATTCCCGCCGACGGCAGCGTGGACAGGATCGTCACCGGGTGGATGAAGCTTTCGTACAGCACGCCAAGCACGATGTACATCGTGACGATCGCCGCCAGCAGCAGCCACACCTCGTTCGTGAGGCCGGCGCGGAAGGCGAGCGCGGCCCCTTCGAACTGCGTCTGCACGCTGGCCGGCAGGCCGATGTCGCGTTCGGCGGCTTCGATCGCCGCGACCGCCGCGCCGAGCGACGCGCCGGGTGCGAGATTGAAGGACACGGTCGTCGCCGGAAACTGGCCGAGGTGGTTGATCGCCAGCACCGACGGCCGCTCCTCGACATGTGCAATCGAAGAAAGTGGCACTGGCCCGCCGCCCTGTGCCGTGACGTAGATATTGTCGAGCGCGGTCAGCCCTTGCTGGAACTGCGGCTTGACTTCGAGTACCACGCGGTACTGGCTCGACTGCGTGAAGATGGTCGAGATCAGCCGTTGCCCGAAGGCGTTGTACAGCGCGGTGTCGATCGCTGCAGTCGTCACGCCGAGCCGTCCCGCGCTGTCGCGGTCGATCATCACATACGCCTGGCGACCGTTCGACTGCAGGTCACTTGCCACGTCGGCCAGCGCCGGTTCGCGCTGCAGGCGCGCGACCACCCGTGGCGTCCAGTCCGCGAGCTCTGCGAGGTTGGGCGTCGACAGCGAGAACTGGTATTGCGTGCGTGCGACGCGGTCCTCGATCGTCAGGTCCTGCACCGGCTGCAGGTAAAGCGACATGTCGGGCACCACGGCAACGCGCTGCTTCAGCCGCGCCATCACGATGGGCAGCGGATCGCGCTCGCCGCGCGGCTTCAGGTTGATGAGCATGCGCCCGCTGTTCAGCGTGGTATTGGTCCCGTCCACGCCGATGAACGATGAAACGCTCGCCACCGCGGGATCGTCGACGATCGTCTGCGCGACCGCCTGCTGCTCCTCTGACATGGCAGTGAACGAGATGGACGGCGACGCCTCGGTGATGCCCTGGATGGCACCGGTGTCCTGCTGCGGGAAGAAGCCCTTCGGCACGACGACATAGAGAAGCACCGTCAATACGAGCGTGCCGACCGCGATCCACAGCGCGGGCCGCTGATGGTCGAGCACCCAGCCGAGCGCGCGGTCGTAGGCGGAAACGGTTGCCTGCCAGATGCGCTCGCTCGCCGCGAAGACGCGGCTGTGCTGCGAATCCGGTGCATGCCGCAGCAGCTTCGCGCACAGCATCGGTGTGAACGTCAGCGACACGACGGCCGAGATCAGGATCGCCACTGCCAGCGTGATTGCGAACTCGCGGAACAGGCGGCCGACCACGTCGCCCATGAACAGCAGCGGGATCAGCACCGCGATCAGCGACACGGTAAGCGAGAGGATCGTGAACCCGATCTGCCCTGCGCCCTTGAGCGCGGCCGCCAGCGGCTTCTCTCCCTGCTCGATGTAGCGGGAGATATTTTCGATCATCACGATCGCGTCATCGACCACGAAACCGGTGGCGATCACCAGCGCCATCAGCGACAGGTTGTTGATCGAAAAGCCGGCCAGGTACATCACGCCGAAAGTGCCTACCAGCGACAGCGGCACCGCAAGGCTGGGGATGATCGTCGCGGGCACGCTGCGCAGGAACAGGAATATCGCCAGCACGACGAGCCCTACGGCGAACAGCAGCTCGAGTTGCACGTCGGCGACCGACGCGCGGATCGTCACCGTGCGGTCCGTCAGCGGCCGGATCGCGATCGACTGCGGCAGCCCCTGCGACAGCTGCGGCAGCAGCGCCTTGATGCGATCGACGGTCTCGATCACGTTCGCACCCGGCTGGCGCTGGATGTTCAGCACGATGCCCGGATCGGCGTTGACCCATGCGGCCAGGCGCACGTTCTCCGCGTCGTTGACGACGTCTGCCACGTCGCGCACGCGGATCGGAGCGCCGTTCTTCCATGCGATCACGAGGTTGCGATAGTCCTCGTCGGACTTCAGCTGGTCGTTGGCATCGATGGTGGAAGCGCGCGTCGGTCCGTCGAAGCTGCCCTTGGCCTGGTTGACGTTGCCGGTGGCGATCGCCGTGCGCAGGTCATCGAGCGACAGTCCGAGGGAGGCGAGCACCTTCGGGTTCACCTGCACGCGCACAGCCGGCTTCTGTCCGCCGCTGACGCTCACAAGGCCGACGCCGGGCACCTGCGACAGCTTCTGCGCGAGCCGCGTGTCGGCGAGGTCCTGCACCCGCGTGAGCGGCAGCGTCTTCGACGTCAGCCCGAGCGTCAGGATCGGCGCATCGGCCGGATTGACCTTGTTGTAGACGGGCGGCTGCGGCAGGTCGGTCGGCAGGAACGTGCCGGCGGCGTTGATCGCGGCCTGCACTTCCTGCTCGGCGACGTCGAGCGCCAGCGCGAGGTCGAAACGCAGCGTGATCACCGAGGCGCCGGCCGAACTGGTCGACCACATCTGGCTCAGTCCGGGCATCTGGCCGAACTGGCGCTCCAGCGGCGCGGTGATCGACGAGGTCACGACCTCGGGGCTCGCGCCGGGGTACAGCGTGGTGACCTGGATCGTCGGGTAGTCCACTTGCGGCAGCGCCGACTGCGGCAGAAAGCGGTACGCGACGAGTCCCGCGACGAGGATCGCGATCATCAGCAGCGTGGTCGCCACCGGCCGCAGGATGAACTGGCGCGACGGATTCATCACTGCTTCACGGCGTCGCGCCGCCTTCCGCTTCGTTCTGCCTTGCCCTCCTGCGGGGCCCGCGCCGGTGTCATGCCCGGCGCCGCGTTGCGGTCGATCACCTCGACGCGCGCGCCCTCGCGCAGCTTGTCGGCGCCGTCGGAAACGACGCGCTCGCCGACCGCGATCCCGTCCGTGATCGCCGTCGTTTCGCCGTCGGCGGGACCAAGCGTCACCTTGCGCACGGTCACCGTCGAATCGTCTCGCACCACGTACACATAGGTACCGGGCGCGCCGCGCTGGATCGCGCTGGTCGGCACGACGATCGCATTCTTCAGCGTGTCGAGCAGCAGCCGCACGTTGACGAACTGGTTCGGGAACAGCGCACCATCCCGGTTGTCGAACTCGGCCTTCATCTTCACCGTGCCGGTCGCGGGGTCGATCAGGTTGTCGACCGTCATCAGCCTGCCTGTGGCCAGGCGTACGCGGCCGTCGCGGTCGAACGCGTCGACCGTGAGCGCCGCACCCGAGCGCAGCCGTCCGAGGACGGCGGGCAGATTGTCCTGCGACAGCGGAAACACGACGTCGATCGGCTCGACCTCGGTGACGACGACCAGACCGCTGGCGTCACTGGCGCGGACCAGATTGCCTGGATCGACCTGGCGCAGGCCGGTGCGTCCCGACACCGGCGCGGTGATGCGCGTGTAGGACAGCTGCAGTCGCGCGCTGTCGACAGCGGCCTTGTCGACGGCGAGCGCGGCATCGAGCTGGCGCACCAGCGCTTCCTGCGTGTCGACCTGCTGGCGCGCGATCGAATCGGTCGCGAGCAGCCCCTGGTATCGCGCCAGATCGACCTTCGCGGCTTCGAGCTGAGCGCGGTCGCGCGCCTGTTGCCCTTCGGCCTGGGCCAGCGCGACTTCGAATGGCCGCGGGTCGATCTGCGCGAGCAGCTGCCCGGCCTTGACGCGGTCGCCCTCGCGGAAGAAGACGCGCGTCAGCTGTCCATCGACCCGGCTCTTGACGGTGACCGTGTTGCGTGCGGTGACGGTTCCGAGTGCAGGCAGGCGCACCGGCAGATCCGCGTGCCGTGCAGGAACGGCGGAAATCGGCAGCGGGCGGCCGGCGTCGAAGCGCCCTCCCTTCGCCGGCGCCCCTGCCGGCGCGCCGGTCGAGGCGGGCCGCTGCCAGTACCAGACGCCGATCGCTGCGGCGATCACCAGCACCGCCACGGTCCAGTGGATCGGTTGCCGCGATCCGCGTGCCGGCGCGGCTGCGGCTTGAGCCACTGAATGTTCTTCCTGCGGAGTGTTCTTCATGGAAGCTCACTGCGAAACGATTGAACGCGCGGCGCGCGCGCCATCGAGAAAGAGGGCGATCGCGTTCGAGGCCCAGGCGGTGATCTCGCGTCGCGTCGGCGATGATCGCAGGCCGAACACCAGGCGGCGGTATTCGCCGCACAGCATCGCCGACTGACAGGCGGCTGCGAGTGTAGTCGCTGGCAGACGCGTACCCAGCTCGCGCCGCACATCGGCGCGCCGGAAGTATTCCGTCAGCTGTGCGTGCACACGCGCCGGTCCGCGCTCGAAGAAGGACCGCGCGACCGCGGGAAATGATGGCGCCTCCGCGATGATCGTTCGGCGCAGGGCCAGCGCGGCGGGGCGTGTCGCCGCCCACAGATACGCGCGCGCGAATTCCGTCAGCGCCGCAGTGGCGGGGCGCCGATCGTGTGCGAGGTCGGGTGCCCGTTCCAGCAGATCATTGCCATGTTCGACCACCGCTGCGAGCAATCCCGCCTTGCCGCCGAACTTCGCGTAGATCGTGCGCGCCGCGACGTGTGCCTCGCGCGCGATCGATTCGAGACTCAGCGCTCGATAGCCATGGCGAAGGATCAGCGTGGTTGCAGTTTCGAGCAGGGCCGCCTCGCGGCGCTTCGCCTCGACGCGGTTGGGTCGCCCCGGACCGACGCGATGGGCAGGCGTGCTCGAGCGCAGCGGCGCGGACGAGGACATGAGCGGTGGGCGGTTTGGAAGGCCGGCGATCAATGACCGGAACCCTAGATTGCGCGTGTGAATGCAATGCGCGCATTTCATTGCAAAACGTTTCCGGGCGGCGAGCAATGTGAAGAGTCCGGCATCCCCAGCAACCGCGCCTCTGGCGGCGACGACCCACGATGCGGCGCACGCGACGGACATGAATCGCAAAGCGATATCGCGTTTTCCTTACGGGCGCCGCAGCGACGGCGGCGAAATGACTCTCTCCCTCATTTCGAACCCGGAACTTGCCCGCCACGCAAGTGAGGTTTTTCGCGGGATCGGCGGAGGCACCCGGCCTCCGACCGTGCTAAGGTCCAAGTTGTTCGAAGCGATCGGGCCCAGCCTCCGTTCCAACCCTGCGGACGGGCAAAGGCAACCCGTGAAGTACGTCCGTATCGCTCGCTCTGCGCGCACCGGCGGCCGCAGAGTGCCGCCACAGAATCAAAATGTTCAGGCCAGTCCGCTTTTCGCTGCGATTCATCGTGCCGCTGTTCGTCGCGATGCTCGGTCTCGCGTACGTCGCCGTCCCGCTGATGG
Source organism: Gemmatimonadota bacterium (assembly GCA_050258235.1). Taxonomy (GTDB): domain Bacteria; phylum Pseudomonadota; class Gammaproteobacteria; order Burkholderiales; family Burkholderiaceae_F; genus JAKOQB01. The sequence continues at coordinate 1,038 of JBLMYK010000040.1, read as the reverse complement.
ACACGCTGATGCTGCGCTGGTTCGTGCGCGATCTGGATATCCGCTCCAGCCTGATCGGACGCACGCTGGGCGACTCGATCGTCGAGCACATGGAGTCGGGAAACTGGGCGCGCATCGACGCGCTGCTCGAGCGCGCCACCAGCGACGAGCGACTCTACGCGGTGGCGATCTGCTCTCCCGAAGGCCGGATGCTGCGGCACACCCGGGCGCTGCCGGCCTCGATCGACTGCTCGGCGGTAAAGAAGCTAGACGCGGACGGCAGCGAAGTGCTCAACCTGCCGCAGGGGCCCGTGCATCTGTCGGTCAGCGAACTGCACAGCGACGGCCGCAACCTGGGCGCGCTGCTGCTCGTGCACGACATGAGCTTCATCGCGCGTCGCAGTGAGGACACGCGCAAGTACGTGCTGCTGACTTTTGCCGTGCTGGGTGTCGCGGCCGGATTGATCTCGGTGGCGGTCGCTTTGCTGAGCTGGCGCGGCTGGATGTCGGGAGTCCGCGCAATGCTGAGAGGCGAGGGCGTGTTCCGGCCGTTTTCGCACCCGCGTCCCGAATTGCAGCCCCTGGTGGGCGATCTGCGCACCCTGCTGCGCGAAATGCAGACCGAGCGCCGCCTGCAGGACGACGCGACCATGCAGTGGACCCCCGATACGCTGCGCCGCCTGCTGCGGCAGGAACTGTCCGGCGACGAGGTGATCGTCGTATCCAACCGCGAGCCCTACATTCACGTGCGCTCCGCGGCGGGCATCGAGGTGCAGCGGCCGGCGAGCGGGCTGGTGACCGCGGTGGAGCCGGTGATGCGCGCCTGCTCGGGAACCTGGATTGCTCATGGCGGCGGCTCGGCCGATCGCGAAACCGCGGACAAGCATGGCCGGCTGCGCGTTCCACCGGGCGAGTCAGCCTACACGCTGCGGCGCATCTGGCTCACCAAGGCGGAGGAGCAGGGCTACTACTACGGATTCGCCAACGAGGGTCTGTGGCCGCTGTGTCACATCGCCCATGTGCGGCCGGTGTTCCGCACCGAGGACTGGGCGCAGTACC
>JBLMYK010000039.1:0-28585 GCA_050258235.1 Gemmatimonadota bacterium | reverse complement strand
GAGCCTCTCGGGCTCGCCCGATTCGTTTCTGCTGTTCAGTGCAGTGCAATCCCCCTTGCCGCGATCGGTCGGAAATTCCGACAGTCGTGAGCGGGATCCCGATCGTGAAATTTGACCGTCGATAGATAGGGGGAACAGCCCAGTCGTCGTTCAAACAAGAGGCGACCCTGGCGTGCTCACACTTTCCTGCTTGCGGCGGGCCGCGCGCACGTATTGTTGTTGTACCCGCCGCCCCCCTGCCACGGGTTCACTTCAGCCCCAGTCGTTGGCCATCCTCCGTCGGCCGCAGGTCCAATGTCCGCGCCGTGAGTGCCTCGGAGGCATGGTCGTCGAGAAGCAGAACCTTGCGCCCGTCATGATGAAAGATCGTGTCGCCGGGTCGCTCTTCGTCAATGACCGCAGTCAGTCCCTCGTCATCCACCATCAACCGAACCGCGAGCTCCTGCGGAGCTTCGGAGTTGTCGAGCACATTGCTCAGATAGCCGGCAGCGGCCTGTGTCATCACCAACATCGGATCCTCCTTTCTCTCGCTTGAAATCGGGTGACAAAGGTCGCTCGGGATGGTTCCGGCACTTGCATGTCTCCCCTACCCAGAGGCGCGCGATGGTACTTGCGAGCTCAGTAGTTGCTCGTACGCGTCTTGCGACAGCGACCCTTCGAGAGCGGCTTCGCCTGCGCTCGTGTGACGGTGGCCACCGCGAGTACTGCGCGCGCACACGGAACGCGGGGATAGAGTCGCCAGGCCGCTGCGCGCAGTAGCCCCGCAAGTGATCCGCTTGCGTGATCGCTGCCGGCCTGAGCATGCGTAGATCTACCGGCTCGTCGTGCGGCAATGCGCGGTGGTTTTTGCGCACCTGCCCACTGCGGGCCAGCCCGCGCCGGACCAGATGCGGCAGGAGTTCGAGGCGCACATGAATTGCGACCGTCGAGAGCAGGGTCTTCTTCGCGCACTCATGGCGTCGACTTGTGCTTGCGCGCCGACATCGATCGCGCCGCCATTGCGCGCCGCAGCAGTGCCGCGCCCACGCCAATGGACAAATCGCGCGATCGGGAGCGACGAACTTGAAGATCGAGGGACCGTCAAACCGTGGCGCGCGGTCTGCGCTGACCTGCCCAAGGGTGCAGTCCAGTAGCGAAGCGATCCATGCCGCGTTCCGGCGGCTCAACCTAAGGAAGAAGAGATGTATCGCATCCCGTTCATTCTCTCGATTCTCGCCTTCAGCGCGGCTGCATCGGCCCAAGTGCTGACCTTCGGTGCGTCCATCCAGGAAACCGGACCGGTCGCCAACACTGGCCGCTACTACAAGGACGCCTATCAGTTCGCCGTCAACAAGATCAACGGCGCCGGCGGCGTCAAGGTCGGCTCGTCTCACGAGAAGATCGCGCTGAAGATTCTCGACAATCAGTCCGACGTCAATCTGAGCGTGCGTCAGTACGTGCAGCTTCTTGCCGACGACAAGGTGAATTTCCTGCTCGGGCCGTTCGCGAGCAACTTCGTTCTTGCAGACTCGTCGATCGCCGAAAAGAACAGCGTGCCGATGGTCCAGGGCGGCGGCGCATCCGATCAGATCTACGCGCGCGGATATAAGTACATCTTCGGCACCCTGCCAGCCGCGAGCGACTACTTCGGCAGCACGATCGCCGCGATGTCCAAACTCGATCCGAAGCCGACGAAGGTCGCGCTGCTATACGCCGACGACGCGTTCGACGTATCTGTCGCCAAGGGCACGCGCGAGCGATTGAAGAAGGCGGGCTTCGCCATCCCGGTCGACGAACGCTACAGCACCAACGCTTCGGACTTCGGGTCGCTGCTGTCGAAGATCAAGAGCGAGGGTGTCGACGCCGTGCTGGTCGCCGGCCACGAGACCGAAGTGCTCAACTTCATCCGCCAGAGCAAGAGCCTGAACGTGAGTCCGAAGCTGTATTCGTTCACGGTCGGCGTACCGAGCGAGGATTTCCGCCGCGCGCTCGGTGCCGACGCCAACTATGCGTTCGGGATGACCCCGTGGCTGCCCTCGAAGGCGCTTACGGACAAGTGGTTCGGCAACGCCGACCAGTTCGCGTCCGCGTACAAGGCGAAGTACGGCTATGAGCCCGACTACCATGCAGCAGCAGGTGTGGCGGCGGTCGAGGCGCTGGTCAACGCGATCGAGGCCGCGGGCAGCACGGATCCGGCGAAGGTCCGCGACGCTCTGAGCCGTTCCGATTTCGAGAGCATCTACGGGCACATCGCATTCAGCCCCGAGGGTCAGATCAGCCTGCCGCAAACCGTGATCGAGGTGGAAAAGGACAGCGTGGTGCCGGTCTACGGTGCCAAGGGGTTCATCAACAAGGCGCAATACCCGATGCCGCCCTGGAACAAGCGGTGACCCGCTGGCAAAGCGGTAAGAGCGTTAGAGTGGGAGGCACGGCAGTGCAGGCTCCGATCGAAAATCGCTGAAGCCCGTCTGCACGCCGATGCAGCTCCTCGCCCAGGTTCTCGCCAACGGCATTCTCCTGGGCGGGCTCTACGCCCTGATGGCATTGGGACTCGCTCTGGTCTGGGGCGTTCTGAACATCGTCAACCTCTCGCACGGGGCGTTGATCATGTTGGGCGCGTACACGACCTACTATCTGTTCACGGTGCTGCACATCGACCCGTTTGTCGCGCTGCCGATCACTGCGGCTGTGCTGTTCTTCGTCGGCTATGCGATCCAGCGCGGCATCCTGAACCTCGTGATCCGCGCGCCGATGTTCAACACGCTGCTGATCACGTTCGGCCTGGAGGTCGTGCTGACCTATCTGGCGCAGGTCTTCTTCTCCGCTGACTTTCGGACCATCAATCCGAGCTACGCGGGCAGGAACTTCAGCGTGCTGGGCGTCACCGTGCCCAACGTGCAGGCGATCGCCTTCGTGATTGCGGTGAGCCTGACGTTCGCGATGTGGGTCTTCCTTCTGCGCTCCCGCCTCGGTCGCGCAATCCGCGCCGCCGCGCAGAACCTGACGGCAGCGAGGCTGTATGGTGTAAATCCGCGCAGCGTCTATGCGCTCACGTTCGGCATCGGCGCAGCACTCGCAGGCGTGGCCGGCGGACTTTACGGCACGGTCTCGCAGGTCAATCCCTACATCGGCGGACCGCTGACCGCGAAGTCGTTCGTGGTCGCGATCATCGGGGGTCTGACGAATCCTCTTGCGGTGATCATCGGCGGCCTGTTGCTGGGAATCATCGAATCGCTGACGGCTCTTTATATCGGGCCGACCTACCGCGACGTCGCGAGTTTCGGCATCCTGGTACTCGTACTGGTCGTGCGGCCGACCGGTCTGTTGGGGCGCACGACGTGAGCCAGAGGGGACAAGCCATCTGGGGGGTCGCGCTGATTGCGGCCGTCGCCGTGCTGGCGGCCGTGCCGTGGATCGGCGGCACGGTGCTCGTCCAGTTCGGAATCAGCACGCTGCTGCTCGCGACGCTGGCCCAGGGCTGGAACATCATCGGCGGCTACACCGGCTACTCGTCCTTTGGCAACTCGGTCTTCTACGGGCTGGGCGCGTACGGCGTGGGTATCGCGATGGTCCAGTTCAACCTTCCCTTTTGGGTCGGCATGCTTCTGGGGCTTGCGCTGGGCGTCGTGTTCGCCGGCGTTCTGGGGCTGGTCGTGCTGCGGCTCAAGGGTCACTATTTCGCGATAGCCACACTCGGCCTCGCCTTCGTGATGACCGCGATCGTGTCCAATCTGGAGATCGCGGGGCGCAACGTCGGTCTGGTCCTGCCGCTGCTGAAGAGCGACGTGTTGTTCTATGAACTCGCGCTCGCGCTGCTCGTGCTCGTCACGCTGTGCATCTTCTGGCTGTCGCGCAGCCGCTTCGGCTTCGCGCTGATATCCATTCGCGAGAACGAGGAGTCCGCGGCGGTGCTCGGCGTCAACACGACGCTCTACAAGGTACTCGCGTTCATGCTGTCGGCGGCATTCAGTTCGCTGGCCGGCGGCATCTACGCGTACTACATCACGTTCATCGACCCGGTCGGCGTGTTCGACGTCGTTCTGAACGTCAAGATGATCATCATGGCGGTCTTCGGCGGGCCGGGCAGCGTCCTCGGTCCTGTCATCGGCGCTTTCCTGCTGTCGACGGTCTCCGAAATCCTCGCGACCAAGGTCACCAGCTACGCGAGCATCTTCTTCGGGATCGTGATTGTCGTGGCCGTCGTCTTCATGCCGCGCGGGATCGCCCACTTCACCGCGCACTTCCGCCGCCTCGGCTGGCGCTACTTCCTCGAGAACGTTCGCGCGCATCGGCTATGAACGCCAGCATCCTCGAAGTGCGCGGCCTGACCAAGCGCTTTCGCGGCCTGCTCGCGGTAAGCGACGTGAGCTTCGAGGTCCGGCGCGGCGAAATCCTCGGGCTGATCGGTCCGAATGGTGCGGGCAAGACGACCTTGATCAACATGGTGAGCGGCACGCTGGATCCCACCGAAGGCGAGATCGCCCTGGATGGCAAGCCGTTGCGCGGCATACCGGCGTACAGGCGCGCGCACATGGGCATCGGCCGCACCTTCCAGATCATGAAGCCGTTCCCCGGCATGAGCGCACTCGACAACGTTTCAGTGGGCGCGCTCTTCGGGGCGGGCGGCGGCGTGCGCCACGTGCGGCGCGCGCGCGAACAGGCGCAGGCGAGCCTCGAGTTCGTCGGGCTCGGCAAGCAGACGCACCAGCGTGCCGATTCGCTGAGCGGTCCGGACCGCAAGAGACTGGAACTCGCCAAGGCGCTTGCGATGAAGCCCAGGCTGCTGCTGCTCGACGAGGTGATGGCGGGACTCAATCACGTCGAGATCGAGGAGGTCATCAGGGACATACAGAAGGTCCGCGACGAGGGCATCAGCATCCTCGTCATCGAGCACGTGATGAAGGCGATCAAGAGTCTTTCTGACCGGGTTTTCGTCCTGCACCACGGCGAGAAGATTGCCGAGGGCGCTACCGAGGAAGTGCTGAGCGACCCGCGGGTCATCGAGGCGTACCTCGGGCGGAGGCGGCATTGAGGTGCGGCAGGTCTTGCCGGCGCGCGCGCCAGGTCGCGCAGCGCACGCCTGCCTGGAGACGGTTGTGAGCGGGGCGCTGCTGTCGGTCTCGGCGCTGCGCGCGGGATACGGCGAAATGACCGTTCTGCGCGACGTGGGGCTCTCGATTCGCCCGGCCGAAATCGTCGCGATCGTCGGCAGCAACGGCGCTGGCAAGACCACGCTTCTGCGCGCGATCTCGCGCCTGATCGAGTCACAAGGAGAGGTTCGATTCGACGGATGGCCGCTCGCCGGCGCCACGGTCGAGCAGGTTTTTGCCAAGGGCATCGTCCAGGTTCCGGAGGGCCGGCAGCTCTTTGACCAGATGAGCGTCGAGGAGAACCTGCTGATGGGAGCGTTCAGACGCGAAGGTTCGACGAAGATCCGGCAAAGCCTCGACCGCGTCTACAGGCTCTTCCCCAAGCTGGCCGACCGGCGCCGGCAACTCTCGGGCAGCATGTCCGGCGGCGAACAGCAGATGTGCGCGATCGCGCGCGCCCTGATGGCCGAACCGCGACTGATCATGGTCGACGAGATGAGCCTCGGGCTCGCACCGGTCGTCGTCGATCTGCTGCTTGACGTAATGATGCAGATCCGCGAGCAAGGCGTCACCGTGCTGCTGGTCGAACAGGACGTCAATGCTGCGCTCTCGATCGCCGATCGCGGCTACGTGCTGGAAACAGGTTCAATCGTGCGCGAGGGTTCAGCGTCAGAACTGCTTGGCGATCCGGAGGTTCGGCGAGCGTACCTCGGACTTTGAGATTCTCTTCGTTTGCCGTCGCCTCAGTGCGCTGGCAGGGCGCTACGGGCTGTCCCTCAGGTTCAACCTGATCCGGAGCGCCCGCAGCTCGCGCGCAAAGTGTTCGCCAAGCCCCGCCCTCCTTGCCGATCGCCCGCTACGACGGGCTTGCTCTTCCATGATCGGCACTCGTATCGTGAGCAGGAGGACGATCACGCAGCGGTGGATTGTGGGCGGCGGCACGCAAATGAGACAGCGAATAGGCTTCTGCACCTCGCGTGACAACGTGCGGCTCGCCTTTGCAACCGCGGGGGAAGGACCGCCGCTGGTACGCGTCAACAACTGGTTCACGCACCTCGAACTGGATTGGAACAATCCAGTCTGGCGCCACTGGTCCGAGGCCCTGGTCGAACGGCGACTGCTGGTTCGTTACGACCCGCGAGGATCAGGTCTTTCCGACCGGAACGTGACCGATTTTTCCCTCGATGCCCTGGTGTCCGACCTTGAGGCGGTGGTCGATGCGCTCAAGCTGCGCCGGTTTCCACTGATCGGCTTGTGCCAGGGCGGCGTGATCGCCGTTGCCTATGCCGCGCGCCATCCGGAGCGCGTCACTCGCCTCGTGCTCTACGACAGCTACCTGCACGGAGCGTTGGTGGGCGATGCGGGCCAGCACCTGGCGAGGCAGGCGCAGGCATTCTCGGAGATCATTCAACTGGGCTGGGGCAGAAAGGCAGGGGCGCTTCGCGAAATGTTCGCCAATCTGCTGATGCCTGAAGCTGCCGCACACCAGCTCAAGTGGATCAGCGAACTGCAGCGCCGCAGCGCTTCGCCGGAGACGGCTTGCGCGCTGTGGAACGCTTTCAACGCATTCGACGTCCGCGCCGAGGCTCCGAAGGTCAATGCGCCGACACTGGTCTTTCATGTTCGAGGCGATGCCATGGTGCCGTTCGAGGCGGGCCGACGCCTCGCCGCGGCGATCCCGAATGCCCGCTTCCTGCCGCTCGAAGGGTCGAACCACATCCTCCGTGCCGATGAGCCAGCGTGGTTGACATTCAGGAAGGAACTGAATGATTTTCTCCGCGCCGACGAGCAGTCTCAAGACTCGGCGGCGGGCGCGTTTGCCGAGCTGACGGCGCGTGAAAGAGACGTTCTCGACTGCATCGCGCGCGGCCTGACCAACCCCCAGATCGCCGACCGTCTGCACATCGCCGAAAAGACGGTTCGCAATCATGTGACCCGCGTCTTTTCCAAGCTCGGTGCCGAACATCGCTCCGAGGTCATCGTGATCGCTCGCAAGGCCGGCCTCGGACGCGATTAGCCGAGGTTTCGGTGGTCTGGGACCTGCGCCCCACAAATCGCCGGCGCAGACCCAGACAATTTCCTCGACGTGTGGCCGTCGCCTCATGACGACGGCCCGGGGCAATGTCATCTTATGGGCGTCAGAACAGCGAACGAACCGAGAGCATCATGGCCGCACGCAAAGCGAGTCTGGTTCAGCAACGGCAAGGCCCATTGCGCGAGCGCTATCGCAGCGTTCCCGCCGAAGCCTGGATCCGCGACAGCGCGCAGACCATCAACGCGTGCGCAGGGGATCCGTTTCACGGCACGGTCGTGCCTGCCAATGGTGCCGGCGCGCCGTTGCGGTTCGGGATTCACCGGTCCGTCGGCGGCTTTCACGACCAACCGAATCCGGGCGACATCCTGTCTGCTGCGCTGGCCGCGTGCTTCGACTCGACGCTGCGGATTCTCGCCGACCATCTCGGCGTTCGCCTGGAGTCCGTCGAGGTGAAGGTCGAGGCGGAATGCGACGTACGCGGTTGCCTTCTGGTGAACAGTGCCGTTCCCGTTGGGTTCCAGCGGATGTGTTGCCGCGTTCTGCTTCAGCCCAAGGACGAAGTCGACGAGGAAGCGATCCAAATGCTTGTCGCCGCCGCAGAAAACAGCTGCGTTGTCCTGCAGACGCTGCGCAACGGTGTGAGCGTTCAAACGCAGATCGAGACACGCCATGCCGGGGACGCGATTTCGGCCGCCGTCGCGCGTTGACCTGCGCGCGATTGAGCCACCCGTGTTCCTGCTTTCACCCGGTCCGATCGACCGGCATCGCCCGTCCATCAGAAAGGAGTACGTCCATGACACGCACGTTTTCGACCGCATTTGCCCTGATGGCGACCGCGCTGTGCACTCACGCGCAAGCCCAACCGCCGGTTCGCACCGAGTCCGCGGCGAGCGTATTCGTGTACGAGGCCATCGGCGCCACGCCCTCGATCCTCTTGGGGACCGCCGGCCGTCCCGAGCTGCACAAGGCGCAGGCGCGGGTGGCTGATTCCGCGCCGACGGATGCGAAATCAGCCAAGGTGGTGGTCTCGCACCGCGCGGACGATGCGGCGCCCAAGGCGTCACAGTAAGCGCGCCCGGATTCCCACCGCGGCGTGCGGCAAGAAACCATCGCTTGAACGTCGAGTCCGGTTTGCTTCCCGTTCGCCGCCCAGCTGTGCGCCGCGCCACTCGGTCCTGGCTGCCGGTCGCGCCCCGGTAATTCCAGGACGGCGATTGCTTCGGTCGTATCAGCTTCACGCGACTTCCGCAGCGCACACTTCACCTTTGCCGTCAGCGCGCGATCGTCTCTTCCCGCCTGATCTTGTTCTGCAACTGGATGATTCCGTACACGAGCTGCTCCGCGGTCGGCGGGCAGCCTGGAACGTATAGGTCCACTGGAATGATGCGGTCGCAGCCGCGCACGACCGAGTACGCGTAGTGGTAATAACCGCCGCCATTCGCGCATGAACCCATCGAGATCACCCAGCGCGGATCCGCCATCTGGTCGTAGACCTTGCGCAGCGCCGGCGCCATCTTGTTGCACAGGGTGCCTGAGACAATCAGCAGGTCGGACTGGCGCGGGCTTGCGCGAAACATCACGCCAAACCGGTCCAGGTCGTACCGCGACGCGGCCGAATGAATCATCTCGACGGCACAGCAGGCCAGCCCAAACGACAGCGGCCACATCGAACCGGTGCGCGTCCAGTTGATCAGGGTATCGAGCTTCTCGGTGGCGAAGCCCTGTTCAAGCATTCGTTCAATCGCCATGGGTATTCCTCGTCGCAACCCGCCCCTCCTGATGGAATGACAGGAGTCGGCCGGGCGGGTTCGACGGCATCGGGGAACGACGGGACCCTGGCACGACTCGGCTCTCGGTCGCTGACGGGCCGGATGGTTCGCGCCCCTGATCTTCTCCCTGCTGCTGTAGGTGCTAAGAGGCCATGCCGATGACAAGTTTGTTGCCCGACTGCGACCAGTGGAGCCGTCTCCATCCATTCATCCCGGATCCTGGTCGCGTCGGCGTCGCGCCGGTCCTCGATCGTGGTCGATGTCTCCGTGCGATCCGGCTTTCCTGACTCGGATTGTCAAACTCTCCCGCTAGAGCTGGCCACCGCGAAGGCAAATACTCCGTTCATGCGCTGGCGGCCTGAAGTGTGCTTGCTCGTGTGCGCCCAGCGGTTCAGCGCGAAAGCGAACGGAGACAACTCGATGAACCATCCAACTGAAAACCCCGATGCCGCCGCTGCACCGGAAGGTGAACGGCCCGCGTCGAACCGCCGACGCTTCATCGGTGCCATTGGCGCCGCCGGCGTGGCAGCCCGCCTTAGTCCTCTCATCCTCACTTCGAAGGCGCGCGCCGCCCAGCGCACGCTGAAGATCCTGCAGTGGAGTCACTTCGTTCCCGCCTACGACACCTGGTTCGACAACACATATACGAAGCAATGGGGCGAGAAGAACGACACGAACGTCGTCGTCGACCACGTCGGCGTCACCGCCATCAATTCACGCGCAGCGGCCGAAGTGTCGGCGCAGAAGGGGCACGACCTGTTCATGTTTCTCTGGCCGGCGCCCGCCTATGAGGAACAGACGATCGACCACCGCGAGATCTACGAAGAGCTCACCCGCAAGCACGGCAAGCCGATCGAACTGGCGGTAAAGAGCACGTACAACCCGAAGACAAAACGGTATTTCGGTTTCTCCGACAGCTTCGTTCCGGACCCGGTCAACTACCGAATCGATCTGTGGACCGAGCAGGGGATGCCACACGGGCCGACGAGTTGGGCGGACGTGCTTCGGGTCGGACGCGCGATCAAGCAGAAGACGGGCATCCCGGTTGGCGTCGGCCTGTCAGCCGAGCTGGACACCGCGATGGCGATGCGCACGATCCTGTATTCATTCGGAGCATCGGTCCAGGACGAACACGGCCGCGTCGTACTGAACTCGAAGGCGACGCGCGAGGCAGTCGATTTCGTGCGGGAGCTGTACCAGAACGCGATGACGCCCGAAGTGATGGCCTGGGACCCGTCATCGAACAACCGGGCGATGATCGCGGGGCAGGTGTCGCTCGTGCTCAACGCGATCTCGATCACGCGCGAGGCCGAGAACAAGAAGCTTCCGATTGCGGAGAAGATCGGGCTGACGAAGGCACTGATGGGCGCCCGGCGCGCGATCGGCCTGGAGCACGTGATGGATTGCTATGTGATCTGGCGGTTCGCCGAGAACAAGGAAGGCGCAAAGAAATTCCTCGTCGACTATGTCGACGATTTCCTCGGCGGTTTCAATGCAAGCGAGTACTACAACTTCCCGTGTTTCTCCTCCACGGTCCCCGATCTGAAGAAGATGCTTGCCGACGATCCGGACAAGCCAGTGGGCAAGTACACCGTGCTGGGCGATGTCCTCGACTGGGCGACGAATGTCGGCCACCCTGGCTACGCCAACGCCGCCATTGACGAGATCTTCGGCACGTGGGTGCTCAACACGATGTTCGCCAAGGCGGCCAGCGGCGCAATGAAACCGGCCGATGCGATCGCCGAGGCGGATCGGAAATGCAAGCACATCTTCGCCAAGTGGCACGCGCGGAAACTGGTCTGATACGGCACGATCGATGAAGCGCGGGACGACCGCTGCGCGGCCGCGGTGCGGCATGGTGCGGAAACCGCAATGGCGGTTGTAGAGGCACGCGCGCTCGTCAAGCATTTCGACGGCCACATGGCGGTCGATGGCATCGACGTGCGTGTGCGCGAAGGCGAGTTCCTGGTCTTGCTCGGCCCGTCCGGCTGCGGCAAGACCACGCTGCTGAGGATGCTGGCGGGACTCGAGGCGCCGACGTCCGGTGACGTGCTCATCGACGGCCGCGTCGTCACGGAATTGCCGCCGCGCGAGCGCAACGTGGCGATGGTGTTCCAGAGCTACGCCTTGTATCCGCACTTGAGCGTGTTCAGCAACATAGCGTTCCCGCTGCAGGCGGTCGGCACGCCCCGGCGCGAGATCGAGGAGCGTGTCCGGCGCGCCGCGGCGATGTTCGGTCTCGAGCCCTTTCTGGCGCGCAAGCCGCGGCAGCTGTCGGGCGGGGAACGGCAGCGCGTCGCATTGGCGCGGGCGCTGGTGCGCGAGCCGGTCGTATTCCTGCTCGACGAGCCGCTGTCGAACCTCGACGCCAAACTGCGCGCCTCGGCGCGTGCCGAACTGGAGCAGTTCCAGGAACGGCTGGGCACCACCACGATCTACGTCACGCATGACCAGATCGAGGCCATGGGACTCGGCGACCGCATCGCCGTACTCGAAGCAGGCCGTTTGCACCAGATCGATACGCCGACCGCGGTGTACGGCGATCCCGAGGATACTTTCGTGGCCACCTTTCTGGGCTCGCCGCCGATGAACCTGGTGCGCACCGAACGCGAATTCATCGGATTCCGGCCGGAGCACTACCTGCCCCGAACCGCGCTCGCCGGTGACGGCGAGTTGATCGCGCTGCCGTTCACTGCGGAGCGGGTGGAGAACCTCGGGGCGGACCGGCTCGTCTACGGCACGCTGGCACCGCCGCTGCCGCCGGGAGCGGTCATCGCGCGGCTGCCCACGCTGGTGCCGAACACGGCGCAGCCAGGTGCGCGCTGCGACTTCGCGATCCGTGCGCGCGATCTGCGGCGGTTTGCCCTCGATACCGGTCGCGCATTGCGCACCGCGCAGCATTGAGGGCGGTGGTGGAAGCGATCCTTCCCGCGTCCCGCGCCCGCGTGGCGGCGCGCTGGCACGACAACGAGCGTCGGCTCGGCGCGCTGCTGCTTGCGCCTGCGATCCTCTACATCGCCGCGCTGGTGGGCTTCCCGTTTCTTCTTGCGGTGTTCTACAGCGTGAGCGATGCATCGGTCGGCAACGCGACCCCGCATTTCGTCGGCTTGCGCAATTTCGCAGCGCTGATGGATGACCCCACCTTCTGGGGCTCAATGCGCAATGCAGTCGTCTTCACTTTGGCCTCCCAGGTGCTGGTGGTGATCCTGGGCAAGATCCTCGCGATGGCGCTTGCCGCGCCCTTCCGCGGGCGCTGGCTGGTACGGCTTGCAATCCTGCTGCCGTGGGTGGCGCCGATCTCGCTCGGCAGCATCGGCTGGCTGTGGATCCTGGACCCGATCTACAGCATCCTCACCTGGACGCTGCGCGCCCTGCACCTGATCGCGCCGGCCACCCAGGTCGTCTGGCTCGGGCAACCCAGCCTTGCCATGACGTCGGTGGTGCTGGTCGACGTCTGGCGCCTGCTGCCTCTGGCGACGGTCATCATCCTCGCGGGAATGACGTCGATTCCGCAGGACATCCATGACGCCGCCGCCGTCGACGGTGCCGGGTTCCTGCGACGACTGTTCCGCATCCAGATTCCCCTGCTGATGCCCGTGATGCTGGTCGCACTGCTGTTCGGGATCGTCTTTACCTTCACCGACATGATCGTCATCTACGTTCTGACCCGCGGCGGTCCCTACGACACCACGCAGGTGCTCGCGAGCTATGCGTATTTCACCGGCATCGAGGGCGGCGATCTTGCCACCGGCGCCGCGATCTCGTTGTTCCTGTTCCCGGTGCTGGCGGCCGCCGCGATCCTCCTGCTGTCCCTGGCCCGGCGTGCGGAGGTAGCCTGAAATGCAAGCGTCATCAGGGCAGTCGGCAAGGCAACTGGCGAGGCGCACCGGGCATGCAGCCCTGCTGGGGACATTCACCCTGTTTCTGTCGTTCCCCTTCTACTGGATGGCGATCACGGCGTTCAAGCGCACGACCGACCTGCTCGACGTCCATGCCGATCCGCTCTGGTTCAACCAGCCGCCGACGCTCGAGCATGTACGCGTTCTGTTCCACGACACCCAGTTCGGCCAATGGCTGGTCAACACCTGCGAAGTGGGGATCGCGGTCGTCGCAATCACGCTGCTGCTGGCACTGCCGGCCGGCTACTCGCTGGCACGCTTCGCCGGTCGGAAGGGGCGCAGCCTCGGCATGGCGATCTTCCTCACCTACCTGATTCCGCCGACGATCCTGTTCATCCCGTTCTCGCGCATCGTCGCCGACGTCGGGCTGCAGGACTCGCTGTGGTCGCTGGTGCTCGTCTATCCGAGCTTCACGGTCCCGTTCTGCACCTGGCTGATGATGGGATTCTTCCGCTCGGTGCCGCGCGACATCGAGGACGCGGCACTGGTCGACGGACTGACACGATTCGGTGCATTTCTGAAAGTGGTATTGCCGCTGTCTTCAGCGGGCATCCTGTCCGTCGTCATCTTTACGCTGACCCTGGTGATGCAGGAGTTCATCTACGGGCTTACGTTCATCACGTCGTCGTCGCAGTACACGGTCAGCGTGGGGGTGCCGACGTTCCTGGTGCGCGGCGACGTCTACTTCTGGGGTTCGCTGATGGCAGCGTGCCTGATCGTGAGCGTGCCGATCGCCGTGCTGTACAACCTCTTTGTCGACCGCTTTGTCGCCGGGGTCACGGGCGGCGCGGTCAAATGACCACTCACGCGGAGATGGCAGGTGCGTCGGGATCACCGCCGGACACCCGGTGTCGAACCTGCTGGCAGGCTGGCGGGTGCCGCAAGCCGATGGTGCGGTGCTATGCCGGTGTTCCGCCGCGAGGGAACCGACGTCATGCTGATCACCACCGAGTGGCCCCCCGACACGGGGGATGTGCTGCGCGAGCGCTATCGGGAACTGTGCGAATTCCTCCCCTGGGGATGCGTTGTGCTCGATGGCTCGGCCCGCATGCTGGAGGTCAACCGGGCGGCGGCGATACTGCTTGGTGCATCGGAGGACGACCTTCTCGGCATGCCGCTGCCGGCCTACGTCGCCGCCGGGAGCGTCGATGCGCTGCTCGACCTCCTGACGCGGGCGCGCCACCACACGGCGAGCGGCGATGGTCGCACCGAGATCGTTCTGCGCCACAGGCAGAGCCGGCACGTCGCCCTGCATGCACGCTGGTTCGGCGGCGAATCGATGCCGCGCTGCCGCGTCGCGATGCTGGATGTGACTGCGATGCACGTCGCTCACGTGAAGCTGCGGCGAGTTGCGGACGAGATGCGCGATCTGTACCAGAACGCCCCCTGCGGCTACCACGCGGTTGACAGTCGCGGCCTGCTGGTCGGCATCAACGACACGGAACTGCGCTGGCTCGGCTATCGGCGTCGCGAGGTCGTGGGGAAGCTGCATTTCACCGATCTGATGCCCGGCCACTGCCGCGAGGAATTCAACCGCGTGCTTGCCACCCTTCAAGGGCAAGGCCATGTGCACGACGTGCAGATCGACCTGCGCCGCAAGGACGGCACGTCATTTCCGGTGCTTCTGAGTGCGACGGCCGTCATCGACGACGCGGGTCGGCTCGTGCAGAGCCGGGTGAGCGTGTTCGACATCACGCGGCGCAAGCTTGCCCAGGAAGAGGCCGGCCGCTATGCGCTGCGCCTGAAGGCGATGTCACTTCGGGCGGCCGAGGCGCAGGAAACCGAGAAGCGGCGTCTGGCCCGGGAACTGCACGACCGGGTTGGCCAGAACCTGAGCGCACTTTCCATCAACCTCGACATCATGATGCGCCAGCTCAACGCCGGCTCGCATTCCAGCATCGCAGGACGACTCGAGGATTCGAGGCGGCTGGTCGACGCCACCGTCGAGAGCATTCGCAACGTGATGGCGGAACTGCGTCCCGCAGTGCTCGACGACTACGGCCTGGCCGCGGCGCTGCGCTGGTACGCGGAGGAATTCGGCCGCCGCACCGGCGTAGCGACGAATGTCAGCGGAACTGACCCGAACCCGCGCCTGCCGCCAAACGTCGAAGGTGCGCTATATCGCATCGTGCAGGAGTCGCTCACCAACGTGGCCAAGCATGCGGGCGCGCGACAGGCGACAGTGGTGCTCGAAACAAACGATGGCACCTTCTCCCTTGCAGTCAGCGACGACGGCTGCGGATTCGACCCGGCGTCGCCCATGCAATCGCCCAATCATCACGGATGGGGACTGATGATCATGCGCGAGAGGGCCGAGTCGGTCGGCGGTCGGCTGCATGTCGAATCTGCGCCTCGGCAGGGCACGCGCATCGTGGTCGAGGTCAAGGTGTAACCAATGCCGCTCACTGTCGTGCTCGTCGACGACCACTCGGTCGTGCGCGACGGCCTGCGCTTCCTGCTGGAAGCGGAAGGCGATATTCGCGTGATCGGCGGTGCCACCAATGGCCGCGAGGCTGTGCAGGAAGTGCGCCGCCTGCAGCCGGACGTCGTGATCATGGATCTCGCGATGCCCGAGTTGAATGGAATCGAGGCGACGCGGCAGATCCGGGACGCGTGCCCCGGAACGCAGGTGCTCGTTCTTTCGATGCACTCGACCGCCGAACATATCTTCCGGGCCCTGCAGGCGGGCGCACTCGGCTACGTCCTGAAGGAATCGGCGGGACGCGAAGTAGTTGCCGCGGTGCGCATCGTGCAGGCGGGCCGGCGCTTCCTGAGCCAAAAGATTGCGGAGACCGTGATCGACGACTACATCCGCGAGCGTCACGCGGCCAGTCCAATGGAAAGCCTCAGCTCGCGGGAACGACAGATTCTCCAGCTTATCGCGGAAGGCAAGTCGAGCGCGGAAACGGCGCGTGAGCTCTTTCTTTCACCCAAGACGGTCGAAACGTATCGCAGTCGCCTGATGCACAAGCTGGGTCTGGCCAACCTTTCCGAGTTGGTACGGTTCGCAATCCAGCACGGCCTGACGCCGCTGTAGCGGACGCCCGGCAGCACCGGGCGACCGAGTGACGGACCGAACCCGCGCGACGCTTCGACGGTGTCGGGAAGGATCCGCGGGCACTGGTCAACACGCTGACGCCGTTGGGGCGACGGCTGCATGTTCCTCCCGGCTGATGCCGGGGACCTGAGGCGCCGAGGCCGGGTCTCGCAGCAGCGGTATCCTCTGGGCGATGTACGCGCATTTCTTCGGGCTGAGCCAGTCGCCCTTCTCGATCGCTCCGGATCCACGCTACCTGTTCATGAGCGAGCGGCACCGCGAGGCGCTCGCTCACCTGCTGTACGGCGTGCGCGGCGGCGGCGGGTTCGTCGTGCTCACCGGCGAGATCGGCGCCGGCAAGACGACCGTTTGCCGCTGCTTCCTGGAGCAGATCCCCCCGCGCTGCAACGTCGCCTACATCTTCAATCCCAAGCTCACGGTCGAGGAACTGCTGAAGACCGTCTGCGACGAGTTCCGCATCCCTTACCGGCACGCGGGTCCGGGCGTTCCGACGGTCAAGGATTACGTCGATGCCCTCAACGACTACCTGCTGCGCACGCATGCGGTCGGCCAGAACAACGTGCTGATCATCGACGAGGCGCAGAACCTGTCGGCCGATGTCCTCGAACAGCTGCGCCTGCTGACCAACCTGGAAACCAACGAGCACAAGCTGCTGCAGATCGTGCTGATCGGGCAGCCGGAGCTGCGCTCGATGCTGGCCCGCCCCGAAATGCAGCAGCTCGCGCAACGGGTGATCGCGCGTTTCCACCTTGACGCACTGTCCGAAGTCGAGACCTCGCAGTACGTGCGGCACCGGCTGGCGGTCGCGGGTCTGACACGGTCGCTCCCGTTCGACGCCCGCGCGATGCGGCGCATCTACCGCTACTCGCGCGGCGTGCCACGACGCATCAACCTGCTGTGCGACCGGGCGCTGCTGGGGGCCTACGCGAAGGACACGGCGACGGTCGGTGCGCGCATCGTCGACCAGGCCGCGCGCGAAGTCCTCGATCAGCCCGATTTCGCGCCGGGACGTCGGGAGGAATACAAGCGCGCCGCGGCGGTAGTACTCAGCCTGATCGCGGTCGTTGCACTCGCGCTCGCGCTGAACCGCTCCGTGCTCGAAACGACGGCGAGCGAATCTCCATCTCCGGCCGCCGTATCCGCGGCGCCGGCCGCGGTGCCGCCCGTTGCCTCGCAGCATGAGATGGCCGCCGCCGAGCCGGCCGCGGCCACGCCGGCAACTGTGGAAGCAAGTGCATTCGATCTGCCAACGGGTTTCGCCTCGCTGGTCGACGCCAAAGAGGCGTCGTGGCAGGAGCTGGCGAGCGCGTGGAACGTGACGCTGGGTGATGGCGACCCGTGCCTGGCCGCGCAAAAGCAGCACGTTCACTGCTACCGGCGCAGCAACAGTACGCTGGCACTGATCCGGCAGCTGGATCGCCCGGCGATCCTGACGCTGCGCGACGGAGACAACCGAACCGCTTACGCATTGCTCGAGGGTTTCTCGAGCAAATCCGCGCTGCTGCGCATCGACGGTGCGGAACGGAGCGTGCCGCTGGTTGCCTTGGCCGACTACTGGCGCGGCGAGTTCGTCACGCTCTGGCGTGCGCCGCCGGGATTCTCCGGCACCAGCCTCGACAGCCGCTCCGGACCGGGCGCGCGCTGGCTCGGAGAACAACTGGCGACGGCACGCGGCGATCCACGGGCCGAGGGAGCGCACATCGATGCCGCCACGCTGAAGAATTGGGTCTACTCGTTCCAGTTGACGCAGGGCCTGCCCCTGGACGGCATCGCCGGACCGATCACGCTGATGCTGCTGAATCGCGAAGTCGGGGTCGACGAGCCTCACCTGCGAAAGGCCGACTAGTTCCATGTCTCTTATCCTCGACGCGCTGCGCAGGGCCGATTCGGAACGCGAACGCGGATCGGTACCTGGCCTGCATGCGCAGCCGGTCGCTCCGTCGGCACCGGATGATCGGCGGCCCCGCACGAAGCCCTGGCACTGGATTGCTGCCGGGCTCGGCGTCGGCCTGCTCATTTCGGTCGGCGGGTATCTGGCCGGCCGCGCTATGCAGCAACCAGTACCCGGAACGGCAACCGCTGCGGCATCCGCGGCACCGGCCGCGCCCTCCGCGGCAGCGAGTCCTGCACCGTCTCCGGTGTCGGCCCCCGCCGAACCTCAGGACGCGGACAAGTCGCAGCCCGTTGCAGAAGCCGCACCATGGCCGCAGCCCGAGACCCGCACCGCCTCGTCCAAGGCACCGTCTGCCGCTCTGGCAGCGGCGCCGGCGTCGAAAGCGGAGCCGCCGGCAGTCGCCCAGGCGGCGGACGCACCTGTCTACACGCGCGACCAGCTCCCAGACAACATCCGGGCAGCACTGCCGCCGCTGACGATCGGCGGCTCGATGTACTCCGCCAACCCCGCCAACCGATCGTTGGTGGTCAACGGCGGGCTGTATCGCGAACACGACCAGCTGACCGCGGACCTGTCACTCGAGCAGATCAAGCTCAAGGCGGCGATCTTCAAATTCAGGGGTTACCGGTTCGAGATCCAGTTCTAGTTTCAGGCGTGCTCAGCGCCTGCGCCTGAACGAAGCGATGATCTGCTCGCAGCGCTGACGGTCGCGTGCATCCGCCACTCCGGGCCGCGCGCACCAGTCGAGCAGCACCTGCTCGGCCGAACCGGCGCCTGACGCGGCGCGCTTGAAACGGTCGCGCAGGTGTTTGACCTGCACGGCAAGTCGCTGCGGCTGCAGGTCGCGCGGGCTTTCCAGACCGAGCATCAGTTCGAGTTCCAGCAGCGCATCGCGGCGTATCGGGCTGGCCTCCTCGATCAGCGCGAGATGGTCTTCGCGCACGTACTCCTGATCGAGGGTTGCAAGCGCCTTGGCCGCCGCATCGCGGCGCGCGACAAGCACACGCTCCATCTCGGCCGCAAGCGGCGGCAGCGCTCCCCAGCGCTGCTGCACCGAGTCCACCGCCGCGGAATCCGTGTTGCCGGCGATCACCAGCGCATCGAGTTCCTCGCACAGTCTTTCCTTGTCGAGCAGCGCGCGCCACACCGCGGTCTCCTGCGCGCGCGCCCGCCCGCGCAGCATGTCGTCGACCTGCGCACGCGCCGCCCGGAAGCGTGCATCGAGCGCCGGCGGCACCGGCCCGTGGTCTGCGAGGGCCTTCCTCCATTGCTCCTGCACTTCGCGCTGCGCCTGCCGCAGCTGCGCCTCATCCTGTTCCGACGGCCGCGCGAGCTGCTCGAGGCGATCGCACAGCGCTTCGAAGGCCTGGCGCTGCGCATGCTTGCGCTCGTCCACCTCCTTGCGGGAGTTCTTGCGCGCGTCGAACACGGCGTTGCAGGCGGTGCGGAACCGCTCCCACAGCGCGCGCTCATCGCGCTGCATCAGTGCCATCTGCCTGGCGTGCACCTGCCACTTCGCCTGCAGATCCTTCACCCGCGACGGCGCATCGTGCTCTTTCGCCTTCGGCACCAGCGCTTCCGCCTCCTCGATCAGCGCCAGCCGTTCGGCCTTGGCCTGCTGGCGCACCGCCGATAAAGCATCGCGCAGCGGCGCCAGCGCGGCCTTCATGCGCGCATCGAGTTTCTTCCAGGCGCCCGGCTCGACGCTGCCGAGGCTCGCGCCGTGCCAGGTCGAATCGGTTTCACGCAGCCAGTGTTCGATCGCGCGCCAGTCGCGCGGCTCGGCGAGCAGCGTCGGCGCGTGCGCCGCGGCCGCGGCGATGAAATCCTCGCGCTGCTTGCGCGCCTGCTTGTGCTGCGCGGCCAGCTCGGCGAAATGCCGTGCCGCCGGGGCATACGCCTTTTCGCAGGCGCCGTCGAAACGCTCCCACAGCGACTTCGGCACCCCGGCGTACTGCTCGTCGAGCTTCTTCCATTCGGCGCGCAGCTGCTGCACTTCGCGCGCCAGCACCGCCGGGGCGAGCGTCTGCGTCAACAGCGCCTCGGCGCGTTCGCACAACTGCACCCGCGCGGTCTGCTGGCCGAACTTCTGCCAGCGCTCGAGCTCGACCAGTTGCTGCACGACGCGACTGAACCGCTGCACGGTCGGCTTCGGCAGCTGGCCCGCGCCCGTCTTCAGCGTGCGGACCTCGTCGACCGCGGTGCGCGCTTCATGCAGCTGACCCGCCGCCAGCGCCTGCTCCGCCTCGTGCAGCAAGGTGTGCAGCCGATGCCGGGCGGCGCCCTGCTCCTGCTGCGTCGCGCGCACATAAGCCAGCCGGCGCTGCTCGATCACCAGCAGCGCCGCCTCGAAACGGCGCGTCAGCGCCGGCGTGCGAACCGCCAGGTCCAGCGCCTGCCAGCGTTCCGGGAGCTGCGCATCATCGATCGGCGTGCCGGCGGCAAGCGCCTCGGCTTCGATTACCAGCGCTTCCGCGGCGGCCAGTCCAGGCGCCGCCTGCTCCCAGCGCGCAATCTGCTGTTCGGCCTGCGCCAGTTTCTCCAGCGCCGGCGCGTCCTGGCTCGTCGTGGCTTCGGTGCGCAACGCATCCAGTTCGCCGCGCAGGCCGGGCAACGCGGCCGCGGCTGGCGCCGATTGCAGCGAGGCCAGCCACTCGTTCAGCCGCTGTTCGAACTGCGCGTGCGCGCGGTGCGCTTCCTGCTCCCGCTCGAAACGCTGCTGCATCTGCCGGCCGATCGCGTCCCACCGCTCGCGGCGGGCCGCGTCGTCTCCGAGATCGATAGCCCGCCAGCGGCGGTCGAGCTCGACCGCCGCGGTCAGGATCGGCCCCGGCTGCACGACAAGCGCCTCAGCCTGCGCAAGGATGGCGTCGGCGGCCGCGGCCTGTTCGGCGCGGTGCTTCATCGCGTCCAGCCTCTGGCGCGCGAGGCGGGCCACGCCGCGGTCCTTGTCGCGGGCCGCGTCGGCCAGCCGGCGCAGCTGCTCCGGCGCAAGAACGCGTTCGGCCGCGGCAATGCGCACCGGCGCAAACGACGCCGCGAGCGCAAGTTCGACCAGGGCGTTCTCGTCGCGGATCCCCTCGATCGCGGTGCGACGCAGCTCTTCGTCCTGCGCGTGCAGCGCAACCTCGGCGCGCACTGCATCGGTGCAGTGCTGCGCCGTCAGCAGCGATTGCGCGGTGACGGCATCGGTTCCTTCCGCCAGCAGCTTCCCGAGCTGAGTGGCGATCGCCGTTTGCACTCCGGCATCCGCCTCCGTCTGCAGCGCGCGGTCGAGCGCTTGCGGATCGGCGCAGCGCCTCGCCGCGGCGGCGCGCACTTCGGGCGCAGGGTCAGCGCGCAGCAGTTGTCCGAGCACATCCGAATCCGGAGGAAGCGCTGTCACGCCGATCACGCGCTGCGCGGCGTCGGCATGTTCATGCAAGGCGGAACCGAAGAAGAGTTTGTCCAGCACAGCGGGGCAATTGCGGGGTCGAGGTCGATCTGATGCGTTGGCAGGCGAATGCCGATGGTACCGAGTTGCGGGCGGGCGCGCGATCGGTGCCGCCCGCGCGCCGAACGCGCCCCTGCCTGCCTGACCTCACCCCAGCTTGTAGCCGAACCGGCGCAGCAGTTGCTTGCGCGCCGCGATGTCGGCGTCGGTTTCGACCCCCTGGCTCCTGATGCCGTCGATCACCCCGAGGATGCCGCGCCCGCCCGGGGTTTCCGCAACCACCACCTCGACCGGATTGGCGGTCGCACAGTAGATGTTGCACACCTCAGGCACGGCCTTGATCGCATTCAGGATGTTCACCGGGAACCCGCCGCTGACGAAGACGATGAAGCAGTGGCCGCAACTGAGGGCCAGCGCGTTCTTCCTCGCCATCCCGATCAGTTCGTCGTCGTTGCCGGTCCAGCGCACCAGCGCCGGGCCGCTCGATTCGCAGAACGCAATGCCGAACTTCATCTGCGGCACCGTCTGCACGATCGCTTCGTGCAGGTCTTCGACGGTCTTGATGAAGTGAGCCTGGCCGAGAATGAAGTTGATGTCGGCCGGTTTTTCGATGCTGACGGTGCTCAGTTCCATGCGCGGCCTCCTTCGGTTTGCCGAGAACCGAAGGATAGGCTGGCGCCGGGAAGCGAGCTTGAAGTTACGGCTTGGCAACGTGCCAGACGTTGTTGAATCCGTCGCCGGTGCGATCCCCTGGCTTCTGGTCCTTGATCCAGCGATACAGCGGCTTGCCGTTGTAGGCCCATTGCCGGGAGCCGTCGTCGCGCATGATCACGCTGTACCCGCCCATCGCGGCTGCGCTGGCGTCGGCCGCAAGCGGCGGCCAGTTCGCAGCGCACGGACCATTGCACGCGCTCTTGCCGCTGCCGGCGGGATCCTTGTCGAATACATACAGCGTCATTCCGTTCGAATCGACGAGGGCGCCATCGGCGACCTTGGCGGGCGACATGGCCATTGAACCGTACGAAGCGCAGCCGGCAATACCCAGCAGCGTGATGAATCCGAGGGACGTGGAAAGGCGCATTCAGGACTCCTGTGGCAGGTGTTGGGCGGGACAGCGGAAACTGCGCGATAAACAGCGCGCCGCCCCGACTTATTCCCAAGCCCTCCCCACAGGAGAGTTCAGCGCCGAACGCCGGCCAGCACAACCAGGCCCTCCGGCAGCGCCTCTTCGCCGAACGCCGGCCGCACCTGCGCGTCCACGCCGCAGTCGCGCAGGATGCGCAGTGCGTCCTCCGCTTCGAACGTCACGTTGCGGTGGTGTTCGTCGCTGCGCCGCCACACGTCGCTGTCGCGCCGGAACACGGTGATATGGCGGTCGAAGCGGTACGCCTGCGGCCTTGAGAAGCGGGTGACGATCGCCCAGTCGCCTTCGACCTTCGCATGAACGGCGCCGACATCGCGTGCCTGGACAAAGCGCTCGGTCATCAGGTCGATCGCCAGCACGCCGCCGGCGCGCACGGCGCACGCCATCTGACCCAGTGCGCGCGCGATGTCGGCCTGCGTGTCAAGGTAGTTGAGCACGTGCCCGGTGGACACGACCACATCGGCGACGGGCAGCGTGTCGCCGGCTCCGGCCGGCAGGCGCACGACGCCGAAACTCGCCTCCGGCGCATGCTGGCGCGCCAGCGCGACCATCGCCGGCGAGGCGTCGATGCCGTGCACCACAAAGCCGGCGTCGACCAGGCGGCGCGCGAGCAGACCGCTGCCGCAGCCGATGTCGAGCACACGCGCGCCGTCATAGAGCCCCGCCGTGCGCAGCCACGCCCTGATGCCGGGCCAGGTGTTCTCCACGTGCTGCGAGTAGCCGGCGTGGTGCACCCAGGCCAGGTCCGGCTGGTAGTAGACGTCGTCGTTCATCGCCTCTGCTCAAGCGCCGCCGCGCGCGACGTTCACGGCGTACAGCGCACGCGCCCTGGCCGCCGTCTCTGGGCCCGGCCGCGCCGGGTCAGACATCGCGCACGTGTTTGAGCGCATCCTGTGGCGACTCGTACACGTGCGGCGCCACGCCGCGGCGCTTCAGTGCCGTGCCGAGCTTGGCGCGCAGGAAGCCCGACGTGGTGTAGCGCGACACGCCGTCGTAGTAGCGTTCCTCCAGCGATTTGACCATCGCCGCATAGGCGTCTTCGATCGCCGGCGAGAGCTCGAAATTGTCGTAGTTGACGATCGCGTACACGCGATGGCCAATCGGCCGCAGGTGCGCCTCGACCTCGCGCTCGATCGCGTCCACGTCGGCCTGGGTGGCGACCCGCAGCCGCTCGAAGTTGATGAACAGGATGTTCTGCTGGTCGTCGTAGGCGAAGCGCGCCGACAGCGGAACGGCGAGCATCCGCTCGCGCAGTCCCATCGGTTCGCTGCGGAAGATCGCCGCTTCCATCAGCGCCGGCTCACCAGGGATCACCGGCCGGAAGTCCATCTTCGCCAGGATGTCGCGCTCGATGTCGATGCCGGGCGCGACCTCGGCGAGTTCCATGCCGTCTTCGGTCAGCCGGAACACGCAGCGCTCAGTCACGTACAGGACCGACTGGCCGCGTTTGATTGCATACGGTCCCGAGAAGGTGCGGTGCTCGACTTCGTGCACGAATTTCCTCGGCCCGTTGTCGTTGTGCAGGACCAGTCTGCCGTCGACCAGGCCGACGCGCAGGTCGCCCGCGGTGAACGTGCCGACGAACACCACGCTCTTGGCCGATTGCGAAATGTTGATGAAGCCGCCCGCACCCGCCAGCCGGGGCCCGAATCTGCTGACGTTGAGGTTGCCCATCCGGTCGGCCTGCGCGAGCCCGAGGAATGCCAGGTCGAGTCCACCTCCGTCGTAGAAATCGAACTGATAGGGCTGGTCGATGATCGCCTGCGTGTTCACGGCGGCGCCGAAGTTCAGTCCCGACGCCGGGATGCCGCCGATCACGCCCGGCTCGGCGGTCAGCGTCAGCAGGTCGATCACCTTTTCTTCGGCGGCCACACCCGACACTCCCTCGGGCATCCCGATGCCGAGGTTGACGACACTGTTGGCCTTCAGTTCCAGCGCGGCCCGGCGCGCGATGATCTTGCGCTCGCTCATCGCCATCGGCTCAACCATCGATGCCGGCACGCGGATCTCGCCGGCGAACGCCGGGCTGTACGGCTCGGCGAACGTCTGATGGTGGTACTCCGGCTTCTCCGCCACGACCACGCAATCGACCAGCACGCCCGGGATCTTCACCTGGCGCGGGTTCAGCGATCCGCGCTCGGCGATGCGCTCGACCTGCACGATGACAATGCCGCCGGAATTGCGCGCCGCCATCGCGATCGCGAGCGCCTCGAGCGTCAGCGCTTCTCTCTCCATCGTGATGTTGCCGTCGACGTCGGCGGTCGTCCCGCGCACGATGCCGACATCGATGTGGAGCGACTTGTAGAACAGGTATTCCTCGCCATTGACGTGCATCAGCGTGACCAGATCATCCTTGGTGCGCTCGTTGATCTTGCCGCCGCCGAGTCGCGGATCGACGAAGGTGCCGAGACCGATGCGCGTCAGGTGGCCGGGCTTGCCGGCGGCCGAATCGCGGAACAGGTGCGTGATCACGCCCTGCGGCAGGTTGTAGGCCTCGATCTCGTTGGCCACGGCGAGACGCTGCACTTTGGGCACCAGCCCCCAGTGGCCGCCGATCACGCGCTTCAGCAGTCCGCGGTGGCCCAGATGATTCAGTCCGCGCTCCTTGCCGTCGCCCTGACCCGCGGCATAGATCAGCGTCAGGTCCGTCGGCCGGCCGGTGCCTTCAGGGCCCTGCTCGCTCGATTCGAGAAAACGCTGCTCGAGTGCAACGGCAATGTTCTCCGGAAAGCCGATGCCGACGAACCCTCCGGTAGCGATGGCATCGCCGTCCTGGATCAGCTGCACCGCTTCGCGCGCGGTGACGATCTTGCCCTTCTCGAAGGTACGCAGTGCCGTCAGCAACTCACGTCCATGGCTGCTCATCGATTCTCCTTATACGAACGCTTCATGCAGGAAGCAGGTCCTCACGCACGGAAGATTGAAGCACAAACCGGACTGGCCTCTCATGATTTCGCATGGTTGTGCAGACGCCGCACCTCGAAGATATTGGTGCTGTCCGTTGCCGCCCGGAGCCGCCATGCAGGATCGCGCAACCCGAGCACTTCCGATCATTGCCATCGCTGGCGCGATTGCGATCGGCTGCGGACAGCGCGCAGCGGCTCAGCTGCACGCCCCCGCGGACGACCCGCTGAGCACCGCAATCTGGTTTCGCAGCGCGCAAGCCGCCCTGCCCGAACCTCGGATGACCGCAAGCTCTGTACCGCCGGCCACCTTGTCGGCAGCGCCGCCGGACGGCAGATCATGGGAGACGGTCGCCACGCGCGTCAGCCTGATCGCAATGCCGTCGTACGGTGTCGGAGCCGAGCGGTTCCGCCCGCACTACGCGCTCGGGTTCTCGTCCGAAACGATGCGCGCCTGGATGAGCGACCTCGGAATCGATGCGCAAGACTGCGTCGCTCCGATCATCCGGTTGCGCACCCGCATCGATGCCAGTGGAGAATTCCGCGGCAGCCTGTGGGTTCACGCGCGCTGCGCGGTGCGCTGAGCCGTAACTCCGGCGCGGCCATCGCCGCGGTTCTAGAATCCTCGCTGGTCAATCCAGCGAGGACGCAATGGAGATCCGCAACAACGTTTTCATCGTTACCGGCGGCGCGTCGGGACTCGGCGGCGCGACGTCGCGCATGATCGCCGCCAACGGCGGCAAGGTCGTGATCGCCGACGTACAAGCCGACAAGGGAGAAGCTCTCGCGCGGGAACTCGCAGGCGCGCGCTTCGTCCGGTGCGATGTCGGCAACGAGGCCGACGGGAAAGCCGCCGTCAGCGCCGCGCTGTCGATGGGCACCCTGCGCGGGCTGGTCAATTGCGCCGGTATCGCGATCGGCGAGAAGACGATCGGCAAGGACGGGCCGCACCGACTCGATGCAT
Source organism: Gemmatimonadota bacterium (assembly GCA_050258235.1). Classification (GTDB taxonomy): domain Bacteria; phylum Pseudomonadota; class Gammaproteobacteria; order Burkholderiales; family Burkholderiaceae_F; genus JAKOQB01. Next base: position 2,417 of record JBLMYK010000039.1, on the reverse strand, counting down.
TCGCGCGCGTGATCTCGATCAATCTGGTCGGCACGTTCAACATGATCCGACTTGCCGCCGACGCGATGTCGAAGCAGGACGCGACCAGCGACGGCGAGCGCGGGGTGCTGGTCAACACCGCATCGGTGGCGGCGTTCGACGGCCAGATCGGCCAGGCCGCGTACTCGGCTTCGAAGGGCGGCATCGTCGGCATGACGCTGCCGATCGCGCGTGACCTGTCGCGCAGCGGCATCCGTTGCGTGACGATTGCGCCGGGCATCTTCGCCACGCCGATGCTGCTCGGCATGCCGCAGGAGCTGCAGGATTCGCTCGGCAAGCAGGTGCCCTTCCCGTCCCGCCTCGGCAGGCCGGACGAGTACGCCCAACTGGTAAGAGCAATCTTCGAAAACGTGATGCTGAACGGCGAGACCATCCGTCTGGACGGCGCTATCCGCATGCAACCCAAATGAGCAGAAAGCAGGCACATCACGTTTCAGCAGAGGCTGACCTGCGCCGCGGGTCAAGCGCGCCGACGGCGCGCGGCCGGAGCTAGAACGTGATGCTGAACGGCGAGACCATCCGCCTGGACGGCGCCATCCGGATGCAGCCGAAGTGACCCGGACCCGGGAGTAAAGAGGGTGACAAAGCGCGGCGCCTTGTGGCTGCAATCCAGATAATTCGCCAACCGACCGCGCTGCGCGGTGGCCAGGGATCAACGAAAACAGCGATGAAGTCTGCGTTGCGGCTGATCACGTTGTACGTGGTGCTGTTGCTCGCCGCCTGCGCGACGCCGGTCGATCTCGCCGTCGCGCCCGAGGCTGTATCGGGTTTCCACCTCGAACCCTCGACAGCGACGGCGGTCCGGCACATGGCGGCGGCGGCGAACCCGCTGGCTGCGCAAGCCGGGCGCGAGATTCTGCGCGCAGGGGGAGCCGCGATCGACGCCGCGATCGCGATGCAGATGGTGCTCAACCTGGTCGAGCCGCAGAGCTCCGGCATCGGCGGCGGCGCATTCCTGATGTACTGGGACGGCAAGCGCGTGCAGGCGTTCGACGGCCGCGAGACGGCGCCGATGGCTGCCGACGAGAACCTGTTCATGTCCAACGGCAAGCCGATGGCGTTCTACGACGCGGTCGTCGGCGGCCGCAGCGTGGGCACGCCGGGAGTGCTGCGCATGCTGGAGTCCGTCCATGAGCAGCATGGCCGGCTGCCCTGGGCACGCCTGTTTGAGCCGGCAATCCGCCTCGCCGAGGGCGGGTTCGCGGTGTCGCCGCTGCTGAACCGGCAACTTGCCAGCGAGAAGTATCTCGGTGGCAACCCCGCGGCGCGCGCCTACTTCTATAACGCCGACGGCACGCCTAAGCGGGTCGGCACGATCCTGCGCAACCCGGAATTCGCGCAGACACTGCGAACGATCGCGCTTCAGGGCGCCGACGCGTTCTACAAGGGGCCGATTGCAGCCGCCATCGTGCGCGCTGTGCACGCCCAACCCAACGCCGGCCGGCTGGCCGAGAGCGATCTCGCCACCTACCGGGCCAGGGAGCGAACGCCGCTGTGCACCCCCTACAAGCGCTGGATCGTGTGCGGCATGCCGCCGCCCTCATCGGGCGGCATCGCGGTGGCACAGATGCTCGGGATCTTCGGCAGCCGCAACATCAGCGTGGTGCCGCCGCTGGTCGTCGACGGAGAGCTGCGCCCGCAGGTCGATGCCGTGCATCTTTTCACCGAGGCGGAGCGGCTCGCATTCGCGGATCGGAACCTGTACGTGGCGGATCCCGATTTCGTGCCCGTGGACATGTTTGCGCTGACCAATCGCGACTACCTGCGCGATCGCGCGAAACTGATCGGCGCGCGCAGCATGGGGGTGGCAAAGCCAGGGATACCGGCCGGATATCGGGTTTCGTGGGCCGCCGACAACCCTTCGCCGCGCGGCGGCACATCGCATATCGCGGTCGTCGACGACAACGGCAATGCGCTGTCGATGACGACGACGATCGAAAACCAGTTCGGCGCACGGATCATGGTGCACGGCTTCCTGCTCAACAACGAACTGACAGACTTCTCGTTCGCCCCGAGCGCCGGCGGCAGGCCGATTGCCAATCGGGTGCAGCCGGGCAAGCGGCCGATGTCATCGATGGCACCGACGCTCGTGTTCGATCGCGCGACGAACCGGCTCGTCGCCACCGTCGGTTCGATGGGTGGCCCATTCATCATCGGCCACGTCGTCAAGACGCTGGTCGGCATCATGGACTGGCAACTCGACATTCAGCAGGCGATTTCGCTCCCCAACTTCGACAGCCTGAACGGCCCCACCGATCTCGAAACCGGTCGCTTCAGTCGCTCGGCGATCGAGCAACTGGAACAACGCGGGCACGAGGTGCGGGAATTTTCGATGCCGAGCGGAACCCAGGGCATCGTGCGTGTCCAATTGCCCGACG
>JBLMYK010000038.1:0-3779 GCA_050258235.1 Gemmatimonadota bacterium | reverse complement strand
CCGCGACCGCCGTCGCGTTCTTCAGTCGGCCTGCGTAATCGCGATAGAACTTTTCCATGCCGAGGATCGGCGTCGCCTGTCCGCCTTCGAACGACGCCGACACCAGCCACAGCAGTGAGCGCCGGTACGGTCCGCAGGTCGGATCGTCCTCCTCCGCCTTCTCCGTCAGGTGAAACTGCAGGTAGCGCCGGATCGAACGGTCGGCGAGCCGCTGCGCCACCAACCGGTCGAAGGTGTCGACGCGCACCGCCGGCGCCATGAAGCTCACCGACTCGAACTTCATCCCCTGCGCGCAGACGTAGTCGACGATGTGCGCATGGACGATCGAGCCCGCCGAGTGCCCGACCAGGTGCAGGCGCAGCGGTTCCTTCTGCGCGGCCGAGCGCATGAAATGCCGATACAGGATTCCGGCGCCGGTGTCGGCGGCGGCACTGATCGCCGCCGCGTTCTGCTTCATTTCGCCCCACAGCTCGGTGCCCGGCCGGGCGAGCAGGCGCTCGAGGCGTTCGTTCCACCATCGCTCCGCGCTCGACCAGAACCCCTCGCGCGCGCCGGCTGCACGCGGCACGCCCGCGACGGCATCGCTGATGCGATCGACCACGGTCGTGAGCAGGTCGGTCTCCCACATCAAGAACACCGGGAAGATGCGATTGCGGTAAAGGAGCGGGATCCACTTGGCGGCGCTGGCCGCGGCGTCCTTCTCGCCCACCAGCCCGCCATGCGCATAGATGCAGACGTCGACCGGCTTGCCGACCAGCCCCCAGCGCTTGCGCGCCTCGGCAAGATGGATGTCGACGATCGCGCGCACGTCGTCCTCGGTCGTGCGGAACTGCCCGCTGTTCGACAGCCGGCCGTTGTTTCCCATATCGATCACGAACGGCGCGATCTCGCGGTCGCGCAGCACGCTGCTGACGGACAGCGAAACGCGGGTGCCCTTCGCATCGGTGCGCAGCGTGCCGGCGCGCGCGATCGCCAGGTGCTCGGACGTGACCACGCCAAGCTGCGCGACCCAGCAGTCCATTGCGTTCGCGAGCCAGTCGTCGTAGGTGAGGATCGCGTAGCCGCGCGTGCCCCAGTCGTCGCCCCACGAGTTCTGCAGCAGGAAGCCGTTCTCGTCGTAGCCGACGATCGCGAACGCATGGCCGCCATCGTCCGGCTTCGCACGCACGACGGGAATGGTGAAGATCGATGCGGCAAACGACGTCGGCCGCGTCCGCGGCTGCTTCTGCTTGTACCCCGCGTCCCAGCCCGCGTGGCAGACCGCGCTCGCATACAGGATCCCCACCTCGTTCAGCGCCGCATGCATGTCGCTCAGTGCGCGCCGGTCGATCCGGTAGTACGCGCCGAGCGGACGACGCACCGCGTCGAGCCACCAGTCGTCCTCCGGATTCTTCGGCGCCGGCGGCATGTGCACTCCGGTCTTCCACAGCCGGTCGGTGCAGGCGCCGTGCTTGTACCAGCCCTTCAGTGCGCCCCGCAGGCTGGAACCCTGGTCGCCCGAGCCGGGGAATTCGTCGTAGCGGCGCGCCATCGAATACAGCATGAACGCCGAGATCTCCGGCGCCTGGCGCCGTGCCGCGTGCAGCAGGTACTCGACGACGAGCGAGAGGCCGAAGCCTGTGCATGCGCTGGTGTCGCCCTGGTTCTTCACCGGCAACTGCCTGTCCTTGCGCGGGAAAAGATGCGGCGCCGGCGGCAGCGCGATGTTGGGTCGGAACGGCAGATCGCGGAAATCGACTGCGTCGGGGCGGACGTTGCGAACCACCTTGCCGCGCTTCTTCGCCATCACGCCCTCCTCGTCGTCGCCGGCAAATTCGGTACCCGGCTTCTAAGCTGCCGCAGGGCGCGGCGTCAATGCAGCATGCACGCGATCGCCTAGCGGCGTGCGGTTTTGCGGGATCCCATGCCACTGGTTCGTCTGCCGCGCGCCGGGGTGGGCGGCGCATCGGCGAGTTCCGCCAGCCAGGCACCGGTCTCGCGGAACGGAGCGCTCGACCGCTCGGCGCGGCAGCGCACGTGCGCGCCCTCGATCGCGGTCAGCACCAGGCTGGCGAAGGATTTCGTGCGCCGCGCCTCGCCGCAGTCGACATGCCGCGCGATCAGGGCGATCCATTCCGCGAACGCGGCGGCGAGCACGGTGCGCAGCGCCTCGAGGTCCGCGTCCAGGTCCAGGCTGATCGCGCCGACCGCGCAACTGCGGCGGAACTGTGTTTCCTCGACGCGGCGCGCGAACGCATCGAACAGCTCCCGCACCTTTTCGGCGGGGGTGCGCCCGCGCGCGAGCGACTGTTCCATGAAGGCCTGCACGCGCTGCGAATACACCGCGAGCGCCTCGGCCACGATCTGCAGCTTGCCGTCGGGAAAGAAGTGGTAGACGGACCCCTTCGGCGCGCCGCTGGCGCGGACGATCTCGTTGATCCCCGCTCCGGTCAGTCCCGCGCCGCGCATCAGATCGATCGCCGCCTCGATCATGCGCGCGCGGCTGCCGCCTGCGCTGTCCGTCTGCATCTTGACCCTCTAACTAGACCAGTCTATATAATTGTGCCAGCGTTTCGCGACCGACGGGAGCTCCCGATGAACGACCCGACCCTCGACCTGCGCTCGACCGTCAGCGCCGCCGAATGGCGTCAGCGCGTCGACCTTGCCGCCTGCTACCGGCTGGTCGCGCAATTCGGCTGGGACGACCTGATCTTCACCCATATCTCGGCGCGCGTGCCCGGCCCGGAGCATCACTTCCTGATCAATCCGTACGGAATGATGTTCGACGAGATCACCGCATCGAGCCTGGTCAAGGTCGACCTGCGCGGCAACAAGGTGTTCGAAAGTCCGTACGAAGTCAATCCGGCCGGCTTCACGATCCACAGCGCGGTACACGCGGCGCGCGAGGATGCAATCTGCGTGCTCCACGTGCACAGCGTGAACGGGGTCGCGGTGTCGGCGCAGGAAGACGGCGTGCTGCCGCTGTCGCAGCACTCGATGTTCGTGCTGTCGTCGCTCGCCTATCACGACTACGAGGGCGTGGCGCTGAACGAGGACGAGAAGCCGCGCCTGGTGCGCGACCTCGGCGACAAGCGCTTCCTGATGCTGCGCAACCACGGGCTGCTGACGGTCGGCCGCTCGGTGGCCGAGGCGTTCGTCGCGATGTACTTCTTCGAGGCGACCTGCATGATCCAGGTGCGCGCGCTCGGCGCCGGGCAGCGTGTGCGCCACATCGCGCCTGAGATCGTCGAGGGCGCGCGTGCCAGCTGGCAGCAGGTCACGCGCGGCGAAGGCGGCGGGCTGGCCTGGCCCGCGCTGCTGCGCAAGCTGGATCGCACCGATCCGGGCTACCGCACCTAGCCGCGCTTCAGCCGAGAAATTTCAGGTGCGCGCCGCAGCCGGCGCGACAGTCGGACGCGCCGAAGCCGGCGCACGGCACGCTGCCGCGCACCGAGCGATTCAGTGCACACTCGGCGCGCGCCGAGCGGAAGACATCGACGATGCGCACGCCCGGCGCGGCGAGCAGGTAGTCGATGTGCCAGTGCAGGCGCTTGTCGCCGCGCAGGTGCCGCGCGATACGCGCATCCAGGCCGCGCCGCGCCGATCCGGTGTACAGGTAGCACCCGGCCGGAAAATCGAAGACGCCGAGTCGGCCGATCGCGCAGCGCAGCGGCCGCGCGATTTCGATCAGCAGCTGATAACTGATGCAGGCGGCCAACGTTGCCCCGATCAGGACGGCGACTGCAGCGCCTTCATCTTCGCGACGAAGGTGCGGATGCGCTTTGCGTTCGTGCCGATGT
>JBLMYK010000037.1:0-3865 GCA_050258235.1 Gemmatimonadota bacterium | reverse complement strand
GCAGGAGCCGCGCTCGGAGTTGCTGCCGTGGTCATGAGGAAAGTCAGTCTGCCGCCGGGTCGCCTGCGCTACCGGCAAGCCGCGGATCGACGCGCAGCGGCGCATCGTACGGCAACTCCGGCCGCGCGGTGATAAGGTGCCGTCCGCAATCCCCGGCGGCGCGGACCCGGCCGCACCGTTTCCTCGCGCAGATGACGATGCCGATCACTCTCGAGCAGCTCAACGCCGCCCCGCAGCCGGAGTTTGTCCGTCTTCTCGCCGGCGCCTATGACCTGGCGTGGGTCGCGACGAGCGCGTGGCAGCGGCGGCCGTTCGCATCGCTGGCGCAGTTGAAGCTCGCGCTGGTGACCGCGGTGCGCGAGGCGGGACGCGATGCGCAGCTCGAACTGATCCGGGCGCAGCCGGAACCGGACGCCGCGGCGCTGCCATCGGCCGGCGCCGACGATGCGGCGCGGCTGCGGCGGCTGAGCGCCGACTACCGTGCGAAGTTCGGCTTTCCGTTCGTGCTCGCGCTGCGCGGGCCGCGCGGAAAGCCGCTCGGTGCCGCCCGCGTGATCGCCGCGCTCGAACGCCGCCTCGACAACCATCCCGACTTCGAGTTCGCCGAAGCGCTGCGCCACATTCATCGGATCGCCGAACTGCGGCTCGGCGACGCGTTCGGGCACGTGCCCGCGCTCGGCAACCAGGTGCTCGACTGGGCCGACGACCTGGCGCAGCACAGCGACCCCGGTTTCGCGGAAAAGGGACAGCTGACCGTCACCTACCTGACCGCGGCGCACCGCGCCTGCGCGCAGCAGATCGAGGCGTGGATGCGCGAGGACTGCGGCTTCGATTCAGTCCACGTCGATGCGGTCGGCAACGTCGTCGGCCTGTATCACGGCACCACGCGCGAAGCGAAGCGACTGCTGACCGGCAGCCACTTCGACACCGTGCGCAACGGAGGGCGCTACGACGGGCGGCTCGGCATTCTCGTGCCGATCCTGTGCGTGCGCGAGCTGGCGCGCGCCGGGCGCCGCTTGCCGTACGGAATCGAGGTGGTCGCCTTCGCCGAGGAGGAAGGCCAGCGCTACCGGACCGCTTTCCTGGCGTCGAGCGCGCTCACCGGCAGCTTCGATGCAGCGTGGCTCGACCAAGGCGACGCCGACGGCGTCACGCTGCGCGAGGCGATGCAGCGCGCCGGCCTGCCGATCGACGAGATCCCTGCGCTCAGGCGCGATCCGTCGCGATATCTCGGCTATGTCGAGGTGCACATCGAGCAGGGGCCGGTGCTCAACGAGATGGATCTGCCGCTCGGCGTCGTGACTTCGATCAACGGCAACCTGCGCTACGGCGTCGAGATCGTCGGCGTTGCGAGCCATGCAGGCACCACGCCGATGGACCGGCGGCGCGACGCGGCCGCGGCAGCGGCGGAACTCGTGCTTTACATCGAAAAGCGCGCCGCGGCGCAGCCGCACCTGGTCGGCACGGTCGGCATGCTCGACGTTCCGGGCGGGTCGATCAACGTCGTGCCCGGACGCTGCCGCTTCAGCGTCGACATCCGCTCCAACACCGACGCGGTCCGCGACGCGGCCGCGAACGACGTGCTTGCGGAACTCGAGCGCATCTGCGCGCGCCGCGGCCTGCGCTACCGGGTCGACGCGACGATGCGCGTCCCGGCCGCGCCGTGCACGCCCGCATGGCAGCGCCGCTGGGAACGCGCGGTCGAATCGCTCGGGCTGCCCGTGCATCGCATGCCGAGCGGCGCCGGGCACGACGCGATGAAGCTCGCCAACATCATGCCGCAGGCGATGCTGTTCATGCGCGGGCTGAATTCAGGCATCAGCCACAACCCGCTGGAGGCGATCAGCAACGACGACGCCGAACTCGTCGTGCGTGCGTTCCAGAACCTGCTCGAGCAGCTGGCCGCGGAGCCGGGCTGACCGCGGCCGCTGCCGGTCTCTTACTAGACGGCGGTGATCACGTTGCGGATCATTCCGATCCCGCTGATCTCCGTTTCCATCACGTCACCCGGCTTCATGTACTGCGGCGGCTTCATCGCATGGCCGATCCCGGGCGGCGTGCCGGTGGCGATGATGTCGCCGGGCTCAAGCGTCAGGCCGAGAGAGAGCTCGGCGAGGATCGTCGGCACCTTGAAGAACATCTGCCCCGTGTTGGCGTCCTGCCTGACCACGCCGTTCACGCGCGTCTGCAGCTTCAGGTTGTCGTGGTTCAGCGCGCCGCGCGTGACGATCCACGGGCCGAGCGGACCGTGCCCGTCGAGGCTCTTGCCCTTGAACCACTGGCCGCCGTGGCGCGTCTGCTGCAGATCGCGCGCGGTGGTGTCGTTGATGACCGAGAAGCCGAACACGTAGTTCATTGCGTCGGCTTCGGCGATGTTGCGGCCGCGCCGCCCGATGATCACCGCAAGCTCGCCCTCCCAGTCGATCAGCGTCGACACCTTCGGGTCGTACGGAATCGGCGCGAACGGGCCGTTCAGGCAATGCGACGCCTTGGAGAAGAACACCGGGTGTTCCGGATACTTCTGGTTCGGGTCGCGCAGCGCCTTGCCTTCCTCGAAGTGGGCGAGATAGTTCCAGCCCACCGCGTAGATGTTGCGCGGCGCGACCGGAATCGGCGCCGCCAGGCGCACGTCCTCCACCTTCGGGTGCTCGCCCTGCGCGCCTTCGGCAAGGGCACGCGCCTGTTTCAGCGCGGCGTCGCCCGCTGCGATCAGCGAAAGCATGCTTGCCGGGTCGAACGCGAGCGCCATGCCCTGCTTCTTCGCCTCGGCTCCCAGGTCGATCACGCGGCCGTCGTTGCGGACCACGCCGGTGCGGAGCGCTGGGTCGTTGGCGAGCGAGAAAGTCGCCAGGCGCAGATCGGTGGTCGCTGCAAGCGTCTGCGGCGCGGCAGCGCCCGGCGCGCTCGCGGCGCGCGCCTGTCCGGACAGCACGGCGCCCGCCGCGAGCGTGGCGCCCATCGTGATGAAATCCCTTCTCGATTCCTGCATCGCTTCTCCTCCCCTTTGGTCAACGGAAGCGGCCGATAGGATGCCCGTTCGCGGACGCGGATGTAAAGCGTTCTACGTGGCGCCAGACAAATCGCGGCAGGTTTGACCGATTCCATGTCGTCCTGCTACGCATCGGGTAGCGTCAGCCGCCGACCGTCTTTTTGCAGGATTCGACCGTGACGACCTACGAGACCCCCGGATGTGCGTACTGCCCGAGCACCGTGCGCGCCTGCCGCAGCGGAGAGAACGACGAGCGCGGTCCGGGGTTCTGCCCGTCCAAGGTCGACGCCGAGGGCATCGTCGACGCCGATGCGTACAAGCGCGATCCCTTCATCGAGCGCGTCGCCCAGGTATCCGCGATCGTGGAGAGCGAGGGCTACTGCAAGTGGACCCGCGTCGAGGAGATCTGCCACTTCGCCAAGCGCATGGGCTTCAAGCGCGTGGGCATCGCCAACTGCATCAGCTTCGTCGACCTCGCGCGCGTGTTCAGCGCGATCCTGGAAAGCCACGGGCTGGAGGTCGCGTCGGTCGTCTGCAAGAACGGCGGCGTGCCGAAGGAAGAGATCGGACTGAAGGACGAGGAGAAGATCCGCCCCGGCACCTTCGAGCCGATCTGCAACCCGATCTCGCAGGCCGAGCTGCTGAACCGCGCCGGCTGCGAACTGAACGTGATCGTCGGCCTGTGCGTCGGGCACGACAGCCTGTTCATCCGCCACTCGAAGGGGCTGGTCACCACGCTGGTCGCCAAGGACCGCGTGCTCGCGCACAACCCGATCGGCGCGCTGCAGCTCGCCGACACGTACTACAGCCGCGTGTGGGGGCCGGACAAGCCGGAGAAGCTGCCGACCAAGCCGGTCGAAGGACGGCGGCGCAGCT
>JBLMYK010000036.1:0-15939 GCA_050258235.1 Gemmatimonadota bacterium | reverse complement strand
ATACTTCCGGCTCAACACCAGCGTCATCGCCGCCGTCAACGTCGTCTTCCCGTGATCCACGTGCCCAATCGTCCCCACATTCACGTGCGGCTTCGTCCGCTCAAATTTGCCTTTGGCCATCTTGGTTTCCTCAAAGAACGGTTAAGTGTTGAGCCTTACTTGGTCTTGGCAGAAATCACCGCCTCGGCGACATTCTTGGGCGCCTCGGCATAGTGTTTGAATTCCATCGTGTACGTCGCGCGGCCCTGGGTCAGCGAGCGCAGCGTCGTCGAGTAGCCGAACATCTCCGCCAGCGGAACTTCGGCCTTGATCGCCTTGCCGCCACCGCCCGCGATGTCCTCCATCCCCTGAATCACGCCGCGACGTGAGGACAGATCGCCCATCACGTCGCCCATCTTCTCCTCGGGCGTCTCGACTTCGACCGCCATGATCGGCTCGAGCAGCGCGGGTGATGCGGCTCTCATCCCGTCCTTGAAGCCGATCGATGCGGCCATCTTGAACGCGTTCTCGTTGGAGTCGACCTCGTGGTAAGAGCCGAAGTGCAATGTGACCTTTACGTCGACCACCGGATAACCAGCCAGCACTCCGGATTTCAGCGTCTCTTCGACGCCCTTCTGCACCGCAGGGATGTATTCGCGCGGCACCACGCCGCCCTTGATCGCGTCGATGAATTCGAAGCCCTTGCCAGGCGGCTGCGGTTCGAGCTTCAACACCACATGGCCATACTGGCCTCGTCCGCCCGACTGCTTGATGAACTTGCCCTCGGCGCTGTCGACGGGCCTGCGGATCGTCTCGCGGTAAGCAACCTGCGGCTTGCCGACCGACGCCTCGACGCCAAATTCGCGCTTCATCCGGTCGACCAGGATTTCCAGATGCAGTTCGCCCATCCCGGAGATGATCGTCTGGCCCGACTCTTCGTCGGTACGGACGCGGAACGACGGGTCCTCCTGCGCCAGGCGATTGAGCGCGATCCCCATCTTCTCCTGGTCGGCCTTGGTCTTCGGCTCGACCGCCTGCGAAATCACCGGCTCCGGGAATTCCATCCGCTCCAGCGTGATGATCGTGTTCGGATCACACAGCGTGTCGCCGGTCGTCACGTCCTTCAACCCGACCGCCGCCGCGATGTCGCCGGCGCGGACTTCCTTGATCTCTTCGCGCTCGTTCGCGTGCATCTGCAGCAGGCGGCCGATGCGCTCTTTCCGGCTCTTGACGGGATTGAACACCGTGTCGCCCGAGTTCAGCACACCGGAATAGACGCGCAGGAACGTGAGTTGGCCGACATACGGGTCGGTCATGATCTTGAAAGCGAGCGCGGAAAACTTCTCGTCATCGGCGGCCTTGCGCTCGACGGGCTTCTCCCGGTCGTTCATGCCCGTCACCGGGGGAATGTCCACCGGTGACGGCATGTACTCGACCACCGCGTCCAGCATTGCCTGCACGCCCTTGTTCTTGAACGCCGAACCGCACAGCATCGGCGTGATCTCGTGCGCGATGGTGCGCATGCGCAGTGCGCCTTTGATCTCGGACTCGGTCAGTTCGCCGGTTTCGAGGTACTTGTTCATCAGTTCCTCGTTCGCCTCGGCGGCCGCCTCGAGCATCTTCTCGCGCCACTCCTTGCAGGTATCGAGAAGCTCGGACGGAATGTCGCGATACTCGAATTTCATCCCCTGGGTCGAATCGTCCCAGTAGATCGCCTTCATCTTGACCAGATCGACCACACCCTTGAAGTTTTCCTCGGCGCCGATCGGCACCTGGATCGGCACCGGATTGGCCTTCAGGCGCGCCCGCATCTGCTCGTACACCTTGAAGAAGTTGGCGCCGGTGCGATCCATCTTGTTCACGAATGCCAGGCGCGGCACCCGGTACTTGTTGGCCTGACGCCAGACGGTCTCGGACTGCGGCTGCACGCCGCCGACCGCGCAGTACACCATGCATGCGCCGTCGAGCACGCGCATGCTGCGTTCGACCTCGATCGTGAAGTCGACGTGCCCCGGCGTGTCGATGATGTTGATGCGATGCTCGGGAAACGACAGGTCCATTCCGCGCCAGAACGTGGTGGTCGCGGCGGACGTGATCGTGATGCCGCGCTCCTGCTCCTGCTCCATCCAGTCCATCGTTGCGGCGCCGTCGTGGACCTCGCCGATCTTGTGGTTGACGCCGGTGTAGTAGAGGACGCGCTCGGTCGTCGTCGTCTTGCCGGCGTCGATGTGCGCTGAGATACCGATGTTCCGGTACCTTTCAATGGGCGTCTTGCGTGGCATAGGAAAACCTTTGCTGGCGGGGCGCGGCTCGGTCAGGCCCCGCGATTCAATCCGTTAGAACCTGAAGTGCGCGAAGGCCTTGTTGGCCTCGGCCATGCGGTGAACTTCATCGCGCTTCTTCATCGCACCGCCGCGGCCCTCGGCGGCCTCGAGCAACTCGCCTGCAAGGCGCTGCGGCATCGATTTTTCGCCGCGCTTCTTGGCCGCCTCGCGCAGCCAGCGCATCGCCAGCGCGACGCGGCGTACCGGGCGCACTTCGACAGGGACCTGATAGTTGGCGCCGCCGACGCGCCGGCTCTTCACCTCGACCAGCGGCTTGACGTTGTTAAGCGCCTGCGTGAACACCTCGATCGGGTTCTTGCCGCCCTTCTGCTCGATCTGCTCCAGCGCACCGTACACGATGCGCTCCGCGACGGCCTTCTTGCCGTCGAGCATGATCACGTTGACAAACTTGGTCAGATCCGCACTCTGGAACTTCGGATCCGGCAGGATTTCTCGCTTGGGTACTTCACGACGACGGGGCATGGCACTTCCTCTCTGTCTTCAGTCATGAGCCGCGCGCTGGCGGCGTAGGCGGCCCCATCGTTCCGGGCCGCGACTTACTCGACCGCGCGCCGGGATGCGGCGCGGCCGCTGTCTTCAATCGATGCCTAACTCGCCTTCGGCCGCTTGGCGCCGTACTTCGAGCGACTCTGCTTGCGGTCCTTCACGCCTTGCGTGTCGAGCGAACCGCGCACGATGTGATAGCGCACACCCGGCAAGTCCTTGACCCGGCCGCCGCGGATCAGCACGACAGAGTGCTCCTGCAGGTTGTGGCCCTCGCCGCCGATGTACGAGATCACCTCATAGCCGTTGACCAGGCGCACCTTCGCAACCTTGCGCAGCGCGGAGTTCGGCTTCTTCGGTGTGGTGGTGTAGACCTTGGTGCATACGCCGCGTTTCTGCGGGCTTATCTTGAGCGCAGGGCTCTTGCTCTTGGCGCGCGCGAACTCGCGCGGCTTGCGCACCAGTTGATTGATCGTCGGCATCGTCTGTTCGCCTGCTGTTCGGTAACTCGGGTTGCGTGGATCGGCGCGCCCAGGGGGCGGCGGCGATTTCCTGCGCGGAGATCCGGCACCCGAAGTGGTGCCCCGAACGGTCGGGCGCCACGTTGATCCTCGGGCGCCGAAACGAAAAGAACACCGAGCCCGGGCGGGCTCCGGAAAGCCTTGGATTTTCGCCTCTTCACCGCATGCGTGTCAAGGCGAGGAAGCCCTCGAAAAAAGTACGGCCGGCGCTCGGCCGGCCGCACCGCATGCCTTCCCGCTCTCAGGGCTCCGAAACCTCGGCGGCATCCTCGCCGCCGCCTTCGAACGCCACCGCCGGCGAAGTCGTGGCCTCGAGCGCGGCCAGGGCCTCGCGCTCGGCGGCCTCGGCCTCCTCCTTGTCCTTGCGCGCACGGTGATATGCGAGCCCGGTGCCGGCCGGAATCAGGCGGCCGACGATCACGTTCTCCTTCAGTCCGCGCAGGTCGCCCTTCTTGCCCATGATCGCGGCCTCGGTCAGAACGCGCGTGGTCTCCTGGAACGACGCTGCCGAGATGAACGAGTCGGTCGACAGCGAAGCCTTGGTGATACCGAGCAGGACATTCTCGTGAATCGCAGGGCGCCCGCCCTTCGCGACCGCCTTGTCGTTCTCGTCCAGCAGTTCGGAGCGCTCGACCTGCTCGCCGGTGATGAACGGCGTGTCGCCGGGATCACTGATCTGCACCCGGCGCAGCATCTGCCGCACGATCACTTCGATGTGCTTGTCGTTGATCTTCACCCCCTGCAGGCGATAGACGTCCTGCACCTCGTCGACGATATAGCGGGCCAGCGCCTCGATGCCGATCAGGCGCAGGATGTCGTGCGGATCGGCCGGGCCGTCGACGATCAATTCGCCCTTGTTCACCACCTGGCCGTCGTGCACGAGCACATGCTTGTCCTTCGGAATCAGGAATTCATGTTCCTTGCCGTCCAGGTCGGTGATGATCAGGCGCTGCTTGCCCTTGGTGTCCTTGCCGAACGACACGGTGCCGGTCACCTCGGCCAGCATGCCGGCATCCTTGGGTGAACGCGCTTCGAAAAGCTCCGCCACCCGCGGCAGACCGCCAGTGATGTCGCGCGTCTTCTGCGACTCCTGCGGAATGCGTGCCAGCACCTCGCCGACCGCCACCTGCTGGCCATCCCGCACCACGATCAGCGCGCCGACCGGAAAACTGATCGTCACTGCGTGATCGGTGCCGGCGATCTTCACCTCCTCGCCAACCTCGTTGATCAGTTTCACCTGCGGCCGCACGCCGCGCGCGGAGGCGCCGCGGCGCTTGGCATCGATCACGACCAGCGTGGAAAGCCCGGTCACCTCGTCGATCTGCTTGGCGACCGTCACGCCCTCTTCGATGTTCTCGAACTTCACCGTGCCGGCATATTCAGTGATGATCGGGCGCGTCAGCGGATCCCAGTTCGCCAGTTGCGTTCCGGCCTTGACCGCCCTTCCGTCGGCGACCAGCAGCGTGGCCCCGTACGGCACTTTGTGACGTTCGCGCTCGCGGCCGTTGTCGTCGGCGATCATCACCTCGCCCGAGCGCGAAATGACGACCTGTTCGCCCTTGGCATTGGTCACGTAGCGCATCGTCGCGGTGAAGCGCACGGTGCCGTTGCTCTTTGCCTCGACGCTGCTCGCCACAGCCGCACGCGATGCCGCGCCGCCGATGTGGAAAGTGCGCATCGTCAGCTGGGTGCCAGGCTCGCCGATCGACTGCGCGGCGATCACGCCAACCGCCTCGCCCGCATTGACGAGCGCACCGCGGCCGAGGTCGCGGCCGTAGCACTTGGCGCAGATGCCGTAGCGCGTGTCGCACGACAGCGGCGTGCGCACCTTGACCTCATCGAGGCCGACCTGCTCGATCCGCTCCACCGCATCCTCGTCGAGCAGCGTTCCCGCCGCCAGGAACACGTCCTGCGTGTCGGGATCGACCAGGTCGATCGCCGCCACGCGGCCGAGGATACGGTCGCGCAGCGATTCGATCACCTCGCCGCCCTCGACCAGCGCGCGCATAGCCACGCCATTGGTCGTTCTGCAGTCGTCCTCGGTCACGACGAGATCCTGGGTCACGTCGACGAGGCGGCGCGTCAGGTAGCCGGAGTTTGCGGTCTTCAGCGCTGTATCCGCCAGACCCTTCCGCGCGCCGTGCGTGGAGATGAAGTACTGCAGGACATTCAGGCCCTCGCGGAAGTTCGCGGTGATCGGCGTCTCGATGATCGAGCCATCGGGCTTCGCCATCAGGCCGCGCATGCCGGCAAGCTGGCGGATCTGCGCGACCGAGCCGCGCGCACCCGAGTCGGCCATCATGAAGATCGAGTTGAACGACTCCTGGCGCGTCGCAGTGCCGTGACGATCCACCGTCTGCTCGGTCGCGAGCTGCTCCATCATCACCTTGCCGACCTGATCGCCGGCGCGGCCCCAGATGTCGACCACCTTGTTGTAGCGCTCGCCCTGCGTGACGAGGCCCGACGTGTACTGCGCCTCGATTTCCTTCACTTCCTTCTCGGCCGCGCGGATGATCTCTTCCTTCTGTTCCGGCACCAGCATGTCGTCGATCGCGATCGACAGGCCGGCGCGCGTGGCAAGAGAGAAGCCCGACTGCAGCAGCCGGTCCGCGAAGATCACCGTCTCGCGCAGGCCGCACTTGCGGAAAGCGGTGTTGATCAGGCGCGAGATCTCCTTCTTCTTCAGCGGCTTGTTCAGCACGCTGAACGAAAGCCCCGCAGGCAGGATCTCGGACAGCAGTGCGCGGCCGACGGTAGTCTCGTAGCGTGTGATGCGCGGCGTCTTCTCGCCCGTTTCGCGGTCGACGTCGAACTCGCGGATGCGCACGGTGATGCGCGTCTGCAGTTCGACCTGCCTGCTTTCGTACGCACGATGCACCTCGGCCACGTCAGTGAAGAACGCGCCCTCACCCTTGCCGTTGATCTTCTCGCGCGTGGCGAAGTACAGGCCCAGCACGACGTCCTGCGAGGGCACGATCGACGGGTCGCCGTTGGACGGGAACAGAACGTTGTTCGAGGCCAACATCAGGGCGCGCGCTTCGAGCTGCGCCTCCAGTGACAGCGGCACATGCACCGCCATCTGGTCGCCGTCGAAGTCGGCGTTGAATGCTGCACACACGAGCGGATGCAGCTGGATCGCCTTGCCCTCGATCAGAACCGGCTCGAAAGCCTGGATGCCGAGACGGTGCAGCGTCGGCGCGCGGTTCAGCAGAACCGGATGCTCGCGAATGACCTCCTCGAGAATGTCCCAAACGATCGGCTCCTGCGACTCGACCATCTTCTTGGCCGCCTTGATCGTGGTGGCAAGCCCCATCAGTTCGAGCTTGTTGAAGATGAACGGCTTGAACAGTTCCAGCGCCATCAGCTTCGGCAGCCCGCACTGATGCAGCTTCAGCTGCGGACCGACCACGATCACCGACCGCCCCGAGTAATCGACCCGCTTGCCGAGCAGATTCTGGCGGAAGCGCCCACCCTTGCCCTTGATCATGTCGGCGAGCGACTTCAGCGGCCGCTTGTTGGCGCCAGTCATCGCCTTGCCGCGGCGGCCGTTGTCGAGCAGCGAGTCGACCGCCTCCTGCAACATGCGTTTCTCGTTGCGAACGATGATCTCGGGCGCCTTGAGCTCGAGCAGTCGTTTCAGCCGGTTGTTGCGGTTGATTACGCGCCGGTACAGGTCGTTCAGGTCCGACGTCGCAAAGCGGCCGCCGTCGAGCGGCACGAGCGGTCGCAGTTCCGGCGGCAGCACCGGCAGCACCTCGAGGATCATGAATTCGGGCTTGATTCCGGAGCGCTGGAAGCCCTCCAGCGTCTTCAACCGCTTGGCGAACTTCTTGATCTTCGCTTCCGAGCCCGTCTCCGACAGATCCTTGCGCAGTGTTTCGATCTCCTTGTCGACATCGATCGCGCGCAGCAGCTCGCGGATCGCCTCCGCGCCCATCAGCGCGCGGAATTCGTCGCCGTATTCTTCGGTCTTGGCGATGAAATCGTCCTCGGTCATCAGCTGGCCGCGCTTCAGCGGCGTGAAGCCGGGGTCGACGACGCAGAACGCCTCGAAGTACAGCACGCGCTCGATGTCGCGCAGAGTCATGTCGAGCACCATGCCCATCCGCGACGGCAAGCTCTTCAGGAACCAGATGTGAGCGACCGGGCTGGCGAGCTCGATATGCCCCATTCGCTCGCGGCGCACCTTGGCCAGCGTTACCTCGACGCCGCACTTCTCGCAGATCACGCCGCGGTGCTTCAGCCGCTTGTACTTGCCGCACAGGCACTCGTAGTCCTTGATCGGCCCGAAGATCTTGGCGCAGAACAGGCCGTCACGTTCCGGCTTGAACGTGCGGTAGTTGATCGTCTCGGGCTTCTTCACCTCGCCGAACGACCACGAGCGGATCTTGTCCGGCGACGCGATGCCGATCTTGATCGCGTCGAACTGCTCGTCCTGCTTGTTGACTTGCTTGAATAGATCGAGAAGCGCTTTCATGCTTACTCCTGCGGTATCCGTCGGGTTCCGTTAGCTGCGTTCCAGATCGATGTCGATTCCGAGCGAGCGGATCTCTTTGACCAGCACGTTGAACGACTCCGGCATGCCGGCGTCGATCGAGTGCTCGCCCTTGACGATGTTCTCGTACACCTTGGTGCGGCCGTTCACGTCGTCCGACTTGACGGTCAGCATCTCCTGCAGCGTGTAGCTGGCGCCGTAGGCCTCCAGCGCCCATACCTCCATCTCGCCGAAGCGCTGGCCGCCGAACTGTGCCTTGCCGCCGAGCGGCTGTTGCGTGACCAGAGAGTACGGGCCCGTCGATCGGGCGTGCATCTTGTCGTCGACCAGGTGGTGCAGCTTCAGCATGTGCATGTAGCCAACCGTGACCGAACGCTCGAACGCGTCGCCGGTGCGGCCGTCATACAGTGTCGCCTGCGTCTTGCTTCGCGTTAGCTGCAGCCTCGCCGCCACTTCCGGCGGGTAGGCCATGTCGAGCATCGCGCGGATCTCGGATTCGGATGCCCCGTCGAACACCGGGGTGGCGAACGGCACGCCATCGCGCAGGTGCTCTGCCAGCTGCAGCACCTCGCCGTCCGTCATCGCGTCGATCTCCTCCGGCTTGCCGGACTTGTTGTAGACCTCGCGCAGCAGCAGGCGCGCCTGCGCGACGTTCGCCGCCTGCATCAGTTCGCCGATGCGCAGGCCGAGCCCGCGCGCGGCCCAACCCAGATGCGTCTCGAGGATCTGGCCGACGTTCATCCGCGACGGCACGCCGAGCGGGTTCAGCACGATGTCGACCGGCCGCCCATCGGCCATGTACGGCATGTCTTCCACCGGCGTGATCTTCGACACCACGCCCTTGTTGCCGTGTCGGCCGGCCATCTTGTCGCCCGGCTGCAGGCGGCGCTTGACGGCCAGGTAGACCTTGACCATTTTCAGCACGCCCGGCGGCAGTTCGTCGCCCTGCGTCAGCTTCTTGCGCTTGTCCTCGAAGGCCTGGTCGAACTGGCGGCGCTTGGTCTCGATCGACTCCTTCAACGCCTCGAGCTGCCCCGCGGCCGCTTCATCGGCCAGCCGGATGTCGAACCAGTGGTACTTTTCGAGCGAATCGAGGTATTCCTTCGTGACGATCGTGCCCTTGGCAATCTTGCGCGGGCCGCCGGTGGCCTCCTTCTTCAGCATCAGCTTTTCGATGCGCGCAAACGCGTCGGCCTCGACGATGCGCAGCTGGTCGTTCAGGTCCTGGCGATAGCGCTTCAGCGCGTCGTCGATGATCTGCTGCGCGCGCTTGTCGCGCTCGATGCCTTCGCGCGTGAAGACCTGCACGTCTATCACCGTGCCGTTCATGCCGGACGGCACGCGCAGCGAGGTGTCCTTCACGTCGCTCGCCTTCTCGCCGAAGATCGCGCGCAGCAGCTTTTCTTCCGGAGTCAGCTGCGTCTCGCCCTTCGGCGTGACCTTGCCGACCAGCACGTCGCCCGCCTGCACTTCGGCGCCGATGTAGACGATGCCGGATTCGTCGAGCCGCGCGAGCTGGTTCTCCGACAGGTTCGAGATGTCGCGCGTGATCTCCTCGGGTCCGAGCTTGGTGTCGCGCGCGACGACGTTCAGCTCTTCGATGTGGATCGACGTGTAGCGGTCGTCGGAGACGACCTTTTCCGAGATCAGGATCGAATCCTCGAAGTTGTAGCCGTTCCACGGCATGAACGCGACCAGCATGTTCTGGCCGAGCGCCAGTTCGCCCAGATCGGTCGATGCGCCGTCGGCGATCACGTCGCCCTTGCTGATCACATCTCCCTTCTTGACGATCGGCCGCTGGTTGATGTTGGTGTTCTGGTTCGAGCGCGTGTACTTGACGAGGTTGTAGATGTCGACGCCGACCTCGCCGGCGACGTTCTCGTCTTCGTTCACGCGCACGACGATGCGGTTGGCGTCGACGAAGTCGACCACGCCGCCGCGCAGTGCCTGCACCGTGGTGCCGGAGTCGACCGCGACCGTGCGCTCGACACCCGTGCCCACGAAGGGCTTCTCGGGCCGCAGGCACGGCACCGCCTGGCGCTGCATGTTCGAGCCCATCAGCGCGCGGTTCGCGTCGTCATGCTCGAGGAACGGGATCAGCGAGGCCGCTACCGACACGATCTGGCTCGGCGCCACGTCCATGTATTCGACGCGCTCGGGCGACATCAGCACGAACTCGCCCGCCTGCCGGCAGCTAACCAGCTCATCGACGAACTTGCCGGTCTTGTCGAGCGGAGCGTTGGCCTGCCCGATCACGTATTTGCCCTCCTCGATCGCGGACAGGTACGAGATCTCGTTGGTCACGCGACTGTTCACGACCTTTCGATACGGTGTCTCGAGGAATCCGTATTCGTTCAGGCGTGCATACAGCGACATCGAGTTGATCAGGCCGATGTTCGGCCCCTCGGGCGTCTCGATCGGGCACACGCGGCCATAGTGGGTCGGGTGCACATCGCGCACTTCGAAACCGGCCCGTTCGCGGGTGAGTCCGCCCGGTCCGAGAGCCGAGACGCGCCGCTTGTGCGTGATCTCCGACAGCGGGTTGGTCTGATCCATGAACTGCGACAGCTGCGACGAGCCGAAAAACTCGCGGATCGACGCGCTGATCGGTTTGCTGTTGATCAGGTCGTGCGGCATCAGGTTCTCGGTCTCCGCCTGGCCCAGGCGCTCGCGCACCGCGCGCTCGACGCGCACAAGTCCGGCACGGAACTGGTTCTCCGCCAGTTCGCCGACGCAGCGCACGCGGCGATTACCCAGGTGGTCGATATCGTCGATCTCGCCGCGACCGTTGCGCAGCTCGACCAGCACCTTCATCGTGTCGATGATGTCTTCGTGCGAGAGCACCATCGGCCCGGTGATGTCGGTGCGCCCGAAACGGCTGTTGACCTTCATGCGGCCGACACGCGACAGGTCATATGTCTCGTCGTCGAAGAACAGGCGCCGGAACAGCGTTTCGACCGCGTCTTCGGTCGGCGGCTCGCCCGGGCGCATCATGCGGTAGATCGCGATGCGTGCCGCCAGCTGATCGCCGGTCTCGTCGATACGCAGCGTATTCGAGATGAACGGGCCCTGGTCGAGATCGTTGGTATAGATCGTGCGGATATCCTTGACGCTGGCCGCCCGCAGTTTCTTCATCAGGTCTTCGGTCAGCTCTTCGTTCGCATTCGCGAGGATCTCTCCGGTTTCCGGATCGACCACGTTCGCTGCCAGCACGCGGCCGAGCAGGTAGTCCTCCGGCACCTCGATGCGTTTCATGCCCGCCGCCTCCATGTCGCGGATGTGCTTGGCATTGATGCGCTTGTCCTTTGCGACGATTACCTTGCCGGTCTTGTCGGCGATGTCAAAGCGCGCGATCTCGCCCCGCAGCCGCTCCGGCACGAGTTCCATGTAGCCCCCGGTGCTCGCCGCCAACTGGAAACCATCGAAAGTGAAGAAGTGCGCCAGGATCTGCTCCGGCGTGAGCCCAATGGCCTTCAGCAGGATGGTCGCCGGCATCTTGCGGCGGCGGTCGACGCGGAAGTACAGGATGTCCTTCGGATCGAACTCGAAGTCCAGCCACGAACCGCGGTATGGGATCACGCGCGCGGAGAACAGCAGCTTGCCGCTCGAATGCGTCTTGCCGCGGTCGTGCTCGAAGAACACGCCCGGCGAACGGTGCAGCTGAGACACGATTACGCGCTCGGTGCCGTTGATCACGAACGAGCCGGTCATCGTCATGAGCGGGATCTCGCCCATGTAGACCTCTTGCTCCTTCACTTCCTTGACGGTCGGCTTGGCGGCCTCGCGATCCATGATCACGAGCCGCACCTTCGCGCGCAGCGGCGACGCATAGGTCAGGCCGCGCTGCTGGCATTCCTTCACGTCGAACGGCGGATCGCCCAATGTGTAGCCGCCAAATTCGAGCCGCGCCATTTGATTGTGGCTGCTGATCGGAAAGATCGACAGGAACGCTGCCTGCAGCCCTTCCGGCTTGCGCTGCGATGGTGGCACGTCCGCCTGCAGGAACTGCATGTACGACTCTAGCTGCGTCGCCAGAAGGAACGGCACGGCCTGCACGGCCGGACGCTTGGCAAAGCTCTTGCGGATTCGCTTCTTTTCGGTGAAGGAGTACGGCATGGACGCTCCGTTCGGGAAGGTCTAGCGATGCGCCGGCAGCGCGGACGCACAAAACCGCACGGGCAAATGTGCCCGCGCGGGATAACGCGTTCCGAGTTGTTCGCTCATCAGGGGAAGTCTTTGATTTGGGGACGCTCGCGACCCAAATCAAAGCCTTCCGGAGCCGGTGCGCCGGAGGCGCACCGGCCTTATCCGGTTACTTGACTTCGACTTTCGCCCCCGCGTCTTCCAGCTTCTTCTTCGCTGCGTCGGCGTCCGCCTTGTTGACACCTTCCTTCACGGGCTTGGGCGCGCCGTCGACCAGGTCCTTGGCTTCTTTCAGGCCCAGCCCGGTCAGTTCCCGGACGGCCTTGATGACATTGACCTTGTTCGCGCCCGTTTCGGCGAGAACAACCGTGAATTCGGTCTTCTCTTCCACGGCGGGTGCGGCTGCGCCACCGGCGGGCGCCGCAACCGCGACGGCGGCAGCGGCCGCGGAGACACCGAACTTCTCTTCCATCATCTTGATCAGTTCGCTGATCTCGAGGACCGACTTTGCGGCGATCGCGTCGAGGATTTCCTGATTCGAAAGTGCCATTTGCTTCTCCTAGTGCGTTGTGATTTCGGTTCGATACTGATTGCGGATCAGGCCGCCGCCTTTTCTTTCGCATCCCGCACGGCGGCGAGGGTACGAACGAACCTGGACGGCACCTCGTTGAGCGTGCGCACGAACTGGCCGATCGGCGCCTGCATGGTCGCCATCAGCTTTGCCAGCAGCTCCTCTCGGCTCGGCATCGTGGCAAGTGCCGTCACACCCTGTACGTCCATGACGTAGTTGGGCATGGCACCCGCCCTGACGACGAGCTTGTCGTTGCTCTTGGCAAAGTTCGCGATCACCTTGGCCGCCGCGACAGGGTCACTGCTGAAACCGTAGACCAGCGGACCGACGAGCTTGTCGGCCAATCCGGAGAACGGCGTGCCCCCGACGGCACGGCGCGCCAACGTGTTCTTCAGCACACGCAACTGGACACCTTGCGCGCGCGCTTCCTTGCGCAGCTTGGTGACCGATTCCACAGTCAGACCACGGTATTCAGCGACGACGATCGACTGGGCCTTCGCCACGAGGGCAGAGACCTCATTGACCATTGCCGCCTTCTCTTCTCGATTGAGACCCACAGTACTGACTCCACTCAAAGGTGCTCAGCTGACGCCTTGCACCGGTTGCTGAACCGGCGACCGATGCGAGAGACCTTCGAGTTGCGGACGCAAACGCTTCACAACGCAAATACCTCTCTTCGGGACACCGTCTGCGCTGGGTTCACCGGCTCGCGCCGGCTTGCTTAAGTCCCCTTCGGGACCCCAGCGGTCTTTGACAGCAGCGCGTCCGTATCGAAGAACTTCTCGACGCGACGCGCAGCCCAAAGCCCTTGGACGAGCCCGGCTACCGGGCTCATCGAATTCATGCCCGGTCGCGGCCGGGCAGTGTTTCCTATCCGCTCAGGGACGCGGGATCGACGCGCACGCCGATGCCCATCGTCGACGACACCGAAAGCTTCTTCAAAAAGATTCCCTTGACCGACGCGGGCTTCGCCTTGTTGAGCGCATCCACCAGCGCGGTCATGTTCGTCTTCAGACGGTCGACCTCGAACGAGGCGCGGCCGATCGTGCAATGCACGACGCCCTCCTTGTTGGCGCGAAACTGGATCTGGCCCGCCTTGGCATTCTTCACCGCTCCGGCAACATCGGGGGTTACGGTGCCCACCTTCGGGTTCGGCATCAGCCCGCGCGGGCCGAGGATCTGGCCAAGTGCGCCGACCACTCGCATCGCATCAGGTGAGGCGATCACGACGTCGAAATCCATGAAGCCCTCTTTGACCTTCGCGGCGAGATCATCAAACCCAACGATGTCTGCTCCCGCCGCCTTGGCCTCTTCCGCCTTGGCGCCCTGCGTGAACACGGCCACGCGTACGGTCTTGCCGGTGCCCGCCGGCAGGACGACCGCACCACGCACCGACTGGTCCGACTTCTTGGCATCGATGCCGAGCACAACAGCGACATCGACCGACTCGTCGAACTTCGCGGTCGCGGTTTCCTTCACCAGCTTCAGAGCATCATTGAGCGCATAGCTCTTGTTCAGCTCGACTTTGCTGCGGATCACCTTGGTACGTTTGGAGAGATGTGCCATTTACAGTCCCTCCACCGTGATGCCCATCGAGCGCGCGCTGCCCGCGATCGTGCGCACCGCCGATTCCAGGTTGGCTGCCGTGAGATCCGGCATCTTGGTCCTGGCGATTTCCTCGGCCTGCGCACGCGTGATCCTGCCCACCTTGTCGGTGTGCGGCTTGGGCGAACCTTTCTCGATCTTCGCTGCCTTCTTGATCAGCACGGTTGCCGGCGGCGTCTTCATCACGAACGTGAAGCTCTTGTCCGCGAAGGCGGTGATCACGACCGGGATCGGCAGCCCGGGCTCCACGCCCTGCGTCTGGGCGTTGAACGCCTTGCAAAATTCCATGATGTTCAGCCCGCGCTGACCGAGCGCGGGCCCAATCGGCGGTGATGGATTGGCTTTACCAGCTGGCACCTGCAGCTTGATGAAGCCGACGATTTTCTTCGCCATGTCAGCTCTTTCCTGAGTTCAAGCGCGCGTTCGACGGCTCTACTTGCGCTCCTCATTGACAGGGCCATTTGCGCCGGCCCCTTCGCGTACTGCCAAACCTTCTGGCTCCGACCGCTCGCTGCGCGAGCTTGACCTGCTTCGCAGGTCAGCCTTCGCCGAAAGGTGTAGGACCGCGATGCGGTCCTACACCTTTTCAACCTGACCGAATTCGAGGTCGACCGGCGTCGACCGCCCGAAGATCGTGACCGACACGCGGACACGATTCTTGTCGTAGTTCACCTCCTCGACGTTGCCGTTGAAGTCCGTGAACGGGCCGTCCTTCACACGCACCATCTCGCCGACCTCGAAGAGCACCTTCGGGCGCGGCTTCTCGTAGCCCTCCTGCATCCGCAAGAGAATCTCGTCGACCTCCTTCTGCGGCAGCGGCGAAGGACGATTGGCGGTACCGCCGAGAAAGCCAGTCACCTTCGGCGTGCTCTTGACCAGATGCCAGGCGTCATCGGTCATGTCCATCTCGACCAACACATAACCCGAATAAAGGCGTCGTTCGGAGATCGCCTTCTTGCCGCCTTTGACCTCGACCACTTCCTCGGTCGGCACAAGGATGCGACCGAAATGCGCCTGCAGGCCCGCGCGGTCGATCCGCTCCTGCAGAGTCTTGGCCACACTCTTTTCCATGCCCGAATAGGCATGCACCACATACCAGCGCTTGGTTGTCTGAGCGGCCTCGGTCATCATTGCCTCAACTATCACTTCCAATGCAGCAGCAGGTCGTAAAGCAACCACTCAAGTGACTTGTCCACGATGAACAGGAAGATCGCCATGACCACCACGAACGCAAACACGATGCCTGTCGTGTTGACCGTCTCCTTGCGCGACGGCCAAGTCACCCTGCGCGCCTCGTCGTAGGACTCCCGCGCGAAACCGATGAAGCGCTTGCCCGGGTGGGAGAACCAGGCGACACCTAGCCCGATCACAATCCCACCCACCAGGATGCCGATCCGCGCCAGCATCGACTGATCGGACAGAAAACTGAATCCGAGCACGCCTGCGAGCACGATCACAATCGCCACGCTGACGAGCGCGAAATCGGCTTTGCTGTTTATCGTTTCAACGTTCTGTGTGGTCATCCGATACTGCCTTGGCAGGGGCAGAGGGAATCGAACCCCCAACCTTCGGTTTTGGAGACCGACGCTCTGCCAGTTGAGCTATGCCCCTGCGCTGATCAATCAAATGGCGCGCAACCCGTCTTTGCTGCTTGAAGTCAAGAGCGGCAGCCGACCTACTCGATCACCTTTGCCACGACGCCGGCGCCGACGGTGCGGCCGCCCTCGCGCACCGCGAAGCGCAGCCCCTCCTCCATCGCGATGGGCGCAATCAACGCCACCTGCATCGTGATGTTGT
>JBLMYK010000035.1:0-18452 GCA_050258235.1 Gemmatimonadota bacterium | reverse complement strand
CTCGATCAACCTCGACGGCAGCGGGCTGCGCCGTCTGACGCGCTCGGACGCGATCGACACGGAACCCTCGTACTCGCCGGACGGCAAGTACATCTATTTCACTTCCGATCGCGGCGGCGGGCCGCAGATCTATCGGATGAGCACGGATGGCTCCGGCGTGCAGCGCGTCACCTTCAGCGGAGACTACAACGTGACGCCGCGCGTGAGCCCGGATGGTCGGCTGCTCGCCTACATCGGCCGGCGCGGCGGAAAGTTCCAGGTTTATTCGCTGGATCTGGCTACAAATCAGGAACTTGTGCTGACCGATACGGTCATGGATGAGTCGCCGAGCTTCGCCCCGAACGGGCGAATGCTGTTGTACGCGACCGAGATCAACGGCCGCGGCATACTCGCCACCGTTTCCACGGACGGACGCGTGAGAACGCGCCTATCTGGCCCCAGTGGCGATGTGCGCGAACCCACCTGGGGGCCTTTCATCAAATAATTAGGGAGAAATAGACATGAAAACCACCATGATTCGCCTGCTGGGCCTCGCCGCGGCCGCACTGTTCGTCGCCGGGTGCGCATCGACCAAGCTTTCGGAGCCGGCGCCCGTGACGGACAAGAGCACCGCGGCCACGTCCACCCAGACGCCTTCGACCAGCGCGAGCCCGCGCACGGTGGCGCCGGTCGAAACCCAGCCGCGCATGGACCCGCTGAACGACCCCAACAGCCCGCTCGCCAAGCGCAGCGTGTACTTCGATTTCGACAGCTTCGTCGTCAAGCCCGAGTTCCAGCCGCTGATCGAGGCTCATGCGAAGTACCTGGCAGGTCACAAGGAGCGCAAGGTCACTGTCGAAGGCAACACCGACGAGCGCGGCAGCCGCGAGTACAACCTCGCGCTCGGCCAGAAGCGGGCGGACGCGGTGAAGAGCCGCCTCGAACTGCTCGGAGCTGCCAGTTCACAGATCGAGACGGTCAGCTTCGGCGAGGAGAAGCCGCGCGCGACCGGCCATGACGAAACCGCGTGGGCGCAGAATCGCCGCGCCGACATCGTCTACAAGTGACAGAGTTCGTGACGCGTGATCCGATGAGAACCTGCGGGCGCCTCGCCGCGGCGGCGCTGACGTGGGCCGTGCTGAGTGCGCCGGCGCACGCGACACTGTTCGGCGACGACGAGGCGCGTCAGGCAATCCTCGATCTGCGCGCACGCGTCGCCGAGCAGGACAAGCGCCTGCAGGAAAAGGACACTGAGCTCGCGAAGCGGCTCGATCAGCTCGAGAACGCCAATCGGGCGCAACTGGAGTTCGCCAACACGATCGACTCGCTGAAGCGTGAAATCGCCGCGCTGCGCGGGCAGGTCGAAAAGCTCGCCAACGATCTCGCGGTCCAGCAGCAGCGCAACCGCGACCTCTACGGCGATGTCGACGCACGGCTGAAGAAGCTCGAACCGATCAGCGCGACGATCGACGGCCGGACCGCCACCGTGGACCGCAACGAGCAGTCTGCTTACGACGCCGCATTGGCGCAGTTTCGCGCCGGAGATTTCCGCGGCGCCGCCACCAGCCTGCAGTCGTTCCTGGCGCGCTATCCGCAGTCGGCGTACGCGCCATCGGCGCAATACTGGCTCGGCAACTCGCTGTACTCCCTGAAGGACTACAAGAGCGCGATCGCCGCGCAGCAGGTGATTCTCGATCGCTACCGCGATTCGCCGCGCGCGCCCGACGCGCTTCTGAACATCGCGTCGAGCCAGCTCGAACTGAACCAGAAGACGCAGTCGCAGGCCACGCTGCAGCGGATCCTCAAGGAATATCCGGACAGCGAGGCGGCGAAGGCGGCGCGCGAGCGGCTGCCGGCTACAAAACGGTAACCGTCCCGGCGGCAAGAGCGCGGGGGCTTGTGTTCGCCCGGCGATAGCATTGCCGCATGCCCGCCGAAGTCACCGCCGCCGACCTGCCCGGCCTCCGTGTCGCCGTGCTGTGGTCGACCTTCGGGCTCGCGTTCGTGTTCGGCGCGGTGGCTCAGCGCACCACCTTCTGCACCATGGGTTCCGTGGCCGACATCGTGAATTTCGGCGACTGGACGCGCATGCGGCAGTGGCTGCTGGCCATCGCGGTCGCCATCCTCGGCACGAACGCGCTGGCGGCGACCGGCGTCATCGACCTGACCAAGACCATCTACACCGCGCCGCGCTTCACCCTGGCGAGCTACGTGCTGGGCGGACTCGCGTTCGGCTTGGGGATGGTTCTGGCCGGAGGCTGCGGCAGCCGCACGCTGGTGCGCCTGGGCAGCGGCAGCCTGAAATCGCTGGTGGTCTTTGTCGTCCTCGGAATCACTGCGTTCATCACGCTGCGCGGCGCGCTGGGCGTGATTCGTGCCGCCGCCATCGACCCGATCGGCGTCCAGTTCGCCAGCACGCAGGATCTGCCGACCCTGCTCGCCGGCGCAACCGGCGCAGGCAGGACGAAGCTGCAGTGGATCGTTTCCGCCACTGCCGCAGGCGCGTTGCTGGCGTTCGTCTTCGCGCGTCGCGATTTCTTCCGCTTCGACAACCTGCTCGCCGGATTGGCGATCGGCGCCGTGATCGTCGGCGTCTGGTATGTGTCGGGGCACGTCGGCCACCTCGCCGAGCATCCGGAGACCCTGGAGGAAACTTTCCTCGCGACCAACTCGGGGCGTATGGAATCGCTGTCGTTCGTCGCCCCGATCGCGTACACGTTCGACTGGCTGATGTTCTTCAGCGACACCAGCAAGAGGATCACCCTCGGTATCGCTGCCGTGTTCGGCATGGTTGCCGGCTCCGCCGCCTACGCGCTGGCAAGCCGCTCGTTCCGCTGGGAGGGATTTCGCGACACCGAGGACACTGCCAGCCATATCGTTGGCGCGATGCTGATGGGTTTCGGCGGCGTCACCGCGCTCGGCTGTACTGTCGGCCAGGGCTTGAGCGGCGTGTCGACTCTCTCGCTCGGCTCGCTGGTCGCGTGGCTGTCGATCATCACCGGCGCCGTCGGCGGTCTGAAATACCAGGCGTGGCGTCTCGGGCGCAGCGCCTGATTTGCATGTGCATCGGTTTGACTCGATTTGGACGCGCGCGGATAATCCGCGCCTCACCAGTTCGCCGGTCCGCTTGCCTCCGCCGGCGATTCCCGAGCGGGTCGTTAGCTCAGTCGGTAGAGCAGCGGACTTTTAATCCGTTGGTCGAAGGTTCGAATCCTTCACGACCCACCAATAACAGCGCATGTTAGCTAGCTAGCAAGCGCTCACACGTTGGGGTCGGTGGGGCACTCCTGGGGCATTTCCTCTCGGGATTCATGCCTCGACCAAACCCGCTCGGTTACTCGCGCGACCCTAGAGCTGGGCACGTGGAGGACCCACCAAACCTGCTCAAGAGACTGCCAACGGGAGAGAGCGCATGAAGCCAAGCAAAAGCAGCAAGGTGCCGAATCGCGAACGGGTAGCGGCGCCGGTCACTGGCTCGCGCATTACACAGGCACTACGGTCCACGAAAGCGTTTAGAAGCGTGAAGACTGCGGCGCTGAATTGGAAGCAAAAGGGCTGAGCTAACGCCAGCGCTTTCAATCGGCCGCCATTGATCTGAGGCGACGCGCTTGCTGCGATTCGGGCGTTGCTCGATTGAAGAAGTCATTGAATCAACTCTAAGAGATTCATTCTCTTTGTCTTCTCTGGGGGCTCCCGGTTACCGGTCAGCAGTCGTGAAACCGCAGCACATTCAGCTCAGAGTCTCTCCGGGCCAAGACTGCTCGGCGCCAGCCTGATCCACTTCCTGCCCGGCGTCCGCTCCGCTGCGAACGTATCCCGTACGGCGTTCAGTTTGTAGGTCAAGAACGTTCGGTCGCGGACGTTTGAAAGCCGCTCCTTCCTGAATATCGCCGCAATGGTGCCGTCGCAGCGAGCCGACGGCGCCAGCAGGCCGTTGAGTTCCTGCTCGTGGACGAAGCGGCCGATCCCCTGAGTGAACGCGTAACTCCTGCGGCTCACGAGGTCCGGGTGAGCGCGCTCCTTCCCGCGCATGTCTATCAGCAGCGCATCGCAGTGCACGTCGAACACGCGCCGCTCGGAAACGATGTCGCGGTCTTCTTCGGCGTAGCTGTCGAGAACGAAGCGATACCAATGCCACGCCGTCTCGTAGACCGTCGTCTTGACATCGAGCGCACCGTACCAAACGCCGTACGTCCTGCCGTCCGAGTAGCGCGTCGCCTGCCAGTGCGCGGAATCGAACGAGTAGCTGATCACCGTGCCATAGTCGAACGGCCGGGTGATCAGCGCGGCCGCGGTCGGAATGCGCTCCGCGCCCTCTGCCGCGACTGCGATATCCCAGTCCGCAGGATCGGCTGACAGATCGTCGAACAGGTTCTGCGACTGCCGGATGCCCGGAATGTTGCGGAGCAGATCGTCGTGGAAGTCAACGTTGGCGGCGAAGAGATCCGCCTGCATCTACTGCCCGCGCTGGAAGTCGAGGTAGCGGCGCACGGCCAGCAGCCCCTCGAAACCGTGCTCGATCACGATATCCACCGGCCGCCCGCCGAGCCGGCGGTTTGCCTGCGTCATCCAGCGGTGGGCAAGATCGCGGTCGTGCGGAAACAGCAGCCGTAGCGACTTGTGAATGCCGAGCAGGTGGCCGGCGCGGTCGAGCAGGTCGCGGCTGTCGGCGAGTGGCTCACCGCCGCGGTAGCGGGCCAGCGTGCTGCGGCTGCCGGGGGACAGGCCCAGCAACTCCGCCTGCTCGGCGGCCGACAGGTGCCAGTGATCGAGCAACCGGGTCACCATGACGGCCAGCCGCGCACGCGCCTCGCGGCTGCCGGTATCGACGGTGGCGTGCTTGTCAGCAACTGCCGGCATCGTGCCCTCCGTAGTCAGACCGAGCGTGCCTTTATTGGTACGAATCCTGTACCAATTAAATCATTCAGTCAAGGAGGGTTCGAGCCCCTCCAGCTGTCCGCCCTCTGCCCGGCGTGCGAGCGCCCCCCTGTTCAATGCGACAGAACGCGCCCAAGGAACGCCTGCAGCCGCGGGCTTTGGGGCTTGCCGAAGAACTCATCGGGGGGCGCGGTCTCGATGATCTGGCCCTGGTCCATGAAGATGACGCGGTCTGCCACCCGTCGCGCGAATCCCATTTCGTGCGTCACGATCATCATGGTCATGCCCTCGACCGCGAGGCCCTCCATGGTCTGCAGCACTTCGCTCACCATTTCCGGGTCGAGCGAGGCGGTGGGCTCGTCGAACAGCACCAGCTGCGGCCGGGTGCACAAGGTCCGCGCGATCGCGACGCGCTGCTGCTGGCCACCGGAAAGCTGCGCCGGGTGTTTATGCGCCTGGTCCGTCAGGCCGACACGCGCCAGGTAGTGCATGGCTGTTTCAAGCGCCTCGCGCTGGCTCACGCCGATGCCCCACACGGGGCCGACGGTCAGGTTCTGCAGTACGGTCAGGTGAGGAAACAGGTTGAACTGCTGAAACACCATGCCGACGCGACGGTTCACCGCCATCCGCGCGGCGCGTGTGATTTCATCCGCGCGCACCTCGACGCCGCAAACGCGCAGCCCGCCCTGCTGAAAGGGTTCGAGCAGGTTCACGACGCGCACGAGCGTGGATTTTCCCGACCCAGACGGTCCGCAGATCACGATGCGCTCGCCCGGCAGCACCTCGAGGTCGACGTCGCGCAGCGCGTGGAAGTGCCCGTACCACTTGTTGATCCCCTGCATCTGCACCACGGCCGTAGCCGGGCCGGAGGGGTTCGGGGAAGCGTTCGTCATGGCGGGATCGGACCGAGGTTCAGCGTGCGGTTTCCAGCCGCCGGCTGTAACGGGAAAGCCCGTCGCAGACCAGCAGGTACGCGAATGCCAGAAACACCTGGCCCGAGGTCAGTATGTTGGGGTCGCCCAGCCAGTCGGGTGACTTGGCGCCATTCTCGATCGCGCCCAGCAGGTCGTTGACTCCGATGACCGACAGCAGGGTCGTCTCCTTGATCACCGCAATCATGATGTTGACGAGCGCCGGCACCACGGCTTTCACGGCCTGCGGCAGCACGATCAGGCGCAGCGCCGCCAGGTCGCTCAGACCCACCGTGGTGGCGGCTTCGTACTGGCCGCGCCCCACCGATTGCAGGCCGCCGCGAAATACCTCGGCGGCCATCGCCGCATTGAACAGCGCGAACGCCAGAACTGCGCGCATGAACAGGTCGACGTTCCAGCTGGGGGGCAGGAACATCGGCAACAGCGTGGCCGCGATGAAGAGCAGGGCCAGCAGCGGCACCGCGCGCATCCCCTCGACGAATGACGCGCAAAGCCAGCGCAGCACCGGCAACCGCGAGCGGCGCCCGAGTGCGAGGCCGAGGCCGATCGGCAACGCAGTGGCAAAGGTCGCGAGCGAGATCACCATCGTGAGCAGCAGTCCGCCCCAGCGCGTGGGCGCGACAAAGGGCAGCGGGCCCACGCCGCCCAGCAGCAGCAGCGACATCGCGGCAGGCAGAACAAGAAAGCCGAGCAGAACGCGCTGCATGCTCGCCGCGTGGGAACGGCGCACGACCCAGGTCCAAAAGAGCGCGAACGCCGCGAAGCAGCCCCAGGCCCGCCAGAGCTGGTCGGATGGATAGTCGCCCACCATCCAAGGTTTCCAGCGCGCGACGATGAAGGCCCAGCACGCGCCGTCCCGGCCCGGACAGGCATCGCTGTTGCTGCCGGAAAAATGCGCATTCAGCACCGCCCACTCGATGAAGCGCCAGCCGACCAGACCGAACGCGGCCAGCAGAATCAGCGACAGCAGGCCCACCGCCGGCGTCGGGAACCAAGCGCGGCGAAGTCGGACCAACGCCGGAACCGAATCTGCGGGCAAGGCACGTGAATCGATCAGGACCTGGCGCACGAACCGCGTCATGTCACCGGCCCTCGCGCCTCAGCAGCCGGCGGTTCGCCAGGTTGAATGCGAACGCGATGGCGAGATTGATGCCCGCGTAGAGCAGCACGACCAGGATCATCGCCTCCAGCGCCTGGCTGGTCTGCGACAGCACGGTGCCACCCACGATCTGCATGATGTCCGGATAGCCGATCGCAGCGGCCAGCGACGATGCCTTGGCGAGCGTCTGATACTGCCCGGCAGCCGGCGGCAATGACACGCGCAGCGCCTGTGGCAGGGTGATCAGGAATGCCGCGCGCGCGCCGCTCAGACCGACCGTGGCCGCCGCCTCCGATTGTCCGCGCGGCACCGACTGGATCCCGGCACGGAAGATCTCGGCGAGGAAGGTGCTGTTGTAGATCGACAGGCCGAGCGTGAGCGCGATCAGTTCGGGCAGGAGCGCGAAGCCGCCGGCCACGTTGAAACCTTCGACCCGTGGGGCATCCAGCGTGAACTGCCCCTTCAGCAGCACGAGCGGCACAGCACACAGCACGATCAGCACGATCGCGGCGATCACCGAAGCGCCGGCGCCCGCGATCGGCCTCGATCTGAGCGCACGCTGCGTCAACACGAATAGAAAGATGAATGCCACGCAGGCGCCGGCGACGGTCCAGGCGGCAGCAGCGGTCATCTGCACGCGCGGCAGGAACAGGCCGCGATTGTTCAACAGCACGGCACCCAGCCGCAGGCTGTCGCCCACGCCGGGCAGCAGCGCCATCGCGGAGAAGTACCAGAAGAAGATCTGCAGCAGCAGCGGGATGTTGCGAAACACCGCGATGTACGCGGAAGCCGCGCCGCGAATCATCGGATGCGACGTGAGGCGGCCGAACGCGATGCAAAGCGCGATCACCGTGCTGAGCAGACCGGCCAGCATGATCACCAGCAGCGTGTTGAGAAGCGCCACCGCCACGGCATCCAGGTACGGCGATCCCGGACCGAATGTGATCAGCGTCTGCGCGATCTCGAAGCCCGCTTCCGCATGCAGGAAGCCAAATCCGATCGACAGGCCACGCCCGCGGACATTGCCGAGGAAATTCGAGATGCCGCTCCAGGCCAGCCACGCCACGACGGCCAGCAGCAGCAGCTGGCCGACGTAGCCCGGCAACCGCTCCAGCAGGACGGCGCGGGAGATCTTCCGGCGAAACAGCGCCGTCATGCGGCAACGCGGGCGCCCATCCTTCCGCGGCCCGACGCCGCGGACCTGATCAACGGACGGGAATCGACATCATCAGGCCGCCGTTGGCGACCAGCGCATTGCGTCCACGGTCCAGGTGCAACGGCGTCTTCGGCCCGAGATTGCGCTCCCAGATGTCGCCGTAATTTCCCACGGCCTTGATCGCCTTGTAGGCCCAGTCGCTGCTCAGGCCGAGCTTGACGCCGAGGTCACCGGTGACGCCCAGCAGGCGCTGCACATCCGGGCTCTGCGATTGACGCTGTTCGTCGACGTTGGCCTGGGTCACGCCGAGTTCTTCGGCCGCGATCAGCGCGTTCAGCGTAAAGCGCACCACATCCTCCCAGCGGGGTTGGCCCTGCGCCACGATCGGACCGATCGGCTCGTTGGACACCGTTTCGGCCAGCACCTTGAAGTCATCGCGGTTCGGCAGCTTCGACAGGCGTGCGGCCAGGCCGGAACGGTCGTTGATGGCCGCGTCACAACGCTTGCCGACGAACGCATCCCAGGCCAGTTCCTGCGACGAGAAAGTGACGATCTTGTACTTGAGCTTGTGCGCGCGGAAGTAGTCGGCCACGATCAATTCGGACGTCGCCCCCTGGGCCGTGCAGATGGTGGCGTTGTTCAGATCGGAGATCTTGTTGGCGCGCGACTTCTTCGTCACCGCAAAGCCCTGCCCGTCGTAGAACATGATGCGGGCGAATTTCAGGCCGCCAACGTCGCGGCTCTGGGTCCAGGTGAAGCGATGCGTGAGCACATCGACGGCGCCGGCGGGAAGGCCCGCAAACGCGGTCTTCAGGTCCATCGGAATCAACTGGATCTTCGTCGCATCACCGAGGGTGGCCGCAGCGATCGCCTTGCACATGTCGACGTCGAAGCCATGCCTCTTGCCCTCGTTGTCCTCGGCTGAGAAACCGGGCGCCGCCAATGTCACGCCGCACTTCACGACGCCGTTGGCTTTGACGTCATCGAGAACGTCGGCCCGCGCGGTGCCGGCGAGCAGAGCAAACGCCGCCAGACCGAGAAAAGCCTGAATTGCTTCAGAACGCGTGCATCGGATGCGCATGGTGGTATCCGTTGGTTCGGGTGGAGTGAACTGCTTTCGAGCAGTATGAGTATCAGCATCCGGCACGCCGCGTAGCAGGCGTGCCGGCTGACAGGCGAAAGTGTATCCGCTGCTTGGGCGGTCGCGATACGTTGAGTGCGGATTGCTCGGGTTGCCTTCCCGGTGCGGATTCTCCGGTCCGACGGTCGGCATCGGTCTCCCGGTAACTTCACCGCGGACCCCTCAGTCCAGAAAGACACGAATCAAAGCGGAAACAACTGGCCGTTCAGGTAGTAGGTCCGGAACGTCGGCGCGGAATCACAGGACAGGTCGTAGGAGTACCGATAGCGTTCAAAGTCGGCACGAAATGCCGCAACCGCGCGCGTCAGCACGGTCGACAGGCTGGCATTGCCGGTGTTCGTCGGCAGCCACTGATAGTCGAGCGCGCGCTGCAACGCCTCGCCGCAGACCGCGCCGGCGGGCATGCCCTGAATGCAGATCGTGTAGTGGACTGCCTCGACCAGCATCGGCATGAAGACCTGCGTGTCGACGCCGGTGGCCGTCATCTGGCAGACCTGATTCGCATCCATCGGCAACGCCTCGCCGAAGACACCGCCGAACCCGTAGACACGCAACGGTCGGCTTTGCAGGCCCGCATCGGCAAAGGTGCCCCGGGCCGCTTCGATCAGGCCATCGTTGAGACTCAGCAGTTGATCATCCGGTTCGGGCTCCGCCATTGCGGACCCGAACGCGGAAAGCGCGTCAGCAACCGACAGACCGCTGCTGCGTGCATAGACGGCGATCGATGCCGCGGCGGCCGCGCTCGCGTTTGCCGGCCGCACGGTCGCATCGAACGCAGGCAGCGCGGCCAGTTCGGCTGCGGAAAGCCCGAAGATCACACCGAGCCGCCGCCACTCCGACGCGTGATTCGACGCATTCAGCGGCAGTCCCTTCGCCCGCAGCGATCGGACGGCAATCTCGGTCAGCGCGGTGATCGGCGCCTGCGCGACGTTTCCAGCCTGCGGCGTGGTGACGACCGTCGCGAGCGTCGTGGCCAGGTCCGCGGGAGCGCCTGCCGCCGCTTCGTCCAGATAGCGGACCTGGCTTGCCTCGACCAGATAATCGCCGCTGGCGGCCGGTACCTGCAGTCGGAACGCTCCAGCTGCATCGAGCGCGCCGCATACTGCGCTGGCGCGGTCAGCGTCGCCCTGAACGATCCGGCTTGCGCAGACCTCGCCCCCGATCACGGGACCTTTGACGACCACGCCACTCAACACCGCCGGCACCGGGCCATCGCTGCCGCCGCATGCTGCGAGAAGCAGCGCTGCGATGGCGCCGGCCACCGCGCGACGACGCGAGGGGCGATCGTTCGTATTGCACCTTGTACGCGCCGGGCCACAGGCACGGCCGCTCTTTCCGAATCCATCGTCCTGCATCGGCGACATGCTCCATCAAGCAGGTCCCGGATGGCGAATCGATACGCGCCGCTCCACTGCGATCGACACCACGCGGCACCAGGGCAACCCGCGTTCAATCTAACGCGATGGGACCGGGTGCTTCTGCGCCGCGGCAATGCACACGCGAATCGCCTGCTGCATTGTCGGGCGACGCTGACGCGCAACGTGCATGTCGCATTGAGCGCACATCTGCGCGCCAGGGAATACCCGCCCGTTTTCGGCTTCGCGCGAACGCGGCATCGCACGTCATCGGGCGTTAATGAACCTCCGCCACACTGCGCCTGTCACACAGCTCGTTGCAGTACAGCGATCGAGACGGGAGACAGTATGTTGTTGCAGCAGATTCCTTGTTCCGCGATCCGCCCCGACCCTCGCAGCGAAGGGTATCAACCGCACCAGATCGAAGAACTCGCCGACAGCATTCGCCGCCATGGCATGCTGCGGCCAGTCCTGCTGCGGGAAACCGGTAACGGTTATGTCATCGTCCACGGCGAGCGCCGCTGGCGCGCCGCGCAGGCGGTTGGACTGCGCGCGATTCCGGCGTTCCTGGTCCAGGACTTCGGGGACTTCAGGCAACCAAGCCGCAGCCCGAGCGGGGATTCGATTTCGCTCTGAGGCGGGCGCCGTCCGCGGCCGCGACGCGCTGAGTGCTCCTCAGCGCATGGCGATCAGGCAGTCGATTTCCTTCGCCAAGGCGACGGCGTCGCCGCTGAAGTAGTGCGTGTGGGCGCCCGCGCCGAGGCAGAACTCGGTGCGGTCGCCTGCGCGCTTCGCTTGGACCGTTCCGTCGCTGCCGATTGCCGCCACGCGGAAGATCGCGTGGTCGTTCGCGGCCATCCAGATCGCGCGGCCAACGTAGTCGCCGCTGCGATACGCATTGACCCAGGCCGTCGCGCCCAGGTCCGCCGCGCTCGGCTGCGCGGCCACGAAATCGGCGGCACTCGATCCCATCCAGCGGTACAGGAGCGGGAAGCGCGCCACATACAGATCGCGCAGCGGAGAGCCGACGGTCACCAGCGCGATCGGCCGTTCGCCCACGATCGCGCGCAGGCGGCTCTGCCGGTGCAGATGCCGCAGCAGATCCGCGCTGATCACCGTGCCCTGGCTGTGCGCGACGATCACGATGCGCGCGTAGCCGCGCTCGCGCAGATACGCGAGCAGGCTTGCATAGCGCGCAAAGATGCGCGCGCGCGGCGGCTGACGATCGGGCGGATCGGCGAAATAGTTGTCGATGTCGAGCACGGCATCGAGCAACACCCGCAATCGCCCGAACGTCTGCGTGAAACGCGCGCCGAGCGCGGCAATCGTCAACGCCCCACCCGCCAGCCACTTGCCGGTCGCGACCAGCGCCTCGCCCCGAAATTGCTCGAGCACCCCGGCGAGCCAGCGCGCGGCGGAAGCACCGGGGAGGAGCTGATCAACGACGAACCCGACATAGATCGCACCCCCGGCGATCGCCAGCAGCGGCACGAGCCAGGCCACCACATCTCCCAGTCGCGACAGGCCACCACTCAGCCAGCGGCCGAGGCGCGGCGCCCAACGCGCGGCGTCGGGGCGTATCGCGCTGCCATCGAGGTTCGGCGTCGGTGCCAGTTCCTCGCGCAACGATGGCGCCAGCACCAGCAACGCGGCAACCGCAAGCAGCACGCCGGCCGCGACGAGAGGCGTGAAGAAACTGCCCACGCTCTGCACGCGCGATTCGAGGAAGATCGCCACGCCGCGATAGCCGGTGCCAAACACGATCGGCGCGTAGTCGAAGTCCGAGATCGACAGGCCGGCGACATAAGTGATCACCGACCAAAGCACAAGGCTCAGCACCGCAAACAGCGCCGCCGACAGCACCATGCCGACCCGCGCTGTGTACAGCGACGCACGCACGCCCTCGTCGTGCCCCCGCTCCAGCACCAGCCCGAGCACGAGCGCCGCGATCTGCACCAGTACCAGTGCCGCCCACGCAATCAGCATCGTGGCGAGCAGGAACTCGCCGACATGCAGTGCACAGGTGAGCATCCACTCGGACAGCGTCGTGACTGCCAAGCGTGTGCGCCAGGCCTCGAGAAGAAGCGCGGCGCAGACCCCCGCAATCAGTCCATGACCGAGTGGACCGGCGCCCCGCGCCACGCGCGCAAAGCGCGCCACCAGCGTCGCTCCCACGGCGCCCACGACGAGCACGGTCGTTGCGAAGTACATGTCTGGCGCCGGCTCGCTGCCGCGCAGCGCAGTAATCGCGACCGCGACTGCCCCGGCGGCCGCCAGCAGCAGCGGAACCGCCCTCGACCAGCGTCGTCGCGGCGTCGGCTCGCGCAGGCCGATCACCACGGCGGCGACCGCAAGCAAGGCAGCCGCAGCGGACGCCGTCGCCGCCAGCAGGAAGGCGCGCTGTGTCTGCGGCACGAGAGACGCGGCGCCGAACGGCACCAGCAGCAGCATTGCAAGCTGGATCAGCGCCGCAGGTCCGGTCATCAGCCAGGCCGACCACGCATGCAACCGCTGCAGGATGCGCCACCCGCGGCCCGCGCCGACCGCGAGCACGACCTGATCGACGATATCGCGCGCCAGCGTACTCAGGTGAAAGAACAGCTGATACAGCGCTGTCAGCGCGCGCACTCCGCCCGGCCGCAGGCGCGACAGGTCCGCCCAGTACATCTCGTAGATGTCGACCGCGCTGCCCTCCGCGCCGCGTCTCAGCGACACGCGCGTGGATTCGTACAACGCATCACCTTCGGCCAGCTGATGCTGTTGCAGCAGGTAGTCGTTCAGGGCCGCGCCCAGGTCCCGCGGCGCCTGCTCCGTACCGACGCTGGCCGCGCGCCGAGCGCGATAGAACCCGCTTGGCGCCCCGGGTCGCCAGCGCTCCCGGCCGGCGACCGATGCGCGCGCTCCCGCTTCGGCGCCCGGCTCGAGCTTGCGCACGGGGATGAGCACGCCGCGCGTCTCGCCCTCGGTGTAGGCGGAAGCGCCTGCGTTCACATCGCAGAGCAGGTGCGCGAGTTCGCGCACCGTCTGTCCCGGCCGCTGGTCGGCGATGCCGTGCACAGCGACTACGGCAACTCGTTCACTTTTCAAGCGGGCGCCTTCGAACTGACGGCGGCCGAGTTTGCCGCATCCGACGCCGGCGGCTCCTGGCGCTACCGGTTGCACGCGATGCACAAAGCAAGGCTGAAGCGCCGGCGCGTCACCTGCCACCGTGCCGATCCCAGGCCCACCCGCCATCGATCACGGACTCCGGCCGCCGCACTGACCCTGTTTGGGCGATAGCCGCGGCCGGTCACTGTCGGCGGACTTTACAAAGTGCGCGTGACGCGCATCGCCGCATCGAATAAAGTTGCGCGAAACAACGAGACCGCCTGGTGCCTTGCACTCGAGGTCGACATTCAACCGTAGGAGGGGATTCCATGAGCAGAACGTTCAGGTGGTTGGCAATGGTGGTCGCTGTTGCGTGCGGCAGCGCATGGGGGCAGCAGTCCACCTATCAGAATGGCACGCTGACGATTCCTTCCGTCCAGGTGGGAGCCGAAACCTACAGCGCAACGCTGGCGGTGATCAATGCGAGTCCGCTGACGCTGCGCTTGACGGGCGCGACGCTGCAGACCCCGCCGCAGCAGACCGTCAACATCTACAACCCGGTAACGGGGAAAGTGTCGCTGCCGGAAGTCAATGTGGTCGGCGCCGGCGTCTACACGGCCGTCGAACTCACTCTGCAGCCGCAGCAGCCCGGCCTCACCTTCATCGTGACGGCGGCTACAGCCCCCGCGCCACCGCCCACGGCCGGCAACGCGTCGCAGTGCCTGAATACCACGTACCTGACGGCGGGCACGCACTATGTGCTTAACTACCAGTCGCTGACCGGCACAACGGTCAATGGCACGTCGAGTTCCGACATCCTGATCACAGGACCGCAGACCTTCAACGGCCAGAGCGCGATCGAGAGCCAGTCAAACACGACCACAACCAACGCGCAGGGCACATCGACAGCGCAGGCATGGTCATACCTGCAGGTTCAGAACCTCGACCTTCTCCTTCTGGGTACGAAGGTCAACGCGAGCTCTAGCGGGTTCAACACCCAGACGGTCGTGACCTTCAGCCCGCCGCCGATTTGGCGCTACTCGCTGAATGCAGGGGAGTCGCTGAAGACGAACTGGACCGGTACATCGACGACCTCCATTACCGGCACTCCGTTTCCGATCCCGCCGACGACGAGCACCTTCTCGGGATTCGACACTTACGAGTTCGACGGCTTCGAGGACGTCACCGTTCCCGCCGGCAGTTTCACTGGCGCCTGCAAGTGGAAGCACACGCTCACCCAGACGGTCAACGGCCAGACGTCTTCGTCGACGACCACGCAATGGATCACGCGCAAGGGCGCAATGTTGAAGTCAGACAATGGCACCGACATCCTGGAACTGACCTCCGGGACCGTCAACGGCGGTTCGGTCGGGCCGTAGGCGGAATCAGGGCACAACGAAGGCCGGGCACTCCGCCCGGCTTTCTTCTTCAGCCCGGCGGGGCCCGATACTCGCGCTCGCGCAGCCACTTGGTCGCGATCCACTTCTCGCCGGCGACGACCGGGCTGCCACCGTGCAGCGTGCGGCGATCGAGCTGGCCATCTTCGGTCGCGTAGGCGAAGTAGACCGCGTTGCCCTTGCGCGGCAGCACGTCGATGCCGACCTCCGGAAACACGGTCGAGCCGCCCGACTCCACGTCGTTCAGGTACATCACGAGTGTCGCTACCCGCTGGCCGCCCGACGCCAGCACCTTCTCGTTGCCGGGGTGCGCGGGATCGAAGTAATCCCAGTGCGGCTTGTATTCGGCGCCGGGCGTGTAGTGCAGGATCTGGATCGGCTCGCCATTCTCGACCGGCACGCCGAGCAGTTCGCTGACGCGACGCTCGATCCGCGCCACCAGCTCTGTCTCGGCGCGCTCGAAATGCGTGCCGCTGCTGGTGCGGTCCGGGTGCACGTCGTAGGCGCCCGTCCTTTCGTTGACGACGGTCGACCGCTGCAGCTTGCGGCGCGACGCCGCCACCATCGCGTCGCATTCCTCGGGCGACAGCAGGTTGCCGAACAGCACGATGCGCGGCGCATTGACGACAAGCAGGATGTCGACCCGGCGGTCCGACGTTTCGATCGCATTCGGATGCTCGGCCAGCAGTTCGCTCGCCGAGCGCGCCGGCGGCACTGCCGTTTTCGCGGCAGGCGCCGGCTTGCCGCGTTCGCGCGCCAGCGCCAGCTCGATGGCCTGTTGCGCAAAATCCGCCTTGTACCCGGCGGCGCGCATCGACTACACGAGCGCATCGCGGCCATGGCCACCCTCGATCGAGGTCTTCAGCCAGGCGCGCAGATCGGCGCTGAGCGATTCGTAACGCATTCGGTACTCCGCCCACTCTTGCGTGAGGATAGCGCCACCGACAGGGTGGCGACGCCGCGGTATTCTTGCGCCAATCCAGAGGGAGATCGCCATGTTGCAACGAGTTTCTTCGCTTCCCACGCTGAACGACACCGCACTGGTGCGCACGCAGGCGTTCATCGACGGCGCCTGGGTCGACGGCAGCCAGGGCAAGTTCGCCGTGCTGAATCCGGCCGACGGAGGACAACTGGTCGAGGTCGCCAACTGCGGCGCCGCCGAGGCGCAGCGCGCGATCGATGCCGCCGCCAAGGCCTTCCCGGCCTGGCGCGCGAAGACGGCAAAGGAACGCGCCGCGATCCTGCGCAAGTGGTTCGATCTGATGATGGCGGCGCAGGAAGATCTCGCCAAGCTGATGACCGCCGAACAGGGCAAGCCGCTCGCCGAATCGCGTGGCGAGATCGTCTACGGTGCCAGCTTCGTCGAGTGGTTCGCCGAGGAAGCCAAGCGCATCTATGGCGACACGATCCCCACGCCGTGGGCCGACAAGCGCCTGCTCGCATTCAAGGAGCCGATCGGAGTCTGTGCGGCGATCACGCCGTGGAATTTTCCCAACGCGATGATCACGCGCAAGTGCGCGCCGGCGCTGGCGGCCGGCTGCACGGTGGTGGTCAAGCCGGCCGAGCAGACACCGCTGTCGGCACTGGCGCTGGCGGAGCTGGCCCAGCGCGCGGGCATTCCGGCCGGCGTGTTCAACGTCCTGAGCGCGGATGAGAAGCAGTCGATCGCAGTCGGCAAGGTGCTGTGCGATTCGCCGACCGTGCGCAAGCTGTCGTTCACCGGCTCCACGCAGGTCGGACGCATCCTGATGCAGCAGAGCGCGCCGACGCTGAAGAAACTCTCCTTCGAACTCGGCGGCAATGCGCCCTTCATCGTGTTCGGCGACGCCGACGTCGATGCCGCGGTCGACGGCGCGCTGGCCTCCAAGTACCGCAACACCGGCCAGACCTGTGTGTGCACCAACCGCTTCTTCGCGCACGCAAAGATCTACGACGAGTTCGTGCGCAAGCTGGCCGCCAAGGCCGAGACGCTGAAGGTCGGGTCGGGATTCGATGCCGGCGTGCAGCAAGGCCCGCTGATCGACGCCAACGCGCTGGCCAAGGTCGAGGCGCACGTGGCCGACGCGGTGAGCAAGGGTGCGAAGGTCCTCACCGGCGGCAAGCGGCACGAACGCGGCGGCACGTTCTACGTGCCGACGGTGCTCGCGAACGTGACGCGCGACATGCTGGTGGCGCGCGAGGAGACCTTCGGGCCGGTGGCGCCGGTGTTCAGGTTCGAGACCGACGAGGAGGCGATCGCCGCCGCCAACAGCGTCGAGTACGGGCTGGCCGCTTACTTCTATTCACGCGATGTCGCTCGCGTGCTGCGCGTGGCCGAGCAGCTCGAGTACGGCATGGTCGGAGTCAATACCGGGCTGATGTCGACCGAGGTGGCGCCGTTCGGCGGCGTCAAGCAGTCCGGCTTCGGGCGCGAGGGCTCGTACCAGGGCATCGAGGAGTACGTCGTCACCAAGTACGTCTGTATCGGAATCTGACGATGTCGGTGGAGCGCCACGAAACCGGCGGGATCGTCGTCGAGTTCGACCCTCGGCGCCGGCGCCAGCGAGCTGTTCTGAGATGGTCCACACAGGGCGGCCGGGTTCGCCGCCGGAGTCTTTCCGACCGCGGAATCGGAGGCAGCATGAAACCCGTAGCGCAGCTGTTTAAGGATCGCAATATCGCGCTGTGGCATATCCGGCCCGACGAGACCGTGTTCGACGCACTCAAGCTGCTCGCGGATCACGAGGTCGGCGCGCTGCTGGTGATGGACCGCGGCAAGCTGGTCGGCATCATTTCCGAGCGCGATTACACGCGCAAGATCGCGCTGTTGGGCAAGAATTCGAAGGACACGCGCGTCGACGACATCATGACGCGCGACGTGGTCGTGGTGTCGCCGCAGACCGACACGCGCGACTGCATGGCGCTGATGAGCCAGAAGCGCATCCGCCATCTGCCCGTGGTCGACGGCGACACGGTGCTCGGCACGATCTCGATCCACGACATCATGGACGACATCATTGCCGACCATGAGCTGACGATCCAGCAGCTGCAGAGCTACATCTATTCGTAGCGGCGGGGAGACCTCACGGGTCCGCTACGGGCCATCTCGGCGGACTGGAGCGGGTGATGGGAATCGAACCCACGTCTGAGGCTTGGGAAGCCGCCGTCCTACCATTGAACGACACCCGCTTCGAGGGCGAAATTTACATCAGGGGTGATGGGATTGTGATCGGTTCGTCTGGCGCG
Source organism: Gemmatimonadota bacterium (assembly GCA_050258235.1). GTDB lineage: Bacteria > Pseudomonadota > Gammaproteobacteria > Burkholderiales > Burkholderiaceae_F > JAKOQB01. The sequence goes on along the minus strand of JBLMYK010000035.1, from coordinate 203 downwards.
AACCGATCATCCCTCGCGCACCACGCTCGGGACCACCGTCGCTGCGCTCCCGTGTCCGGCGCGAGTCCACCGGACTCGCGCTCGTGTGATCGGTTCGTCCGGCGCGAACCGATCATCCCTCGCGCACCACGCTCGGGACCACCGTCGCTGCGCTCCCGTGTCCGGCGCGAGTCCACCGGACTCGCGCTCGTCGAACCCACGTC